>JALZWO010000143.1 GCA_023300375.1 Granulosicoccus sp. | reverse complement strand
TGGCATTTGTTTACTTCTATTTTCTGTCAACGCTCATTTCTTCAGTACTGCCTATGCCCTCACCCACAGATGCCAATCTATCGTCACTGAACACGCCATGGTTTTTTGCGTGGGTTGGTCAGGTTGGTGCGTGAGGTAACGTAAGAGAGTGATATGATTCGCACATCTTTTTTATGTAACTGTTACTTAGAGAATACGCTAACGTGTCGGTTCGCTCTCGTCAAATTAATCCGTCAAAGCTTGCAAAGCGGGTCCATGCTGGAAGGGATACGCGCATTGTTGGCAGCGGCACCCCTGCGCAACGCGCAGCTGACGAAGCCTTCGACAAGGAGCACGATGTAGATGATCACCTTGAGCCCCACAATCAAAGCGGTTCCGTGAAGCCGGTCTGGCCAGCGTCGATAAAGCGATCGGGCGGCAGGCGCTCTGACGGAGAGCCCGATGCACACCAGCCTGCATCAGGTTCCAATGCCTCTGCCAATGCTGTGACAGGTGGTAACGGTGAAAGCGCGAAGTTAGCCTCTCCGGGCAATACCACTGCCCAACCCGAGACGGCTAACAAACCACCATTAACGATCAAGCCGCTTGAAATCGTTGTTCCAGGGCAGATTGGTCGGTATACCATCGGTCGGCGCATTGGTTCTGGTACCTGCGGCGTCGTGCATCAGTCGTTGGACAACCTGTTAGGCCGGGAGGTTGCGGTCAAACTATCGCCCATCGGCGAGGCGCATGTGTCAACAGGCAAGGTTCCAGGTGCGCAGCGAGCCTATCAAACTGAAATTGTTGCGGCAGGCAAGCTCACTCATCCGAACATCGTTACCGTCTACGATGCAGGTCAGTTCGAAGACCTCAACTACCTGGTGATGGAAGCCGTTGAAGGCAAGTCACTTAAAGAATATGGCAAAGGCAAGACACTCTTGTCGGTGGGTGAGACGTTGCGCATCATTATCGATTGCTGCCACGCACTAGACTATTCACACAAGCAAGGCATATTGCACCGAGATATAAAGCCTGCCAACATTATGCTGGCGTACGACGGTAGTGTGAAGTTGCTCGATTTTGGAATTGCTGTGGGTCTGACAGACGATGCTGCATTGAAAAAAGAAGGTCCCACCTTGGGTACGCCCAACTACATGTCACCAGAGCAGATACTTGGCCGTGATCTATCGGAGCAAAGCGACTTTTATTCTCTAGCAACCGTGCTGTTTGAACTACTGACAGGGCGTCAGCTGTTCAAGGCAAAGAAGGTTAAGGATCTGTTTCGTACCGTTGTTCAAAAGACAGCGCCAAGGCTGACCGATCTTCGACCAGATTTTCCTGATTCATTGGCGGACGTGGTCGCCCGAGCGCTGGAGAAAAAGCCGTCACGCAGATTCCAGAGCGGCGCGAGCATGGCGAAAGCGCTTTATCCGTTCGTGAAAAGCTATAAGGCGGTGGAAGGGCGACCATTGCCTCAGCGCCGCATCATACGTCAGCTTCGCAATCAATCTTTCTTTCAATCATTCTCAGAAGTAGAGGTAGCGCTGTTACTCGAAAAAGTAACGGTTCGAACGTACTCTGCAGGTGATGCACTGATCAACACAGGGGACAAAGAGAGACGCTTATTAGTGATTACAGACGGCGTCGTTAAATGCAGCAGCGATAATCGACTGTCAGCTGTGTTTACTGCCGGCGATTGTATTGGCGAAACAGGTTTTATCAATGGTATAGCTGAGCCACGCGATTACGTCGCAGCGAGCGCAACCTGTGCACTTGAGTTCAATACCGAGGCACTGGGAAAGCTACCACCCAAAGTGCACTTGCATTATTACCGGTTTATCGCCGATATGCTGGTGGCCAGACTCTCAGCTAGTGATGATCTGAAAGTCGATATCGACCTGTAACAGACTTGCATTGAGCTTTTATTAGAAGGCTTTTTGCGCAATGAAGCTGTCGTTCCCACAAGCTTGAGTGTGGTCTCAACGAATCGAATCGTCATCCCCACGACGGTGGGGATCCTTAGTGCTACCACTGTAGATTCCCGCCTTCGCGGGAATGACGTGTCCCAGATGGGAATGACGTATCCCGCAAACGCTATTTTTCTAGCTTGGTTTATTGTGCTGGCGTTTCATCAACGTGTGTTCCCACTCCAGTGATGTGCGCACGATAGTGTCAAGATCATCGAACTGTGGTTTCCAATCTAACGTGTTATGAATTTTATCGACTTTGGCGATAAGCGCAGGTGGATCACCAGCCCTGCGTGGCTCTTCTATCACTTTGAGTTTTTTACCGCTGATGCGTTCAACCGATTCGATCACTTGGCGCACGCTGAAGCCGTGTCCGTAGCCGCAGTTCATTAGTGTTGATTCACCGCCATTGCGTAAGTAATCCAATGCCGATATGTGTGCAAGCCCTAAGTCGGTGACGTGGATGTAGTCTCTTACGCCAGTGCCGTCTGCTGTGGGGTAGTCAGTGCCAAAAACATAGAGTTGTTCACGCTTACCTACAGCGACTTCGGCGGCCACCTTGATCAGTAAGGTGGCATTTTTTGTTGATTGTCCGATACGCCCATCAGGGTCGCAGCCTGCTACGTTGAAGTAGCGTAAAACGACATGCTTTAAATCGGTGGCCGCACTTAAATCACGCAACATAGCCTCTGACATCAACTTGCTCATGCCGTATGCGTTGATGGGTGCTGTTGGTAGCTCCTCATGGCAGGCGGTTACTGAATCATCAGGCACGCCGTAGGTGGCAGCCGTTGAGGAAAAAATAACATTTTTAACCTTATTGTCCTGACAGGCCTGTAAAAGGTTGCGAGTACTGCAGGTGTTGTTTGCGTAATATTTGAGTGGATTTTCAACACTTTCCGGTACGATTGTATGTGCTGCGAAATGCATGACTGTGTCTATGCCCTTGTCGGCAATGAGCTTGCTGACCAATTCAATATCGCCGGTTTTGCCCTGTACAAGCTCGCCGTGCAGCACCGCCTCGGCGTTGCCGGTGGACAAGTCATCGAGTACAACGACCGATTCCCCGCGTTCGCCCAGTAATTTGACCACATGGCTGCCGATGTAGCCGGCGCCACCAGTAACGAGAATAGGGCTGTTTGACATTGCACGTTCCGAATTAGAGATGTGGGATCATTGTATCGCAGCTAGCGTTCACAACCGGTGTAACATTGAGCACAACATGCTTGAGCTGAGGAGTAATGCACGCCGTGAGTCAATGGAGCAAGCAGATTAGTGAGGGCGCTGTGTTGCTCACCGTCAATCAACGATTGTGTCGGTATCATGAAGAGCAATATCAGGAGTGGCAATTAGCATCGGGCAGCGTCTGGTGGGAAACACCAGCTATTTTGCCTTTTAGAGGCTGGATGACATCGTTACACCGGCAAGCGCTTGGCCTGGGATTGACGGCCCGCTCATTAGTGCCACCCTTGGTGGTGCAGCAGGCCTGGCACCACTTTATCGATGCCGATGATTCGGTACAGTTGCTCGACCCAGCAGGGGCAACTCGTGAGGCTCTTTCGGCGTGGGACTTGTCTTGCGCTTGGCAGTGCCATAACCAAGAAGATCACTACCTATCGACGGATCAATTTACTTGGCAACGCTGGATGAAACGCTATACCGCCTGGCTTGAAAAACGGCAAGGTGTTGACGACTCACTGTTGCCGTGTGAAATTTTGCAAATTTTAAATCAGGCAACAGATGAGCAACGTGCTGCGTTGTTACCTGAGTGCATTATTTTGGATGGTTATATTCAGTTGCCAGCGCAACTGCAAGAGCTAGTTGAGCGCGTTGAGTCTTACGGAGTCACCGTGCACAAGCATCAACCGATAGCCACGGCTGTAGTGCATGACGTGCAGCATGAAGATGATGATGCGGAACTGTTGGCTATTGCCACACATATGCGTGCCGAACTTGAGCACAATGCGCAGCAATCTTTAGGGTTGGTCATTCCTGATCTTGCCTCTAGGCGTGATGCTGTGGTGCGCGCATTTGAACGTGTTTTCTACCCGGCTATGTCGCCGAGTGAGATCGTCGCTCATGTCCCTGCATTCGAGATCTCTTTGGGCAGCGCTCTGTCTGAGCAACCGGTGGTGGCCGCAGCTTTAAAATTATTGCAGCTCACCGGTTCATCAATAAGCGGCAGTGATATCAGTGCCGTGTTGTTGAGCCCTTACTGGAAAGGGGCGGCAGCTGAAGAGCGGCGACGAGAGCAGCAGGACCGACGCTGGCGCGACAAGCGTATCAGTAGCTTGTCGTTACAGCAGTTCACGGAAGAGTTAGACAAAGGTAGTCGTCTGGGGCCTGTGCTAAAGCAATTGGCAACGAAAAGGCGTATGGGTAATACTCATTTGACCGACTGGGCAAGCCGGTTTAGTCAGTGGTTAGGTCTACTTGGCTGGCCTGGTAAGTCGCGTGATAGTGTTGAGCATCAAGGATTTAGCGCCTGGCACGAATGCTTAGATGATATGCAGTTGCTCGACCAAGGTCGTACCGTCAGCTTTGCTGCTGCATTAGGGCAATTAACCTCGCTAGCCAAAGAGCGTGTGTTTCAAGTGGAATCGGTCACAGCACCCATTCAGGTGATGGGGCGTCTTGAAAGTCATGGCTTGCCTTTTGATTGCTTATGGATCGCAGGTTTGGACAGCACGCAGTGGCCGCCGATTGGATCGCCTAGTGCCTTTTTGTCTATTCAGCAGCAGAAAGCCTGCGCTATCCCAGCAAGCTCCGCCGTATTGCGCCTAGAGTTGGCAGAAAAAGAATTCGCGTTGTGGGCGTCGCAGGCACCTTTGGTTTTTGCCAGTAGTGTGCAGACTCGCGAGGGTAATGAGGTGTCTAGAGCCTCATTGCCTATTGTCCAAAGTGTGAGCTCAAGTGAAGTCTTGGCAGAGCCTATTCTTGAACGATTTCTTCAGCTGGTGGAACCTGCAGATCCATTGAAGGTGATGAATAACGCCTTGAGCTGCGAATTGGTTGATGATTTTTACGGCCCTTCCCTTGAGGCTGGTACTAAGATGCGCGGAGGAGCAAGGTTGTTTGAAAATCAGGCGTTATGTCCCTTCAAGGCATTTGTACTACATCGACTGGGTGTTCGGCCATTGGAAGAGGTCGGTATGGGGCTTGATCCTCGTCAGCACGGCACGCTATTGCATGCGGCGTTAGAGGAGTTCTGGAAAAAGACCAGCACACACGAAGCACTAATGGCGATGGATGAAGAGCAGTTGCACGATTGCTTGCAAGGCATTGTTGCGCAATGCATTGT
>JALZWO010000142.1 GCA_023300375.1 Granulosicoccus sp. | reverse complement strand
CAACTTGTGAAGTATTTTACAAACTGTTTCACAAAAACAACACGTCGGCATAGAACAGCTGCCAAAATAGAATAAATCGCTACACGACGTCACTTTCAGCTCTCTTCCGCATAAAATCAAGGTGGACAAGCAGTCGGCCGATAGTCGAATGCCATGTGGGAACATGGTCAAAAATGACGCTGAAGCAGACCCTATGAATTTTCGAAAAATCACCTCCATCCACTACGGCACTAGCAGTGTACTTCTCGCGATCTATGGAGCTCAGGTTTGCCCGTTTTTGGAGTCTCTGTCTGTTTTTCAACTGACAGTGCCTATATTTCTAACAATAGGGGCTTTGTATTGCATCAGACTTCAGCTTGGAGCTTGGCTGGATAGCAGAGCGCTTAACAACAGAGTAAAAACACAGTTCCAAATTGACTTTTTGCTATTTATATTTGGGGGTATTGCTTTAGCAACATTCAACGCACTTGTTCATCAATTTCCTCTAGTCAGTGGATTTAAAGTTGTTTTTGGGATGGGCGTGATGGGATTCTTCATCGCCTGTCATTTAGCGTTGCATCGCGAACACAATTTGTTCACATTAATCAGTGCATCTGGCGACCAAATAATACTTGATAAAGCCCCTTTTCCTTTGACCAGAAAATTTAGCGTATTCGCTTGCGTGTCTATGGTTATCCTCGGAAGCGTCATTTTACTGGTCGTGTTGAAAGATCTGGCTTACATCACCTCTCTAGCCAGTGATGCAGATCTTACAAAAGCCGCAATACATGTTGCGCTAGAGATCACTTTCGTTTTGGCAGTGGTGCTGACCTACCTATTAAAAATTATCTCGAAGTTCGGTTTGAATCTTCAGGTGCTACTCAATTCTCAGCGCAACATACTCATGCAAGTTGCCAAAGGCGAGTTGTCGGCCCGCGTACCTGTTGCCAGTAACGACGAGTTCGGGCTAATTGCAAAAAACACTAACCACACCATCGCATCATTACAAACACAAACTTTCGAACTCACCAAAGTGCGTGATGCCACCATACTTGCATTATCTTCTTTGGCAGAAACTAGAGACAACGAAACGGGTGCGCATATCTTGCGCACTCAGAAATACGTGGCCATTCTGGCGGAGCATCTAAAATCACACCCACGATTCAGCGCATACCTGACAGACGCTCAGGTCGAGCTTATCGTTAAATCCGCACCACTCCATGATGCCGGTAAAGTCGGAATTCCAGATGCTATATTGCTCAAACCCGGGCCTCTAAACGATGAAGAATATAAAATCATGCAACAGCATCCGATGATTGGATCACAGGCCCTTCAGTCAGCCAGAGAGCAGCTTGGCAGTAATTCATTTCTGAGCGTGTCTTGTGAAATCATGGAAACCCATCACGAAAAATGGGATGGCAGTGGATACCCAAGAAATCTGCGTGGTGAGGACATTCCCATCTCTGGTAGGTTGATGGCACTGGCTGATGTGTACGATGCCTTAATCAGCGAACGTGTCTATAAAAAGGCATTCACTCACGAGAAAGCACGGGACATCATTATCGAGGGACGAGGAACCCATTTCGACCCCGATATTGTTGAGGCGTTTATGGAGTTGCAAGATGAATTTCAGCAAATCGCCGCTACATTTTCCAAGGCCAAAACAGCCTTTCGCGCTGCAAGCTAAGAGCTGCACTGTGATCAATAATGAATTGAGCGTGAACTCATTCTTACCGCTTGACCTCTTATACAGAACTCTGAGCAATACTAGAGCTGTTGTCATTTTCCTCGTCAAACCACTCAAGGAATTCTGGAAGCATCGCTCCTCCTCTCAGACCATTAAACTCACAGAAGACCGGAAAAACAAGGAACCTCTGCAGATTCATCGTAGAATAAGGCACCTTTCGAGTTTAAACGCGAAACATCACTCATGACAAAGAAGCACCGCATTCCCGCAGCGTTGTTAACATTCGCATTATTGCTAGGTGTGAACACAGCCCAGGCAAAAGACTATTTGATTGAAGTAGTCATTTTCGAGACAGTAGCAGGAGCGAACCTGACAGCTGGAGGCTTGTTTTATCCAAACAGTGATAATAGCCTGCAGATAGGCTCTGAAAGCGCCGTGGCTCAAGGGTTTTTACCTGTGGAACAAAATCTAAAACTGACCGAAAAAGCCGCCTCTGTGGCCGCATCAGGTCGCTATAGGCTCTTACGCCACCTCTCATGGAGACAACCTGGGCTTGATGTTGACAACGCGATACCAGTAAGAATTGCGCTTGGCGATCCGATCCCCGTATACCTTGCAGACGATCGCAGCGCTGACACAGAATTTTATCCTGCTGCTGCCAACCCGACCTTTAATATGTCCGATGCAGTAGAAACGAGAACGTTGAACGGCAGCATCACAGTTCGGCTAGGTCGATTTTTACACATGAGCACACAATTGAGCTTCACAGACGCCGAAACCAATCAAAGTTTCCGGTTGGTGCAGGATCGCAAAATGCGCAGTGGCGAGCTGCACTACATTGATAATCCACGTTTTGGCTTGCTGACGCAAATTACACCGCTCGAAGACAAAGCCGGTATAGCTGCCGTGAACTAATTCACAATTTATCACCCAGCCTGTGAAGACTGGACAACATCTGAGCTTAAACCAACACATTTCGATCGTGCCATTCAGCTAACATTCAGGGCCATGCGATTAATCTGTGTTTTAAGATGATGCAAGCATCTGTCCGATAACAGCATGCAGTGCGAGCATCAACCAGAAGATAAACAGGATTGAAATATGAAAATCTCGATCAATCAGACAACGTTACTGCCAGTACTGGCATTGTCGTTAACGTTCAGTTTGGCGCTTGGCGCAAGTGTCGCCAGCGCAGCCGATCGTCGTGTTACCACTGATCGCTATAACGATCGGCAGGTTGCCACTGAACGCTTCACTGAGTACGCAGATGTCATTGATGTTCAGCCGGTGTACAAAAACGCGCGCACACGACAGCCTCGTCAGGAGTGCTGGACGGAGACTCAAACAAAAATCATTGGGTACGAGGCACCACGTTATGGTCGCTATCAGTCAAATGAGCGTCGCCAATCAAATTCAAACTCAACCATCGTTGGTGGACTCGTTGGCGGTGTTATCGGCAATCAGATTGCCCGTGGACGTAACAGTGGCTCGCGCACAGGAGCCACCATTGCAGGCGCAATCATCGGTGGTGCGGTAGGTAGCAACGCTAGTAGCAACTACACACGCGACAGGCGTGTGCGAAACCAGTCAGTTCAAAGGCGTGGAGCGCCTATCTACGAAAGCTACGAAGTGCAGCGGTGTAAAGATGTGCCGCTGTCGCGAGTTGAGCAACGCATCCAACACTATGATGTAACCTACCGGTACAAAGGCCGTACATTTCAGACTCGTACGCGACGCGATCCTGGCAGACAGATAGAACTGCAAGTGTCAGTCGCTCCTGCCAGACAATAGGAACTCTTTATGTCGTTGCACCAAGTCACTAACGTTGTTAAATCAGTAGCCAGAGTGTGCGGGCTACTGGTGATGTTAGCTTGCGTCTCGGCATCAAGCTCAGTCTATGCAGACGGGGCAAGTAATGCCAAACAGGCGGCTTCTCAAGCAATAAAGCAGAACGGTGGCTCCGGAGAAGTTCTGAGTGTATCCAGAGAAACCACCAGTAATGGCAAACTCGTTTTTGCCGTAAAACTAATCAAGAATGGCCGAGTGCGCGTTATCCGTATCCCGCGGAGCTGATACAGGTAACTCGGCTAACCACCTATTTTTTGGCTACCAGCTCTTTGACCACTATTCTTGCATACCGCCTTCACCAACTACCTTTGCAAAGGTAGTTGACCACCAACACACAACGCATTCGCGTCCACACGGGTTCATAGTCATGCGCGCACTTATCGTAGAAGACGAACCCACCTTGCGAGAGCAACTTGTTAGTGCACTACGAGAACAGGGATTCGCGATAGATCAAGCGGCGGACGGCGTAGAAGGTTTGTATCTGGCGGAAAACATGCCAATAGACTTGGCCATCGTTGATCTTGGCTTGCCCGAGCGCGACGGCTTGTCACTCATTCAGAATTTGCGCAAAAAGAATCACAACTACCCCGTACTGATCCTAACTGCACGAGATACTTGGCAGGATAAGGTTGATGGTCTCGAGGCTGGAGCTGACGACTACCTCACTAAACCCTTTCACATGGAAGAACTTCTGGCGCGTACCCGCGCCCTACTCCGACGAACTGGTGGCTGGAGCGAATCGGTACTGAAATTTGACAGACTCAGCATTGATACCCGAGCACAGCAGGTAAAAGTCGATGATCTGCCAGTTGAACTCACTGCCTATGAATATCGAGTTCTTGCTTATCTTGCGACTCACGGTGGTGACGTTATTAGCAAAGCTACATTACTTGATCATCTGTACGACGAAGACACCGATCGTGACCCAAACATTCTGGAAGTATTTATTCGCAGATTACGCCAAAAATTAGACAAAGACAAAACGTTAAATCCAATTGAAACACTGCGTGGCCGTGGCTATCGGCTAGCACTTGAGCGCAGTAGCAGTGAGTAACCCTGAATTGCCTCGCACGTGCCTGCGAAGTCGCTGTAGCTAATGCAGTCAATTACCTCTCGACTGATCATTGGCACCTGTATATTCATTGCCGTCTTTATCACACTGCTGGCATTGTCCATCTCTTGGTCTGTCCACAAGCGAGCAGAGGCCGCCCGCTTTGATGCTTTAAAAGGTGTTGTTTACGGTATTCTTGGTGCAACAGACATCGATGAAAATGCCAACTTATCGGTCGCTTCAGCCATATTGCCCGATGAAGATCTCAATAGTTTTAATGCGAACTTGTACGCTGAAATCATCAGTAACGATCGCTCGACTCTGTGGCAAAGCAATTCAACGATTGAGCCACTGCCGAAAACAACTATCCGCCCAATCAACGACTGGATGTTCGAGAAAGTCATGGGGCATAGCGGTATAGAATTGCTACGCGTTCAATACGTGATTGCCTGGGAGCTGGCAGGTGGCGAAGAACTCCCATTCATTGTCCATGTGGCAGAAAATGTCGAAGGCTTGAGCAGCCAACTTGCACGCTTTGACCGAGTACTCTGGCTTGCATTATTAGCAACAGCACCAATCCTGCCTTTAGTGCAATTTCTCATGCTGCGTATTTCGTTGCGACCACTGCGTGCTATCAGTCAGGAAATAAATGAAATTGAACAAGGCAGTAGAGACGCGCTGAGCGATGAGGTACCCAAGGAGTTGAAACCACTCACCGGTGGACTCAATGCCTTATTAGCCACCGAGAGAACCCGTCATGAGCAATACCGCAATTTGCTGGGCGACTTGAGCCATAATCTGAAAACACCTCTATCAGTGTTACAGAACATCGGCGAAAAAGATTCGCAATCAGGTGACAGCATCCTGCAACAAACGCAATTAATGAAGAGCTCGCTAGAACGCTATGCAGAGCGAGCAACCATAAGAAGTGCTCGCTACTTATCTCCATCAATTCAAGTGCGTCCAGTTATAGACCGTCTAACCCAGTCACTGAGCAAACTCTACGATACGGCCACTGTTCACTTCAAGATAGAGCTTGATGATAAATTCGCAGCGCGTATTGATCAGGCCGACTTAATGGAGGTGCTTGGCAACTTGTTAGAGAATGCCTGTAAGTATGGCGCTACTCAAGTCCACATTCCCCTCCCCCTGTCTGGTAACGTCCTCAGCATTGAGGACAATGGCCCGGGTTGGCCAGAAGGCGATTTAGAGCAATTTTTGCAGCGTGGCGTTAGAGCCGATACTCAAACGTTAGGCCAAGGCATCGGTCTGGCTGCTGCTAATCAGATAATGCACGCCTATGGAGGCACCCTAGAGCTATCCAGAGTGCCAACAGGCGGTGCGCGGGTTCAGCTGCATTTTGCACAAGGCACAAGCTGAGCAAGAAGACTGTGTTGTTAGTTCCATAGCTTGTAACTAATTGCTTACAGCTCTAATCACGGATAGGCAATGATGTAACCCAACCAGCAGGCGTAGTCTTCAGCTTGGTCTGTGGCCACGTACTCATCTAGTGCTTCATCGGTTTTATCATCAAATTTTTGTCTATAAACCACGCTTTGGCTGTAGCCAGCTTCGGCCAGAATTTCGCGTAATTCACGCGCGCCCCACACTCGCCAAGTGTAGGTGAACGCTTTCTTGATCTTGGATTTGTCAGGGAAATGAAAGTGTATGTGGCATGTGAGTTCGTTAGTAATAGCGTTGAACTCCGCTTGCTCCCAGATATACTTAAAACCATCTACCTTACGTTTCTCTTTTTGCGTCTGGTAGCATTCCGATCCACCAAAAACATCTAGAAACAACAAACCATCATCTTTAAGCGCCGCGCGCGTCCGCTTAAAGTACTCGAGCATGGTAGAGCGCTCTTGGAAAAACCAATAGCTGAAATTGTAGGCTTGCAGCACGTCAACCTTGTCAGTCTTAACTCTCAAGACATCATCTTCAATTAACTCAAGGCGTTGCTTCTGGCCTTCAGTTAAGGTGGAGATATTGTGCTTTTCGCTCCAATCTAGCACCTCTTTGTCAAAATCAACTGCGATAGCCGTATTTGACTTGCGCCGGCGCACCCATTGACATGACGAGATAGCTGTGCCCGCAAAATCTTCGCGCATACTCGACGGTTTTTTGCCACGAATCTGCTTGAACGTTTTATCGATAAAATCCAGTTCAAAATCTGGATTCTGAACAGAAGCCTGATACAGCAGATGCCTGTCCGCGGTATCTGCCATGGTTGCTGGAGTACCAACCGTGCCTGGCTTGCTTTTTGTCTTTGCGGAGCACATAGCTCAAACCCGTGATGTGTGAATGGACGCAAGTCTACACGCTGTGATGCACTTACGCACTTGAACGCCTTTATTAAACCGAGCGTTTAGCTCAATGGCACGTGCTTAAGCGAAAATAGTAGGAAGTGTCATTCCAGCGAATGGTGAGAATTTAAAGTGTATAGCTACATGGATTCCCACTTACGTGGGTATCACGAGCTTAAGTCAGCGCCATTCGTGTTTAGCTCTTGATACCAATGCCTTTATTCAACAACCACATAGCTAGACTGCCCAGAATACCAATGAAGAGCAGTATGACTAAAAAACTGGTCCAGATAGGTATGTCGCTGGTACCCAATATGCCATAGCGGAATCCGTTTACCATGTACAGCACTGGATTGAACATCGACGCCGTTTGCCAAAATGGCGGGAGCAAACTTATGGAGTAGAACACGCCACCAAGATACGTCAGTGGCGTCAGGATAAAGTTTGGCACTATCGAGATATCGTCGAAAGACTTGGCGAATACCGCATTAATCAAACCACCCAGCGAAAACATCATCGACGTGAGTACAGCCACAGCTATAGTAATAAACGGATGCACGGGATTGATATCGGAAAATAAAAGTGACACCCCCGCTACCAAAGAGCCAACTAGCAGTCCTCGCACCATACCACCAACCACGTAGCCAACCAGAATAGTCAGGTTACTAACAGGTGCGACCAACAGTTCTTCAATGTAGTTCTGCATTTTTGAACTGAAAAAAGAGCTGACCACATTGGCATAGGAATTAATAATCACCGACATCATGATGATGCCTGGCACAATAAAATCAATATACCGAAAGCCACCCATATCGCTAATGCGAGAACCAATAAGACTACCAAAAATGAGCATATACAACACAGCATTTATTGAAGGCGGCACGATGGTCTGAATCCAGATTCGGGTAAACCGTCGTATCTCTTTACGCACTATTGTTTTGAAAGCGATGCGATTAATGGCAACAAGATTCAACGGTTCACGCGTATAACCATTGGCAAACGATGAGGCTTCAGCTCTTGCTTCAGCTGATCCTTGGACTGTAACGATCGTCTCTTGCACGCTGTTCTCGTTCTCGATACTCATGAGGCTTGCGAATCCTTTTGGCTAACAAGACGTATGAAAAACTCTTCCAATCGATTGCTCTTGTTGCGCAAACTGGTGACCTCAATACCCTGCTCAGTCAATAGTTTGAATAGTTCGTTTACTGTCTCGCCTTTTGGCACATCAACCTCCAGCCGCTGAGCATCCCTCACTCGGATACTGAAGGGAGGTAGTTGAGGCGCTTGCTCGGGATGCCCACGGGTATCAAGTACGAAAGTCTCTAGCATGGATCGGCTAAGCAGTTGAGCAACTGCGCCCTGCTCGACTATCTCGCCATGGTCAATGATGGCAACGTTGCGACACAAAGCCTCCGCCTCTTCCAGATAGTGTGTTGTAAGAATAATAGTGGTGCCATGCTGCTCGTTGAGTTCAGTCAAAAATTCCCACATCGAACGTCGAATTTCCAGATCTACTCCCGCGGTAGGCTCATCAAGTATGAGCAATCTAGGTTCATGCATTAATGCACGAGCAATCATCAAACGACGTTTCATACCACCTGACAGTTCACGTGCAGGAGATTTACATTTATGCCATAAATCGAGCTTCTTTAGATAGTATTCAGCACGTCGCATTGCCTCTGGTCGAGGAATGCCGTTATAACCGGCAACATTCAGAACCGTAGGTAACACCGGTTCGAATACATTGAAGTTGAATTCTTGAGGAACCAGACCAATGCTGGCTTTAGCGGCCTCTTTTTGCAGGTCAATGTCGTAGTCAAATACCTTGACACTACCCGCGCTTTTATTCACCAGTGAACTGATGATTCCGATAGCGGTGGATTTTCCGGCGCCATTGGGTCCAAGCAAGGCAAAGAAATCACCCTCGGGAACGACTAAATCAATACCTTTGAGTGCCTGCATATCAGCACCGTAAGTTTTTTTAAGACCTTTTATGGTCAGAGCATTCATTAGCACAACGTCAGCATAGGGGGCGGGTAGTTTATCAACTATCAAACAAGTTCACCGCACGCCACACGCCGTTTGCCGTTTGCCGTTTGCCGTAAATCGCTAAAGACTAATCACTGGAACTCAATACTGCCTACGTCTAACTCACTCTCATCAAACGGATTCAGCATGCGATGAGCTGCTTCATAGCGTCGATAGTTCGCCTGCACCTTGCGCACATAGGCCTGAGTCTCTGCAAAGGGAGGGATGCCGTCGTAGCGTCGCACATTGCCAGGGCCTGCGTTGTAAGCAGCCAACACGAGTTCAATGCTGCCAAATTGTTTCTGTAGAGAGGCCAGATAACTAACCCCACCTTTGAGATTTTGTTGCGCATCGAGCGGATCGCTCACTTTAAGCCAAGTGGCTGTTTCAGGCATTAATTGCATAAGACCCTGCGCACCGACAACCGACAAGGCTTTATCGTCGAAACAGGATTCTTCGGCAATAACCGCTTTTATCAACCGTGGATCGACATCGTAGCGATCAGCCAAGTGATAGATCGTGTCCAGATAGAGATCAGCGCGCTGGGCAACCGCCTGCGGTGAAAGCCCCATACATCTGACGCGAGCAATGGGTTCGCTACCTATCTGGTCACCTTGCAAATCACGCCATGCCACCAACGGCGCCCAGAGCCCCGGTGGGTCGAAGGGTGAGCGTTTGGCTCTCTTGTATGTACGGATATCCGGAAAGCCTACTCCCCGAAAATCACCAATGTAAACAGGCTGCGCTTTCAACTCACCACTCAGGCCTTCTGAGCTCATCGAAGGTAACCACAGGCCACTATCGAGATCAGAAACCACACTGGACAACATAGTGTTGTCTGCATAACTGACAGGCTTGCGACGAATCCGAAAGTCGTTGAATTCTGGATATCCAAAGTCGACTTGGAGTAATTCTGAGGCAGTACTATGGGGCTCTGATGCGTTGCTTTGTGTAGAATTCTGGAGCGCTGAGGCCGTGTTAGCTTGCTCAGCTGGAGCATCAACGCTGCCGGCGCCCTCACTCTCTTTATTCTGCAAAGACTCAGAATCAGAAAAACCGGTAAGCGCAGTTGTGCAGGCACATAACAGTGCTACACCGCCAACGTTAATCCGTCTATTTCTTGGCTTTGCTCGGAGCATCATTAGTTTCAGGTAAGGGAGCCTGCCTTAGGACTTGCGAACACGGTGTCGCTCACTTAGCGCCAAGATCGACAGGTGCCCTGTCCTTCTGCCACAGCACCTCGCTGCCTCCGTCCGTTAAGGCCACTACTCTGGCAATCACGAATAACAGATCTGAGAGTCTATTGAGGTATTTCATACTGAACGGCGGCACATCTTCACTGTGCTGTAAAGTGACAACCAGACGTTCTGCTCGACGACATACTGTACGCGCAACATGGCAATTTGATGCAGCGATGCTGCCACCCGGCAGTATGAAATCTTTAAGCGCTGGCAGCTCCTCGTTGAAATGGTCCAAGGTGCTCTCTAGCCAATCGATGTGAGTTTGCTGGATAGCTTGGTGGCCTGGAATACACAATTCACCACCTAGATCGAATAAGTGGTGCTGTACTTCATTCAAAACAGCCTGTACCTCGCTTGGTACCCCATGAGCCAGCACCAAACCGATAATTGAGTTCAGTTCGTCTGTCGTGCCGTAAGCGGCGACTCGCGTGCTGTCTTTTTCGGTGCGACTTCCATCGCCTAGCCCGGTGGTACCGTTGTCACCAGTTCGGGTGTATATCTTGGAAAGACGGTTTCCCATTCGAGGCAGATCCGAGGTTTGAAACGAGTACACAGTATAATCGCTTACCCCCCCTGATTGAGGATTACTTGTGAGCGAAGATCGAAAGATTGAAGAGACCATTTTCAGCAAGATTATCAGAAAGGAGCTGCCATCAGACATGCTCTATCAGGATGAACTGGTAACTGCTTTCCGCGACATCACTCCCAGATTGCCGACCCATGTGCTGATCGTGCCAAACCGGCACATACCCACCGTTGACGATGTCACCGCAGACGATGAGGCCGCTATGGGTCGGATGCTAACGGTTGCCAGAAAAATCGCTCGTGACGAGGGTATCGAAGCCAACGGCTATCGATTGATTATCAATTGCAGAGAACACGGGCGCCAAGAAGTACCTCACATTCATATGCACTTGCTGGGTGGTGCAGATGTTGGCCCCATGCTGGCCAAACGCGACTAACTGACATGTCAAATTACATCACTACCGACGATCTGCAAATAGCGATCGATGCCGCGCTGACACTTGAACGCCCATTGCTCATCAAAGGCGAGCCAGGTACTGGAAAAACAGAACTGGCACATGAGGTGTCTCGACGACTGAAAGCTCCTCTGTACAGTTGGCATATCAAGTCAACGACTCGAGCCCAACAAGGACTGTACGAGTACGATGCGGTATCACGACTGCGCGACTCACAGCTGGGCGACGATAAAGTGGCCAGCATAGCAAACTACATCGTGAAAGGCGTTCTCTGGGAGGCTTTCGAATCTACTGAGCGAGCTGTGGTTCTCATCGATGAGATCGACAAAGCAGACATCGAATTCCCTAACGATTTGCTACAAGAACTGGACAAAATGTCTTTCGATGTTTACGAGACAAAGCAAACCATTAGCGCCAGCAAACGCCCGCTTGTGATTATCACTAGCAATAACGAAAAGGAATTACCTGATGCTTTTTTGCGTCGTTGTTTCTTTCACTATATTAGCTTTCCAGACAGGGACACCATGCAGCGCATAGTGGAATCACATTTCCCAGACATCAAGCAAAATTTATTGAAAGCGGCAATGGATGTATTTTTTGATTTGCGTGATGTACCAGGCTTGAAGAAAAAACCGTCAACCTCTGAACTACTGGATTGGCTAAAACTTCTCATCGCTGACGATTTGCCAGCAGAGGCGCTAGGTGCTGAAGACATCCGCACTGTGCTGCCCCGTATGCATGGCGCCCTGCTAAAAAACGAGCAGGATATTCATCTGTTTGAACGCGTGATCTTCTTGCACAAGCAACAGCAGAACAGGCGCTGATGCTACTCGACTTTCATGACAGATTACGTGCCGCTGGCATTACCGTCTCACTCAGTGAATGGCTACTACTTATGCGTGGGCTCTCTATGGGCCTAGGCACTCTGGACATTGATCGGTTCTATACATTTGCGCGTTTAGCGTTAGTCAAAAACGAAGCACTATACGATCGGTTCGATCAAGTTTTTACACTTTACTGGAGTGGTCAGACACAGGCCTTCAACGAATTAATTGATTCATTGAAATCACCCATCCCTGACGAGTGGCTTCGCCAACTCGAAAAAGATGCCCTCAGTGAAGAACAAAAAGCACAAGTAGAAGCTTTAGGTGGCTGGGACAAATTGATGGAAACCCTTGCCGAGCGGCTACAAGAGCAGAAAGAAGAACATCACGGCGGTAGTCGCTGGATTGGTACTGGTGGCACTTCACCCTTCGGTCATAGTGGATACAATCCGGAAGGCATTCGCATCGGGGACGCAGCAAAGCGCCAAGGCAAAGCGGTAAAAGTCTGGGAAAAACGTCAGTACAAGGATCTGGATGGCAACACCCAACTGGGCACCCGTAACTTTAAGATGGCGCTACGCAAGCTACGACATCTTGCTCGTGATGGTCGAGCAGATTCGCTAGATCTTGACACCACCATTCGCGCCACGGCCAAAAATGCGGGTCTGCTCGATATTCACATGCGCGCTGAACGCCAGAACGCCATGAAGGTGCTGTTATTAATCGACATTGGTGGCTCGATGGATCATCACGCAAAAATTTGCGAGATGCTGTTTTCTGCTGCAAGAACTGAATTCAAACGACTTGACACTTTCTGGTTTCATAATTTTATCTATGAGCGCGTTTGGCAGAGTAACGCACGGCGTCACACCCAGAGCACAGGCACAACAGAATTAATGCGATTGTACGGCCGCGATCATAGGCTCATCATCGTAGGCGACGCCACCATGAGCCCGTACGAGATTGCAGTACCCGGAGGTAGCGTAGAGCATTGGAATGAGGAGCCTGGTGCTTTATGGTTAAAACGATTGCAAAACGAGTTTCCCCATTGCGTCTGGTTGAATCCGGAAGAGCAACAATGGTGGAACAGCACGCCTTCTGTACGAATGACTCAGGAGCTAATGCAAAACCGCATGTTCCCTCTATCGCTCGATGGTTTGAGTGATGCTATCAGTACGTTAAAAACACCCATTAACCCAGTATCGTTGAACGACAATAGTTATTAGCAGCAACCAGCATCAGCGGTAGTTCTAACAACTCCTAGATTTGTTCGCTAAAGGTATTTTTCATTACCACTGTCGGCAAACTCTGTTTGCCATTGAGCACACTTTATGACCCAACGCTATGCCGTACTGCTACTACCATCAGTCAACCGCGTCTATCGCGTTGCAGCTCAACATATTGCCAATACCGAACTGTCTGCCCTGAGCTACGCTATGCCAGATGCTGCAATAAGCGATGTGCAAAGTGTGCTCATTGGCAGTGTGCCGTACATGACATTCAGTGCCAACCCATTAAGTACAAAAAGCATTGCCTTATTGTCAAATTTATCCAGCCTGTACGCATTATTTAAAATTAACGACAGTTCTTCGGATGTGCAATTCACTCCTATCACCCTGAAGCGACTTGATCGTTTTCCAAATGACCTTTTAAGTATTTTAAAGTTTGCAGGCAAAACCAACGAGCAATTTACGAAACTGCTAATCAACCTCACCCTGCTCGCGTCAAACTATTTAACAGAGGCCTATAGCGATAAAGATGAGGCACGCAACATTCGCTTGTTAGATCCGCTTTGTGGCCGAGGCACAAGCCTTAATCAGGCGCTCATGTACGGTTTTGATGTAGCGGGTGTAGAAATCGACAGACGCGATTTTGATACGTATGGTTTGTTCATCAATCGCTGGCTGAAAGACAATAGACTCAAGCATCAATCAAAAACCATCGAGCTTAAGCGCGACAACACGACTCAATCTCATCGCCATCAGATTACTCTTGGAGAGGATAAAGAATCTTATAAAGCGGGTGCCGTGCAACAGATAGAATTTGTTCTGGGTGACACACTTCACAGTGCAGAACATTTTAAGAAAAAAAGCGTTGAGTTGATCGTTGCAGATTTGCCGTACGGTATCAAGCATGGCAGTCAATCCACGAAGGGGCTTAACAAATCACCGTTATCACTTCTGGAACAAGCAGTACCCGTGTGGGCAACATTACTTAAATCTGGTGGAGCAATGGGGTTAGCCTGGAATACCTATCTGGCGAAAAAAACCGAGCTGATACCCCTTCTTGAAAACGCTGGGCTTACTATTTATGAACCCACTCTGGGCAATGACTTTAGACATCGTGTCGATCAAGCCATTATGCGAGATATCGTTATTGCAGTACGAACCTGAACAATCACTATTTGTATCTAAAAAACGGACTATCAGGAACAATTTTTGCTCCCTATATTCTTAGCAGGTGGCATCACAAACACTTCGGACAACTTTTCTAGACGGCTCAAACCGTATACACGTACAGCCGAAGATCGCCGATGCCACCCGCTTTTTCAACGGGTACACATTAACCACACACGTGTAGACCACACATCATGTTAAGAGTTGAAACTAAGCACCACACACAGGTACGACAGCAGAACCCTTAGGCTGGATAGGCATTTAGCAGCCGACGAACATCTAGCAAAATAGCCTGATCAGTACCACGGCTATTAACCAGTTCAAGGCCTGTGATCGCGTGCTGTACTAAAACGTCAAGAGTGCGCGCTGAATTCTGTGTAAGACTAAGTAGACTACCTGTGCAAGCTAGAGCTGAACCTTGCGCCTCTCCAGTGCTTCCAGATGACTCAAGACATCGTTGCATCACTTTTCGAGTGACTGAGTAGGCTTGAGACTGCTGCTTATGCCGAAACAAAAAAGCATACCGATTATTGTTCAAAGCACAAAATTTGTTCTCTGGAGGCAGTAGCGTTTCCAGCTTGATACGCACTTGCTCAGCGTGATGAGGATTTGACGACACTGGTGATAGTGGGTTCTGCCCATCACGTACAAACACATCAAGTAATAACAAACTGACGTGACCATCCACCTCATCGCTCTTACTGCCATCCCTTGATGCTGCCTTAGACTCCTGCAAATAACACTGTGCAGCCAATAACAGGGTGTCAGATTGCGCGTGCAATTTATGTTGCTCAACAATAAGTCTGACCACTCGCGCAGGGTCGTTGTCTTGCTGTAAAACGGTGACATTATCAGGTTCAATAGCGACCACACGACGAGTGAAACGCACCAGACTCATGCCGCTGAGCTCTGTGTTTGAGTGCAGGTAGTCAACATCGATCTGATCACCGCTCGGTAGGCGCCAGGTAGCCTCAAGCAACTGCGCCTCCTCTTTTGCGGCAGTGACTGCGCCCATCAATTGCTCCAAAGGATAACCAATGAGTGCATCCGCATTCTTCAGTTTCAATTGGGTCACAGCTAGAGGGTTAACGTACATCACTTTTTGATCAAGCCCGATGAGCATCAAGGCACCAGCAATATTTTGCAGCACTGTTTCCAGCAGAACATGCTCAGTACGAATCTGTCTGGTCTTCTTTGTCAGCCGGCTTATGGCATCAATTCTGGCCAGTAACAAGCTACTGGACTCGTTCTTGAACATACATTCAACAGCACCAGCGTCAAGACTTTGCTTAATGATGTGATCACTGTAGGTTCCTGTAAGGATGGTGCATAGAATGTCGCCAGTTAATTTACTGGCAATAAGCTCCTGACACAAAATATCTCCCGTTGTCTCAGAAAGATAGAAATCCAAGATGGCGATGTCAAAAATCTGCGACTCTGCCTTCGACATCGCTTCAGCGTGTGAAACGGCTAGCGTTACCTCATAACCCTGAGATTCGAATAGGTCTTTGAGCGAGTACCGAATGGTCGCAGAGTCGTCAACAATGAGAAGGCGCACATCTCGATGCTCGTTGTCACCCTTCGGTGCTAATAACTTGTCCGGCGCTTCATCAATTAGAGTTTTGAGCAAATCACCAAGCTCATAGTATTTTTTCCAGGAAAGCAGTTCGCTGGACTCTCTGGCAGCTACCCATGCCCGCGTCTCTGCCCGCATGTCCGTTGACATCACCACTACTGGCAAACCGCTGTGTTCTGGACTCTCTAGTTGCTGGGAGAACGCCTTGGCGTCCTCCTGAAAGGTGGTAGGCCAACCATAGAGAATAGCGCTATAGTCTGAACCGTAATGTTGGAACTGAACATCAAGCAGGCTCACTGCCTCCTCAAAGCCTTCACACGCATCCACAGTGAAGCCTAGGGATTCAGCGTGTTTTGCCATGACATGTCGCATGGTGGCCGATTGCTCGACAAAAAGTATTCGTTGAGTCATGGAAGACTAGAGCACAAGGTTTAAGACAACTGTTTCATTAAAAGGACGACCGGTGAATAGCATCACCGTGCAAGAACCGAACAAGGTAACCCATGTCGATAGTCTTCACGGGAACTGAATCCGTGAACCGTCCCACAAATTTGATCTCTGGTGGCTTATGATCTCAAAAATAGTGCTGCAAAACACAATTCAGCAGGATCCTCGGGCTGCAGATTTTGTTGCAAACCCGTATGTACGCTACTCACAATGGCACAGCCTTGATACTCCAGTTTTTTGGGAAAATTACGGATTTTGGTGCCTTCTGAATTATAACGAGGTAAGCGCAGCATTACGAGATCGACGGTTTGCACGATTACCACCAAAAGACCATGACCAGCCACCCCCACCACCACATCTCAGGGAATTTGCAAAAGCTGAGCGCTATTCCTTGCTGGCTTTGGAACCACCCACTCACACGCAATTGCGTAAATTAGTGAACAAGGCATTTGTTTCTCGGCAGATCGATGCAATGGAGCCATTCATCAAACAAATAGCTCACGCCAGCATTAATCGATTTGAAGGTGTGGGCACGGTTGAGTTACTTGAAAACTACGCTACTCCACTTCCACTCAGGGTCATTACTCGGGTTCTAGGGATACCCGAGGAGGCCGGCCCACAATTGGTAGCTTGGTCGCATGCCATGGTGAAGGTCTACACTATGACGCAATCACATGACGATGAGGTAGCAGCCAATACGGCCGCCGCCGAATTTTATGCGTTCTTGAAGGACATGATTGCATCAAAACGCCGTAACCCTGATGACGGCTTACTCTCGCATATGCTTACCGCCCGCGACGAGGCACAGTCAATCAATGACGATGAAATTATTTGTGTCTCAATATTGCTGCTCAACGCAGGCCATGAGGCTACGGTGCATCAGTTAGGTAACATGATAGCGACTTTGCTTAGGCACTTCGAAGGCGAGCGCCGAGCACAATTACTTAATGCATTGAAAGACGATGTATCCGCCGACGCTATCGTGGCAGAAGCTCTACGCTTTGCGGCACCTTTACATTTGTTCACACGATACGCACAAACAGATCTTATCCTTCAGGGTGATGTGCGCATAGCAAAAGGTGAGCAAATTGGCTTGCTGTTGGCGGCAGCTAACAGGTGCCCAAAAAAATTTAGCGAAGCCAACACGTTCAGGCCGGATCGAGCAGATCCTGCACACTTGTCATTAGGCGCTGGAATTCATTATTGTATCGGGGCGTTGCTTGCAAAAATGGAACTGCGCATTGCAGTGCAAATTTTGTTTCAACGGCTGCCCGATTTAACTCTCGCCGCGGAACCACAATTTCAGAATACCTACCACTTCCACGGTCTTCAGGCGTTGCAGGTAAAGTGGTGAAAATGCAGTCTGATCTTGGACGGGCTCCTAGCCTCCTAGCAGCCCACGAAAGGGTTGCACACCTACAGTGTCGCCCGGATTCACTTCGCTCACACTGGCGTCTATCACGATAAGGCAATTAGCCTGACTCATTGAGCTCAAACGGCCTGCGCCCTGCTTACCTGTTGATTCAACCAATAAAGAGCCCGTATTGTCCACACGCATGATGCCTCGCTGATACTCTACTCGACCAAGAGATTTGCGAAGCTTTGATTGGCACACTGCAGAGAGAGTTAAGGTGTCCAAGTCGCGCATGCCAGAAAGGCGGCGTAGCGCCGGTTTTACGAATTCAAGGAAAGTCACCATAACGGCGACTGGGTTGCCAGGCAGCCCAAAAAAAGCAGCATCACCCACTTTTCCAAACGCTAAAGGGCGCCCTGGTCGCATAGCCAGTTTCCAGAAATGTACGTTGCCTAACTCATGGAAAACTCGCGTTACGAAATCGGCATCACCTGCAGAAACACCGCCCGAACTAACAACGACATCCGCTATGGAAGCCGCTTGCTGGAGCGCTTTGCGTGTCTCGTTTTCATTGTCGCCAACGATACCCAAGTCTATAGCGTCAACGCCCATTTCCTGTAGGAGACTAGCCAGCGTATAACGATTACTGTCGAACAGTTTGCCGGGTTCTAGAGATTGTACTGGCACGTGCTCATCGAGTGCCACCAATTCATCACCTGTGGTAAAAAATGCCACTTTGAGTTTTCGACAAACCGATACTTGGGCGATACCAAGAGACGCAATCACGCCAATGTCAGCGGCCTCTAACCGCTTGCCTGCGGACAAAACAAGCTGCCCCTGTTGTACGTCTTCGCCCGCTTGACGAACGTTCTTGCCCGCCACCACTTCACTATCTATTGACACATGAGAGTCGTTGGCTATTACGTGTTCCTGAATAACAACGGTATCGCTTCCAGCGGGCATAATACCGCCAGTGAAAATGCGCACAGCCTGACCGTGTTGCACGTCCCCTTCAAAAGGCTGTCCTGCCCAAGCTGTACCTTTGAGTTCCAATTGAACAATACCACTGGCTGGCACACTAGAAGAGTTTATGGCATAGCCATCCATGGCAGAATTTGCCTGCGAAGGCACGTCGATACTCGACATCACATCAGTGGCAAGTACGCGTCCCAAGGCGTCACGCAAACCAATAACCTGAGTATCTGCAATGGGCTCCAATGCTGCTAGAAGCCGAGACCGAGCCTGTGCCACAGGCAATAAATGCGGCTCGATAGCGTCGTCACATGACGCTTGGCTTTCAATTTTTTCGCTCATTTGAGCATCTCCTGCTCTGCGGCCTGCAGCTCTTCTCCGGTGTTAATGTTACGAAACGAATCAGAAAAATTACGCGCGTCTACCTCGATCAATTTGTGCGCGAGAAACCATCGATCAATTTTGCGCTCACCGCTATCGAGAAAAGCATCGAGAGAATCTTTCACTCGTATGTTGACGATCGAGAATACGGGTTGCAATCTTTCGCCGTCATGAGCAACAGCGATGTCTGCATCGTTCACCTGACACTGCTGCACCAACGCATCTACTAACCCTGCTTGCAAAAAAGGGCTGTCACAAGGGCACATCAATACATAGGAGGTTTGTAGGTGTTCAATCCCGGCACTCAACCCTGCCAGCGGGCCAAGATGCCCACTGCGTGTGTCTGAAATCACGGGAACTAACGAGTTACACAGCTTTGCGTAGGCATCTTGGTTACGATTCGCATTGATAACGCACTGGGAGGCCCTATCCAAGAGCACGCTTAATGCGTAACTTGCCATGGGTTTGCCGTTGAGCAACATAAGCCCTTTATCTTGCCCTTGCATACGCCTGGCAAGACCGCCAGCAAGCAACACAGCTCCAACGCTTTCGTGCCGTGTTTGATTTGTCGTTAGCAAGGTTTCAGACATCAGCGGTTTCTTTACACTTTATCTGATCGAGATAGGCCGCTAGATAATTCTCGAAACTCCCTGTATCGCCCCGCTCCAGCTGATCTTGTTTCTGTATAGATTCAGTCACCTTGCTGTCGAGAAGACTGTTAATCGCTTCATCAACAGGCACTAACGTAAAGTGCTCATGGTGCTTCGCCGACAACTCTTGAGCATGTTCAAAGAACGAGCCAGTTTGTTTTATTCCTTTCAATATGGTGGCAGACGGTGTTTTATCAGGATCGTTTAGCTTGTCTACTTGTTGTTGCAAGGTTTTAGCATAGATGGGTTCTTCAAGCCCTTGGTCCAACCATTGCGCCAGGGGTTCGATAGAATTTAGAATATCCTTGCCCCACTGCTGTAAACCTACTTCGCCACTCGGGGTTTCCAGCTGTAAGCCTGGTTCTCTACCACGGTAGGCCACCGTCTGTACATTACGTGCACAACGCTGCACATTTGCAGCATCCAAAGACTGAGGTGGTGCTAACCAAGCGAACATCATCAACAATTCAAGCATGGCCACCTGCGACAGTTCTAAGCCGTTGGGCTCTAGAATATTGACATCTACCGAACGTAATTCCAGATAACGGATACCACGATCTTGCAAGGCTTTTATTGGCAACTCCCCATCCTTAGCAATCTGTTTAGGTCGTACTGAGCTGTAATACTCGTTTTCAATTTGCAGCCGCGATGTACTTAATTGCTGGTGCTTACCTTTTTCATCGCGCAAACCCATGGCTTCATAAGCTGGGTGAGTTGAGTTGACGTGGGCGATGACATCTTTAATATAGGTGTCAACAGAATTATGACAAACGCTTAAATCGATAGGTTGATCTTCTCGATATCGATAACCAATATTGCTCATGCGCAGTGAGGTACCGAAAGGCGCAAAGCGTGTGGTGCTGTTCCATTCTTGTAGATCATCACCCTCACCCTCACCGAGAAAGCTGGTACAGATGGCAGGTGAGGCACCAAAAAGATAAGGCACTAACCAGCCGACTTGCAACAGATTTTGTGTCATCTCAAAATAGCCTGTTGTTCGCACTGATTGCTTTGCCACATCATCAAGTGCGCCCCAACGCTCAATGCTGTCCTGTTGGCCAGGCGCTTGTGCTGTTTTGCGAAATAGCCAAGCTGCATCAGGCATTGAGAAATTGAAATGCACACCCGCAATGGCCTGCATGCGCCGACCGTATCGCAAGCCAAGTCCGCGCCGATAAGCATGTTTCATCTGGCCACTGTGTGAGCTGCCATATTCGCCAATTCTTACACTGCGAGCTTCGTTTAGAATACACGGCATACTGGTGTTCCAGATATGCTCATTCTCGGGTAACCTGCTAACAATAAACTGATGAACTGAATTCAGGAAATTCATGGCTTGTGCAGCTGAATCGCACGGCGGTGTTACCATTTCCAACAACGCTTCGGAGAAGTCTGTCGTGATGAAAGGGTGTGTTAACGCGCGACCCAGCGCTACGGGGTGGTCTTGCTGAGAGATACCCCCACTTAGCCCAACACGCAAACATTCCTTTTCGAGGCCGATTTGGCGACCCGTAAAGAACTCAGGGTTACAACTGTTGACTAGCTGCTCGGTTTTTTTTCTGACTTCGGAATACACAATGAATATCCTTCGGCAATATCATAGAATTGTAACCCAGCCGCCAGCCTCATGATCGAATTACACACAACTCAAGACGGTGAAGGAGACGTGTTGATCATGTTGCATGGCTTGTTTGGCAACGTCGACAACTTCGGTGTCGCGGCACGTGAACTGCAAAACCATTTTTGCGTCATCCGAGCCGATTTGCCTGGTCATGGGTTATCGCCAACGCTACCGAGTCTCTCTCTTGAATCGATGGCCGATGCCGTTCTGGAGATGCTGGAAAGCAAAGGCATCAAGCAATTTCACCTGTTGGGGCATTCACTGGGTGGCAAAGTGGCTATGTCCATGGCCGCTAATCCTCGCTGCCAAGGCCTACAAAAACTCATCGTAGTGGACATTGCCCCCAAAGACTACCCGCCTCACCACCAAGACATCTTGGAAGCACTGAAGGCAATCGATCTGGAGTCTATCGCTAGCCGAGCCGCAGCTGAAAAACTTCTGAGCTCAACGATCACGGATGCCGGTGTCAGGGCTTTTTTACTCAAAAGCCTGTACAAAAAAAAGATCAGCGGTTTTGCTTGGCGATTCGACTTGCAACAATTGAGCGATGACTACTCTTTGATTGCTAAATCTCCTGCGCTGAAACAACTCGTTGAACAGCCTACACTTTTTATCAAGGGCGGCAACAGTGATTACCTACAAGCTACCGACGAACCCATTATTCGGCAGGCTTTTTCGTCACCGAGTGTTAAAGTCATCATGGGCACTGGCCATTGGCCACACGCAGAGAAGCCTGAACAATTTGTACGCATTTGTGAACAATTCTTGACCTCAGAATTAACACATTAAACTTTTACTTTTTCTGGCTGTGATAGAAAATCATGTCTGACTCATTGCGCGACCAACTGCTTCAAGCGGGCTTCGAAGCCCCCAAGCCCACAGCTAGGCCTAAAGCAAAGCCCAAAACACACGCCAAGACAAATCAAAATAGCAAATCGCGACGCGGTGGCAAACCCCAACAACACTCGGCCACAAATACGGCTAAGACACAATCAACAAACACTGCTAAACAACCCTCATCGCAGGTGCCTGGCAAGCCTCAAGTCGTCGTTGGATACACCGACGTTCCAGCAGTTACGCCCAAAAAGAAGAAATCCAAAAAAGCGCCCGCTGTAAAGTCCAGAAGCAGCTCATGGAGCACTCGTGGCAGCGAACCACAGGCTGAAGGCAATAGAACCACAAAAACAGCAGACAGTGATCATGAGTCAGACGGGAAAAGAGGACAAGTACATGCCTTGATCGAGTCGACAATGCTCAAAGAACACAAAGGTGAAGCCATTTACCGTTTCACTTGGCAAAACAAGATTCGCGAGTTACTAGTTCTGGAAAAAGTTCGGCAACAACTGGCCAACGGCGAGTTAGCCATAACTTGGCTAAATGGTCGAACCTGCTTCATCCCTGTTGAAACAGCATCAAGCATTCGATTGATAAATGACCAGTGGCGTATCTTTATCAATGAAGAAACAGCGAGTGATCAGGACGATGAACACCCTGTTCCTGATGATCTCATCTGGTAAGCAACGAGCAAGCATCTCTCGTGAACACAACCCCCAGCCTGTATTGGTTCGATTACGAAACGTTTGGCACACATCCCGCCTGGGACAGGCCTTGCCAATTCGCTGGTGTGAGAACTGATCTTGATTTGAATGAAATCGATGATCCCATGGTGATCTATTGCCAGCAATCTATGGATTATCTACCGCATCCTGCGGCTTGCCGAGTCACGGGTTTAGTACCTCAGGATGTCAATGCGCAAGGACTTCGAGAAAACGAATTCATAGCCAAAATCTTGGAGCAAATTGGCGCACCTGGCACCTGTTCACTTGGTTACAACAGCATTCGGTTTGACGATGAATTCACCCGCAACACCCTATTCCGCAATTTCCACGATGCGTACGAACACGAGTACAAAGACGGTAACAGCCGTTGGGATTTACTGGATGTTGTTCGCCTCACTCGCGCTTTGCGGCCTGACGGCATCCACTGGCCAGTTAACGCTGATGGTACACCCAGCAATAGACTAGAGCACCTGACACAGGCTAATCATATTGAACATGGTCATGCACACGATGCGCTGAGCGATGTTCGCGCAACCATCAGTGTTGCGCGACTGATACGAAACACTCATCCCAAGCTCTATGAATACGCCTTTGCACATCGTCAAAAGAACACAGTCGCTGATCTGTTAAAAGTCAAGAATCCAACTATTTGCCTACAAGTATCAGGCATGATTCCAGGTGCAAGATCGCACATAGCTGCCATCTTGCCGATAGCCATGCATCGAGACAATCGCAACAGCATTATTGTGCTCGACTTACACGATGACCCAAGTCGATTGCTCGACATGAGCAGTGAAGAAATTAATGAGTGTGTGTTTGCAAAAAAAATCACTAGCCCTGATCTAGTCACAAGTTCGACCAAGAGGTCTTCGTATCGACCGGGACTTCGGACAATCCAAATTAACAAGTGTCCAGTGGTCGTACCCTGGAAAACCTTGCGGAATGACGACGCCAAACGACTCGGTATTGATACGACTCGGATAGAGCATCACGCCCAAATTGCCAAACAACTACTTGCGCACGAGCATCAACAAAAAATCAGTGAAGCGATGAGTAGAAGCTGGCCTGATGAACAGGTCGATGTAGAGGGTAGCCTTTACAGCGGGTCGTTCTTGTCGCAAGGAGACAGAGAGCGCTCGAAAGCGTTGCGCTATGCCGAGCCAAACAAGCTGGGCTCCCATCAAAATCATTTTGAAGACCAAAGGCTAAAGACACTGGCTTGGCGTTATCAGGCTAGACACTATCCAGAGCTTCTTGATCAAGAACAGCTCACACAGTGGCGCGAGTATTGTCGTGAAAAGTTGCAGAGTACTGCCGCCCCTTGGCTCAGCTTTGAGGGCTTTGAGCAAGCGATGAATGAGCACTTGTGGACCGAAGAAGAGGAAGAGCTTCGACTTGCATTGACCGCCTACAAAGACGCGGTGCTCTCTTTTTGTTCAGTTGCGGACGGCTAGTTGCGGAGGACGCCTAGTCGCGGAAGCCTAGTCACGAGCAGCTAGTTGGTGCGACGACCGCCGCCGTCCATGAAATCTGTACCACTGATTAGGGGACGCATAGTGTTCATGATGAAGAACGAAAAGAACAGAAAGAAGAACTGAAACTTCAACGTAGCGAACTGCGGTGCAAACACATAGACACTGGCAACAAACATCACTGATCCAAACACGTAACCATAAACTGAATGTATGAATAGGTTCATTATTGAATTGTTGATTTCGCGTCGATAGACACCGCTAATCACCATAGAAAGCATCATGACGAAGACGATGGGGACCATCGGTCCGAGCATTTCTAAAAGTGGGGCTCCTAAGCTGACATGACCAGCAGCCAAAAATACACCTGAAAACAACAGTGTTTCGGTTACGGCACGAAAAAACGAGGGAAACCTCACTTGTCGGAGGACCATACGCGACGTATTTTGAAGAACGGAAGTAGCCATGCTGAACCCCTTTATTGAGAATCAGCAGGTGTGGAGACCCACCTGCTTGACATCCGAGCACAATACCATTCTAAAAAAAGCAAAGTTGGGGTTTCGAAGCGAAACCACGATAACGTGACAATTTACTACAATATTTGATAAGTGTTTTACAGAAAAACATTCAATTCTGAGCTCTCTCCTACCTCTGGTACGATACACGCAATGCCGCAGCAAAGAATCAAGCTCTACCAGGGATCTGAGAACGAATGCAGCTATTTGGACAATCGCCAAGCGATCAACATCTATGCTGACCCCCACCATCCACAGCCCCGGGCAGTCTACAACCAGTTGATAAAAAACGGATTTCGTCGTTCAGGCGAATACGTTTACCGCCCTGGCTGCACTGGATGTTCGGCCTGTGTACCCGTGCGCATTTGCTGCGAAGCATTCAGGCCCAGACGTACCGATAAACGTAACATTGCCAAGAACAAAAATTTAACCGTCAGTTACGAAAAATCTAGGTTTACTGACGAGTATTTTGACCTGTACGTCCGTTACCTCAAGGCGCGTCACCCAGACGGAGGGATGGACGATCCAGAGCCAGAGGATTTCTCGCGGTTTCTACTCAATCCTTGGGGAGAGTCGCTTTTTGTTGATGTAAGACTTAATAACAAAATTATTGCTGTCGCTGTCACCGATGCAACAGCCAATGGCCTGTCCGCTGTGTACACCTTTTTCGATCCAGTACACGCGCAACGTGGGCTAGGGAAATTTTGCATATTGCAACAAATTGAGCTCTGCAGAGCCATGTCCCACCCTTATCTCTACCTGGGTTACTGGGTGGATGGCAGTCAAAAAATGCAATATAAAACTGACTTTCATCCGCAAGAGCACTTTAACGGTCACGACTGGATGCGCTACACGCCTGCGCTGTGAATCCATTTTCTATGTTGAGTTCTACCATCGGACAAATAGCATTGGCCCATGAACAGAACATCGGTCACTGCAAAGCAAAACATCTGAGTTAGGAACGTGCCTGCTCAATCCCCTTTAAGTAAATGTCGTACATTTTTGCAGGCCCCCAGTCATCCCGCAATTGCGTGAACAATTCTGCCGCAGATTCCCACTCACCACTTGACGCAGCCGTCATTGCCCTTTCGTGAGTCGCAAGGTGCTCTAGCAACAGCTCGTTGGCATCAGCAACGGCACAAAGGGGTTCGTATATCGTGACAGGCTCTTCCCTACCCTTCACTTTAACCGTATCGAGTTCACGAAAAAGAAGGTCAGAATGATCCTCAACGGTGCTATCTCCGACAATGATGGGCACATGATACTTTCGCGTCTGCCGCTCTAGACTCTGGGCAACATTGACAGTTTCTCCAATCACTGTGTAATCCATCCGGTGCTCTGAACCTAGGGGCCCTACCAATGCCAACCCCGTGCTGATTCCAATACCGATACTAATAGTTGGCAATAATCTGGCTTCAAGAGAATCATTGAGTAACCGTAATTCTTGTCGTATATCGAGAGCGGCTTGCAAGGCATCGTAAGCGTGCGTCTGGCTAGCGATTGGCGCGCCCCAGACTGCCATGACGCTGTCTCCCATGTACTTGTCTATGCTGCCTCGGTAGCGCACGACAATCTTACTAACAAGCGTGAAATATTCATTGAGCCAAGTTGCCAGCTGAGCGGAGTCAAGTTCTTGTGCCGTTGAAGAGAAACCCCGAATGTCACAAAAGAGCACACTTATTTCACGCTCCTCTCCGGCTAGAGATAGCGGCTCAAGGCTATGCTGATATTGATCACTAACTTCTCGCGGAACAAACTTGGACAACAAACTGCTCACTTTTTTGTGATCTCGCACACTAGCGATGTAAGCCAGCAAAAGATAAATAAGCACCAGCACTAACAACATAAGAAGCTCGAACTCCAACGGCGTTCCAGTGCTCGATGCGGGCAATCTCAAATGCATCGTTACTACTGCAGCCGTCGCTATGGTGGCAAGCACCAATGCGCCAGCAACCCGAAAGAACGGCATGCAAAACGCCAATACAATAAGACAAGCCTGGGATAGCCAGAATAATTGTCCAAATGGCTTGGCTTCAAATACGTTTAATGACTGACCGCCATAAATGCTCATGTTGAATAGTCGATCAGATTGACTATCTGGAGCCCAGTCAAATGCAAAGTACAGTCTAAAAATACCCAGACCTGTCATCAACAGCAGTAGGTACACCAACAGCAGAAACAAGCCGAGAGCCAATGTGCGGTGTGTACGTTTGTAGAATGGAATGGTCAATGGATTAGCATCAAGTGGTGGTAGCGTTTCGATCACAGGGCAGAGATCTGCAGGAAGACTGATCAGCCAAAGATTTAGGCATTGAGTAGTTGAAGCGCCTTGTCATGCAAAATTGGATTAGCGGCAGCCAACACTGAAGTGGTGGTTTGTACAATTTCAGCACCAGACAGATCAGTGATTACACCTCCAGATTCTCTAACAGCCACGCTCAAAGCAGCAATATCGAGAATATTGACATCCGATTCGACCACCAAGTCACACTGCCCGCAACACAGTTGATGATAATGGCAAAAATCACCGTATCCACGCACTCGACGCGCACGTGACACCAGCCCAGCGTAGCGAATCCAAGCCTCAGGATCATTAGCCAAAGAGCCTAAATTGCCAGAGGACAAAAAAGCGTCTTCAATGGACACTATATTCTCCCTAGCATAAACCCTCTCGCCGTTCAGCCAAGCACCGCTACCTTCAGTAGCTACTAGACGTTCGCCATACGCTGGCGCATTGGAGACTCCCACTACCAATCGCTGGTCAACGGCGAGTGCAATCTGCGTTGAATAGAATGGCATGTTACGCACAAAGCTCTTCGTGCCATCGATGGGATCCACCAACCAAAGTAACTCAGCGCTCTCACTACTGCCACTTTTACCTGTTTCTTCGCCAAAGAACACGGCCTCAGGCAAAGCTTCCATCAACACATCACGAATGGCCTTTTCAGCCGCCACATCAACTTCTGTAACAGGCGAATCGTCTGACTTGTAGCTGACTTGCCAGTTCCCATTATCGAGAAATTCTTTGATGGTTTGTGCAGCTGCATCAGCTGCTTTCTGAGCTGAACTCATCGCAGCTTCTAGATCGCAATACATGTTTTAACCCTAGATTCGTGACACCGGAAGACCACAGTATACGGCTCCACTAAGAAGTTTTTCACCAACCGCGCATTCGTGACAATTCAACGTACAATTGGCTCCCCTTCGGCGGCACACGACACTCCTTACTGCATGGCTCTTAATCCTCAACAATTAGCCGCAGTAACGCACTTCACAACGCCTCTATTGGTACTCGCCGGCGCAGGTAGTGGAAAAACAGGTGTTATCACTCAGAAAATCGCTTGGCTGATTGAAAAGCAAAATTATTCGCCAAAATCGATAATAGCTGTCACGTTTACCAACAAAGCATCTGTCGAGATGCGAACACGCTTGAAAAAACAGCTCCAACCGTCACAAACCCGTGGTTTGACCATCGCCACGTTCCACCGACTAGGCATGGATATTCTACATAAGGATGGAGAGGCTATCGGTTTACGTAAGGGATTCACTATTTTGGATCAAAACGACTCTGCCAGTGCACTGCGCGAGCTGATTAGCGAGGCAAACAGCGCAATCGAAGAGCGTGACCTACAAAACCAGATTTCAAAATGGAAAAACGATTTCATTGAACCCGTTGCAGCCGCAGGCAACGCAACAGACGATCGAGAGCGCATTGCTGCAGCGCTTTACGCGCGCTATGACGAACTCCTTAGAGCCTGTAACTCGGTTGATTTTGACGACCTCATAAGCCTCCCGGTAAAGCTACTGCGGGAACACACGGATATCCGCGAAAAATGGCGTGGCCGAGTCAGACATTTGCTAGTTGATGAATACCAAGATACCAACGGCGCGCAATACCAATTAGTGCGCTTGCTGGTCGACAAATTTGGCTCATTTACGGCCGTGGGAGATGATGATCAATCGATCTACTCTTGGCGTGGTGCGCGACCAGAAAATCTAATGAACCTCAAGACTGATTACCCAAATCTGAGAGTCATCAAACTCGAGCAGAATTACCGCTCTAGCCAGCGCATTCTTCGCTGCGCTAATGCCGTGATCAGCCACAATCCGCACGACTTTGAAAAACGTCTCTGGAGTGATCTTGGCGTTGGTGATCCACTGCGTATTTCGGTCTGCAAGCACACGCTAGATGAGGCCGAATGGGTCGCCGCAGAAATCCTAACTAAACACTATCAAAAAGGTACGGCTTGGGGCGATTTCGCAATCCTGTACAGAAGCAATTTCCAGTCGCGCCCTTTCGAACAAGCACTGCGTGAAAAACAAATTCCCTACACCATTAGTGGAGGTAGCTCGTTTTTCGACAAAATCGAAATCAGAGACATGCTGGCGTACTTAAAACTATTGGTCAATCCAGATGACGACACCGCATTTCTCCGGTGTGTAAATACCCCACGACGGGAAATAGGCCCAACAACACTGAGTAAACTTGGTCAACACGCACGCACGCGTAACTGCAGTCTGTTCGCTGCATGCCACGATCTGGGTCTAGAATCCTTACTGTCGGGTAAGGCTCTATACCGCTTGCAACGATTCGCTAATTGGCTCACTCTAACTGCAGACAACGCAGAGCGAGGCGATACCTTGGCTGTCATCAAAGGCATGTTTGATGATATCGACTACACCGACTGGGTTGATAAGCAATCTGACTCCCCACCAAAAGTGCAGCGTGCTCTAGCAAACGTTAATGAACTATTTGCCTGGATCGAACGGCTGTTGACCGATAGCGATCAAAAAGAGCAACCCCTATCAGAGGTTATTCGTTCGTTGTGTTTGCACGATATGCTGTCCCGACAGGACGACGACTCTGACAACAACCAAGTGCAGTTGATGACACTGCACTCTGCCAAAGGTCTTGAATACCCACACGTCTTCATGGTTGGCATGGAGGAAGATTTAATTCCTCACCGCAACAGTATAGAAGAGGATTCAATCGAAGAAGAGCGCCGATTAGCTTATGTCGGCATGACACGTGCACAGCATACCCTGACCTTTACTCGCTCACGTGCTCGCCAGCAATTTGGAGAAACCAACGCCTGCGATGCAAGCCGGTTTCTTGATGACTTGCCGCACGAGGATGTGGTCACATTGGGGGAGCTCGGTGCGGAATCAAACGAACAGTCACGTGCTGTTGGACAAGATGCTTTGCAAGGCCTACAGGCAATGCTATCGGGTCAAGGATCTTCGTAACTGAGCTTGTAGTCTTCAGTTGAAAGTAGAAAAAGTCGCTTTAAAGCATTTAGCCCGTTGAAATACCAGTAAAGCGGCCTATCTTTTTATATTGTTATCTCACAACTCACGTAGCTGCAACACTATGGCTCGAAAAAAGCGCGACGAATCGGTAGTTGTGGAGTCAACCACCACAGATTCTGACTCAAACTCTAGCAATACGGGCACCGAGCTCATTTTGCCTGAGCAAAATTTACCCAGTAAGCTACTACTCCTGCCCATCTTCGAGCGTCCTTTTTTTCCAGCGCAAGTTCAGCCGTTGGTCATTGATGAAGACCCATGGGAAGACACATTTAAGCGGCTGGCCAAGATGGACCATCACCTGCTGGGCTTATGCTACGCCGGTGAAAGCAATGAGCAGGATAAAGCATCTCCCGAAGATTTCGCTCAGATGGGTTGTGTGGTGCGTTTACATAACGTCGTGCGCGGCAATGGCAAGATTCAATTCATAGCCCAAGGCATGCAACGTTTTCTGATTGAGGACTGGATTAGCGCCAAAGCTCCTTTCGCTGCATCAGTGAGTTATCCGGCCGATCGCACCCGCAATACACCAGAAATCAAAGCCTACGCCATGGCGCTTATTCAGGCGATCAAGGAATTGATTCCACTTAACCCTCTCTACAACGAAGAATTGAAGAATTTTCTCAATCACTTTAATCTTAACGATCCCTCCCCGCTTGCAGATTTCGCTGCAGCCATCACTACAGCTCTAGGGCCAGACTTACAGGAGATACTCGACACCGTCGATTTACAGAAACGCATGGAGCGCGTTCTGGTCATGCTCCACAAAGAGCTGGAAGTTGCACGACTGCAAGCCGAAATTCGTTCCGAAGTCGAACAAAAAATGTCCAAGCACCAGCGAGAGTTCTTTTTACGCGAAGAACTCAAAGTGATTCAACGCGAACTGGGTATTGCTAAAGACGATCGTACAGCTGACATCGATGAATTCAAATCTCGCATGTCTAAGCGCCAACCACCAGAACACGTCGAGAAGAGATTCAACGACGAAATTACGAAAATGTCGATCCTAGAGACCGGTTCACCTGAGTATGGCGTGACAAGAAACTACGTGGACTGGCTCAGCGCATTGCCGTGGGGTATCCATAGCCAAGACAAACTCTCACTGCGATCAGCCAAAACGGTGCTTAATCGAGACCACGCTGGGCTTGAGGACATCAAGGAGCGTATCCTCGAGTTTCTCGCTATGGGTTCATTTCGTGGGGAAATAAGCGGCTCTATTATGCTGTTCGTCGGACCTCCCGGCGTTGGTAAGACATCTATTGGTAAGTCCATAGCAGAATGCCTCGGCCGAAAATTCTACAGATTTAGCGTAGGTGGAATGCGCGATGAATCAGAAATCAAAGGACACAGACGAACGTACATTGGTGCGATGCCTGGCAAACTGGTGCAAGCGTTGAAAGACGTTGATGTCTGTAATCCGGTCATCATGCTCGACGAAATCGACAAGATGGGTAGTTCGCATCAAGGAGATCCAGCATCAGCTATGTTGGAGGTCCTCGACCCAGAACAGAACAGTGAATTCCTTGATCATTACCTCGACTTGCGCGTTGATCTTTCAAAGGTTTTGTTTGTCTGTACGGCAAACCAACTAGACACTATCCCACGACCATTGCTCGATCGCATGGATGTTATTAGGCTTGGTGGCTATATCGCTAGCGAAAAACTGGATATCGCCAAAAAGCATTTATGGCCACGATTGTTAGAGCGTAATAAGGTTAAACCCTCACAAGTAAAAATATCTGATTCGGCCATCAAAGCCCTCATAGAAGGCTACGCGCGGGAAGCTGGTGTGCGCAGCCTAGAAAAACTCCTCCATCGCGTGTTGAGAAAGTCCGTTGTCAAACTTCTTGGTAAGACAAAATCAGTGAGTATCAGCGGCCGTAACCTTGTCGAATTTGTTGGTGAACCTCCTTTCCGCCTTGAAAAGCATCTAGGCGGCGTGGGAGTCATCACAGGGCTTGCCTGGACCGCGATGGGTGGTGCAACTCTGCCCATAGAGGCAACACGAATCCACGGTAAGGACCGTGGCATTACCGTGACAGGACAACTGGGTAAAGTGATGACTGAATCTGTGCAGATAGCACACAGTTACGTAACAACCAACGCTGAAAAATTTGGTGTTGATCCGGAGTGGTTCCTGAAAAGCCATGTTCATATTCATGTTCCAGAGGGTGCGACGCCCAAAGATGGACCTAGTGCCGGCATCAGCATAACGAGTGCATTGCTATCCCTTGCATTAAACAAGAGCCCGAAAAATTCATTTGCAATGACAGGGGAGATTACGTTAACCGGTGAAGTACTGCCTATTGGTGGTGTGCGAGAAAAGCTCATAGCTGCAAGACGCATAGGCATCAAAAACGTTATCTTGCCCAAAGCAAACAGGCGTGATGTTGAAGAGTTACCAAAGCATATTCTGGCAGGACTGAAGATCAGTCACGCCAGTCGATATCCTGATGTCTTTCCTCTTCTCTTTGCAACCAAGCGCTGAGCTCCACTAACGCCGTCGACTGACCAAGGATGGTCGGTAGGACAGCGCTAATCGAGCAACGATATCGGGCGTGGTATCGATAGCAATATCTTCGCTGATCGAGAACTCAAGCGAATAAGATTGACCTGCCAAGTATCGAAATCCAACCCCCAAGTTGATTGCTGGATCGCCCAGTTCACGCAGGGCGCTATCATAGAGAGCGGTATGTGCATCGAGCTGAGTGATAAAACGCCACTTATGATTTATTGCGAACTGTGTGCCAACAGAACCATAGAGTGCTGATCGTCTCTGATTAGAAAAAATCTCAGTATCGCCAAGGTAGGCCGCACCCAATGAGGCGGCTCCATACCAGCGCTTACGCAGTGTCTTGATGCCTGATTGCCAATCTGCAAACACATCTACTTCCCCACTACCTCGCAATTCATCCGCATCACCCGTAGGCAGCTTGATACCCAATCTGACAATAGACTCAGCTTTGGTTGAATCGGCGGTAGCAAAACAGCCTAGAGCACGCTGAAGAGTCAGCTGAACATCACCAATACCACTTTGAGGTGTTTCAATATTTTGAGTCTCCCCACGAGCATTCGTGTATTGAAACGTGAGTGCATCAAAAGGTGATGCGTCACGATTGCCATCGGGTGTGCCGAAAAACTGATGAAAGTCATCTATGGCCTGATCAAAAACACCGCCATCGTAGGCAATGAGCGGCACCACGGCTTCAGCTTGCCAACAAGCAGATAACCGTTGCTTGTGACTGATTCTAAACACTGAGCTTTCACCATCAATCACAAGCACCTCATCGGCTGTGCGACCTCCAGCGAATTGATTCGAATGTTCCAGACTAAACTGCCATTCTATGCCTTGCACAATTCGGGATGCAGGTGCAGGCACTCCAAATACAGAGTTAAACACGTGTTGGGGATTCTGCTGAAAAAATACGGCGTCGTCTGTTTGTTCCGCAAGAGCTGCCCCACAGCAACAGAGCAAAAAGATCCCAGCCTGAAGCTTAGATTTCGCGCCCCATCTCCGCGCGCAATCGAGCGACGCTACGTTGTGCGCTGACCGACGCTGGGTTGATATCAAGTACCTTTTCGAAAGCATCAAGCGCTGCATCCAAGTTTTTTTCACGCATAAAAATCAAGCCAAGACCAGAGATTGCGCCAAAGTGCCTAGGTTCTAAAGCCACTGTTTCGCGGATATCCGCCACCGAAGCTGTGTTGTCACCCATCAAATAATGAATCGTGGCTCTTTTATTCCACGCTTCAGCATAGTTGGGGTAGCTATCTACTAACTGATCAGCCAAGTTCAATGCAACAGCAAGCTCTGCTCCAGCCATCGCTCGGCCAATCCGTACCATCTGCGAGTTAGACGCCGCATCGGGGGCCTCCAACCAGTACTGCCAAATCTGACTTTCCAAACGCCCCGCTTCTATTGGATCGGAACTAGCCTGAAGTTGATCAAATAGACCAGGCAGTTGTTCAGAAGTTTGATCCGCGCTTGCAAGCGCGCTACAAGCTCCAAAAAGGATCGACATAACAACTAGAATCGATAGTTTTGGCATAACACTGGGACCCATAGTTATCTAGACATAGTTATTTAGAGATAGTTATTTAGAGATAGTTGTCTAGAGATAGTTATCTAGAGACAGTAATCTTGCGATGATCGACAAAATGCTCAGATGCCGAAACGCTTCTTAATTTACGTGTATCAGTCAATAACAGTTCGGATCTCAGTGATGCGTCGTAACCACGAAGGAATCATCTAGCGGAGCATTCAATCGCAATTGTCAATTAGATGCGCTTAGGGGTTCATTGCTAAGAACAAGTTCTGCTAACGCTTTTGCTTCCCTGTAACCCGGAATTTGCTCGCCACTGTCTGTATAAATAAGCGGAGTCCCACGTAAGCCAACCTGACTGGCAAGCGCTACATGTTGCTCTATCGGATTGTCGCATGATAGCTGCTCAATAACCCCGCCTGATTTGGCATTGGTCATGGCCTCTTGTGGGTCGTCTGCGCACCATACGCTCTCCAAATCCTTGTGCGCTTGTGTACCTAGCCCAGCTCGTGGGTATAGTAGATAGCGAACTCTCAGGCCTGATTCGAGTAGTTCGTCAATTTGCTCGTGTAAAAGACGACAGTATCCACAGCTAATATCTGTGAATACCGTAATAGATCGATCAGAGGGCTCGTCGGGCTCATAGATCAGCATATCTTTTTCATCAACACCAGCAATTAGCCCCACATGAAGAAGACCAAGAGCTGAGTCAGTCAGATTGGCTCTGTCTTCGACTCTAATTAATGAGCCATCGATAATGTAGTCAGCGGTCTCATTCACGTACAAGATTCGACCCCCATTCTCAATCTGATACAAGCCCGCGACGCTTGTTTCAACGACAGAACCAAAATTAAATTGCGGTAATCGAGCACGGAGTTTTTCAATGATTTCTTCACCAAGAGCTTCAGAGTCTTGCGGTGAATTGGCTGCTTGCGCCACTTCCTGTACAACGGCAGCATCAGCTCCATTAGCCTCCGGCCCCGAGGCAGGTACTTCGGTCTCAGCTACTGCAGGCTTGCTTGCTGAATCGAGTTCTGCGTTAACTACCGGTGGCTCTGACTGAATCACCACAGGTGTTTGATCGTTGGGTGATTCGGCAACGGCATCATCAGCCTGGTTGTGCTTGATGTAGCCGGCAATCGTAAGCGTTACAACGGAGGCGATAACTAATGTAAATATCGGTATTACTTTTTTTGTGCTCATTGACCGGTCGTTCATACGGTGACATCCAATATAGTCTGAGGGTTCATTATAAAGTTCAAAATGATGTTTTGCGTCTGTCTGTGCCAACAATTTATGTACTTGAGCAGCAATTTTTGTAGAACCCTGCTCTGCAGCAAGGTATATGCCGACATCACTCACGCTATATTTGCTCGTTTTGCTCGTTTTGCTCGTTTTGCTCGTTTTGCTCGTTTTGCTCGTTTTGCTCGTTTTGCTCGTTTTGCTCGTTTTGCTTGTTTTGCTTGTTTTGCTTGTTTTGCTTGTTTTGCTTGTTTTGGCAAATGCGAGAATGGTCAGATCGTTCTCATTCACAAAAATGAAGTACTTAAATTAATGATTTTAACCATTGAATCTTGTAAATTAGTTCATCTTTGTATTAGTAAATAGGCTTCCTCGACCCAAAAGCATGGACAGCACGCTCAATTCTCCTGAGTGCTTAACTCATTGAATAGCAAATACATGGCTACACTCGGCATCGGTTCCAGACGCCCTTCAACACAAATACTGATATGAATCCTCCAGTGGGCGTCATAAATGATGCTGATCCAAACGCAATGACGATTGAACAAGCTACCGCGCAAATTCTGAGCGTCTTGCGACCAATATCATCGTGTGAATCTCTATCCGTTATCGACTCTCTAGGCCGGTATTCTGCGCAACACGTAACGGCCACTGTGGAGGTTCCACCATTCAGAGCCTCTGCGATGGATGGGTATGCACTAAGACTCAGCGAATGCTCTGAAGAATTAACGATCTCAGGCAAATCACTTGCTGGACATCCTGGCGAAAATACACTTGCCGCTTACACAGCTCAACGTGTCATGACAGGAGCAAAGGTGCCTGACGATGCAGATGCCGTTGTGCAGCAAGAGAACGCCACCGTTATTGAAAGCAAACTCATCGTTAATGAGATGCCACGCAATGGACAACATATAAGATTACCTGGCAGTGGCATAAAAACAGGCTCAATTTTAATTCATGCTGGAGACCGAATAGGCCCAGCTGCAATTGCATTGCTTTCAGCCAATGGTGTCGCGCGAATCAGCGTACAAGCTCGCTTGAAAATAGCTATTTTTTCAACCGGTGATGAACTTGTTAATCCGGGCAGTCCATTAGCCGAAGGTCAGATTTACGACTCCAACCGCGCATTGTTACTGTCAATGCTAGAAGACCAGGCCGTTGAACTCATCGACCTTGGTATTGTGTCGGATACGGAGCAAGGTGTCCGCGAAGCATTTGCAGCTGCCAACGGTGCTGAGCTTGTCATATCCAGCGGTGGTGTTTCGGTTGGTGAAGCTGACTATGTCAAACAGGTGGTATCCAGCATGGGCAAAGTTAATTTGTGGAAAGTAGCCATGAAGCCAGGTCGTCCACTCACCTTTGGAGAACTTGATGGCAATAGATCATTCTTCGGACTACCCGGCAATCCGGTTTCAGCGGCGATAACATGTCTACTATTCGTCAAGCCTGCTATCGAATTCATGTGTGGCGCTGCGCGTCAAAACATACCTTCACTGACATTGCCACTAAGCGGCAGACTCAGCAAAAACCCTGGACGTGTCGAGTACCAGCGTGCCGTGATCGAGAAAGATGCGAATGATCACTGGGTAGTGACAACAACAGGATTACAAGATTCGCATGTACTAATGTCGTTACAACAAGCCAATTGCCTGATCGAACTGTCAACCACCAGTACGGGGGCCGAAGATGGTGAGCTCGTTACAGTGATACCTTTCGAGCATTATGGGCGAGGTCCGTTATAGCATGTTCAACTGCGCCCAATACGAAACAGGGTGGCAATTGCCACCCTGTTTCAGCTACTAAACCATGATATGTTCCATGGATTAAATGGCTTTCAAGAGGCTTTCTTCTTACCTTTAGCCTTCTTTTTGCCAGTGGCTTTTTTCTTACCAGCAGCTTTCTTCTTGCCAGCGGCTTTCTTCTTACCAGCAGCTTTCTTCTTGCCAGCTGACTTCTTTTTGCCAGCCGCTTTCTTCTTACCAGCTGCTTTCTTTTTGCCTCTAGCCTTCTTCTTGCCAGCGGCTTTCTTTTTGCCTCTAGCCTTCTTCTTACCAGCGGCTTTCTTTTTGCCTCTAGCCTTCTTCTTACCAGCGGCTTTTTTCTTGCCAGCTGACTTCTTTTTGCCAGCAGCTTTCTTCTTACCGCGAGCCTTCTTTTTGCCGCTTGCTTTCTTCTTGGAAGCCGCTTTTTTCTTACCGGATGCTTTCTTCTTGGAAGCTACTTTTTTTACTTTCTTCTTGGAAGCTGCTTTTTTCTTAGAAGCGGCCTTTTTCTTTCCAGCAGTTTTCTTTTTTGTAGCGCGTTTTTTGGCGCTAGCCTTCTTTTTTCCAGCTTTGGCAGGTTTCGCTGCCACTGGCTTGGTAATTCGAGCCATGCGTGTAACTCCAAACTTTATCTAATACACAAAAGAACAGGAGCCAACACACCAGACCCCCCTGACAATACACACTGGCCAGTAATTAATAAAGATGGCCAGAAAATCCTGTTACTTCAACAAAAACTTCCTTATACATCTTTAATCACTCCAAACGTAAGCCAGACGGCATTAGTTCGGTCTTCAAATGATGAGTACATCAGTTAGCGGACTATTTAGACCGAACTGAATTAACAAACCACCGCGACCTCAATGCTAAAACTCACTAAGGCAGCTATCTGTACTTGACCTAAATGAAACAACTCATAAATTACTCAACGAGCTTTAGAGTTCGACAACATCTAGCTAAACAACACCCCCTACTATGCAATAACAATGCACACTTACTGTCTTTGCGCCCTTGCATTTTGCATATAGTACAAAAAATATCAACTGCAAGTTGCAAATAAGATAAAAAACTTATCATCCAACTATAGACAATTTATAAAATTTTATTCTTTTAACACAATCAGTGCACTTAAAAGATCATATGTCTGTACGAGGTCTTACCACGTATATAGGAATAAACTCACCTTACACATCATGCATAAAGAACCATCTACTCTGAATTTATTCTTTCGACGCATCGCCGCATTTATCTACGATTGTTTACTGCTCATCGCGTTGTTCTTTGTCGTTACAGGTGCACTTGTCCCACTAAATGACGGCGAGAGTATTCAACATTGGAGTTACTATCTGTTCTTGGTCGTTGTTTCGTTTCTCTTCTTTGACTGGTTCTGGCGCCATGGTGGACAGACCCTTGGAATGCATGCATGGCGACTGAAGGTAACGAGTGAAGATGGCTCTAGTATTACTTTCAAACAAGCGCTTCACAGGTTTATTTGCGGCTTGGCTGCGTTTGGAATAACCTTGTTTTTCATGTTTGGCACCACGAAAAATCAAGCACTGCATGACAAGCTCAGCAAAACAAAAATTACCATAAATAACAAATAGTTAACTGGTATTTTCTGGTGGAAATAATTGCTTGAAAATTCTGAAAACACCAGAACTTTGCGTTGAATCATCACGTAGTTCGCTTGATACCAACGATAGCAATGATCAAAAAACAAACAAGAGGAATCAACGCGCTCAACGCAGGAGAAAAACCGTTAGCAAGAGCCAATTGAGTGAGAAGCCGATTCACCAACGTGTAGAGAATTCCAAGCACTATGCCAATGAAAATCTTCTGTCCAGCCCCACCCGAGCGTTGTGATGCAAATACAAATGGAAGTGACAACATCAACATGACAAGTGTTGACAATGGACTGGCTATCTTCACCCAAAATGCCAGTTCAATTCGACGGCTATCAAGCTGATTGTCATTTAAGTAGTTAATCTGCTCATACAAATCGGAAGCCGACAAGCTCTCTGGAGATACGGTGATACTTTTCAATACATCAGAACTCACCAAACTCTCAACACGACCTACCTGAGCAGCTCGATCATTCGATCTCGCATTGAGTTGCAAGAATTCTGACCAAAATATCCGATCAATTTGTCCATCAAACGACCTAGGATTATCGAACCTAGTGATCAAAACGTCTTGAAGCTCCCAATCTTTCCCAACAGGTACCACTCTGGCAGCTCTTAACGCCATGGTTATTCGTTGATTGGAAAATTCGTGAACACTAACATCGAGGAGCGAAAAATCAGGCATCACAGTGCCAATGTTTACAAAACGATTGGCAGATTTTAGCCACAAACCACCGCTGCCCTTTACCGATGATCTCTCTTCAAGGGCCGTTAGACGCAACGCTTCCGCAATTTGCTCAGACTTAGGCATGACGGTCTCACCAATCAATGTAACAAGCAACATCAGGATGATGCCTGTTAACAAAACAGCCCGAATTATCTTTGCACCCGAGATCCCAGCGGCCTTCATGACTGTTAGTTCACTGTTAGATGCCAGTGCGCCCAGGCCAAGTAAACTCCCGAGCAAGACCGCTGGTGCAAATAGAAAATAAGCCTGACCGGGTATCGTGAGCAAGACATATTGCAAAGCCACACTCACTGTATAGCTGCCCTGACCCACCTCATCCAGTTCGCCGATAAAAGCGAAGATACTGGCAAGAGCAACCAGTGTGAGCAGAACCAAAAGACTAGTTAAGAGTATTGATCGTCCAATGTATCTATCGAGTATTCCAAACATCAAACAGCTCGCCTGAATAACCAACGCCAGCCAACTCGCTTGGCCAACAGAAAAATGATAAGAGCAACAACCAGCATATGTATAGGCCAGAGGCCCACCCATGCCGGCACTACGCCCGACGCTATCCACTTCCGCATTAGCACCAGCAAATTGGCATAAGGGATATAGATAAGAACTGCAATGGCGACTTTGCCAAATCTACCTCCTCGCGGAGAGGTATAACTCAGCGGCACCGCCAATAACGCCAGGAGTAAAGCAGCCAACGGAATCGAAATACGCCACTGTAGTTCAGCTTTGTCAACAAGATCATCTGACCCCCAAAGCTGATCAATCGTTTTGCCTTTGCGGATGAGTCGTGGCTCGGTAGGCTCTTTGCGAGGACGGAGAACACCTTGACGCTTGAAATCGGTAATGGTGTAGTTCGCCTCTCCTGGTGAGCCCACACTAGTTTGTCCGTCACTGAAAATCAGATATTCATCACCGGTGTCTGGATCCACTTGGTAGTTGGCAACACGTGCTACATCGACGGCAGGACGACCATCTTCACTCCGTCGATACATAAACACATCATTAAATTGTGTGCGCGCAACATTACTTTGACCAGCGAAGAACACAATTTTGCCTTCACTTGATTCAATAAATTTACCAGGAGTTATCAAACTTAGCGTTGATTGCTCTCGCATCGTCTGTTTAAGGCTCTGTTCGTAACGCGCTGCCCATGGAGAAGCGGAAAGTGTCAGTGCTGTTATCGAAACAACTCCCATCAGCCCGATTATGGCGGTGGGGCGCATCAAATCGAACCACCCGATACCGCATGCATGCATAACCGACATTTCGTTATCACGATAAAATCGGCCATGAGCAAGCATGATTCCAAGATATAGCCCCAATGGAATCAGAGTAACTAGCAAGTTGATAGACTTCACACCAACAAGAACAAGCAACATATCCGCCTCGATAGCGCCCTCGGTAACTTGAGACAAGCTGCGGCCCAACACATTGCCTATCATGATGACAAGCAACACAACCAACACGGCAAGCCATGTCAGTAGCATTTCTTTCATCAAATATTTGTCGAGAATTCTCACAAGGTGATTAGTCAGGCGTATCTGGTTATAAATAGCTCGGCAAGTGGCTCGTCATTGTTCACAAATTACTGCCTGTAAAGACGAGAATCGCGCCGAGCAGAAGTTACTTTGGCTTGTCAGCAACAGCGCATCCACAATCCGCCAATGGTATCGCGGTTTCAGACACAGTACACTGTGACATGCCAATACCGTAAATCAACTCTGTTTATCAATTATGCAGCTCACTATAACTAATCGTTTGCCCAAGCCCCTCAGTAACGCCTGTTATCTCTATTTTCTGTTCGACGATGCAAAATTCAAAGGTCAGGCTCGCAAATTTGATGCGGTTCAAGATGGACTCTTAAAAAGACTCTACAACTCTGGGGATTTTACAGGCAAATCTGGTCAGGCACTGACACTGCATGGGCTTGACGGCACCACGGACACCCGACACATACTCATTGGGTTGGGCAGCAGAGAACAGGCTGATAAGAACACATGGCATACAGCTTGTAATACCGCAGCTAAGCAGCTCATCGACACACCAGCCGCCGTAGCTATTAGTGATTGCCTGACCAGCGTTGTCATTAACTCGCTAGCTGCCCCTGCTATGGCAGAGCATCTGGTTCGTGAAATTGGTGCAGCCTCCTATGTTTTTGAATGGCACACATCAGATAAATCATCCAACAAAAACAAGCTTCTGCAAATCATTCTGCAGTGCAGCAAAGAGCTTCTGGAAAAAACTGACCAAGTGGCACATGAAGCACTGTCTACTGCTAATGGGATGGCTGTTGCGCGCACTTTGGGTAACCTGGCACCCAATATCTGCAACCCGGAGTTCCTTGCGAACCAAGCCATAGACATGGCATCGCAATTCGACAACTTCAGCACAAAAATTCTGGACGAGGCCCAGATGCAAGAGCTTGGCATGGGCGCTATGCTATCGGTCTGCGCTGGCAGTGATCAGCCCGGCCGAATGATCGTCATGAACTACCAAGGAAAAAAACGCAGTGGTAAACCGGTGGTCCTCATCGGCAAGGGTGTGACATTCGATAGTGGTGGTATTTCCATCAAATCTTCCAGTGGCATGGACGAAATGAAATTTGATATGTGCGGTGCTGCCAGTGTTTTTGGTGTCATGTATGCGCTCGGCGAACTTCAGCCAGCAATTAACGTCATCGGTATCGTAGCCGCGGCCGAAAACATGCCCGATGGACGTGCCTCTAGACCGGGCGATGTCATTACAACGATGTCTGGGAAAACCGTAGAAATCCTCAATACCGATGCGGAAGGTCGATTGGTATTGTGTGACGCGATAAGTTACGCAAAACGCTTCGAACCCTCTGTCGTTATCGATATCGCGACTCTAACCGGTGCTGCTGTGGTCGCGCTTGGGAATCACATGAGCGCCGTTTTTGGTAACCATCAGGCCACTATCGATGCATTGGTGGAGTCTGGTGAAGTGACAGGTGATAGAACATGGCCGATGCCAATGAGTGATCAGTATCAGAAGCAGCTAGATTCTAATTTTGCTGACATGGCCAATATCGGTGGAAGCTCAGCAGGTGCGATTACTGCCGCTTGTTTTTTGGCACGTTTTGCCGAAGATCTTCATTGGGCACATCTGGATATTGCCGGAGTAGCGTGGCTTAGCGGTGACAAAAAAGGCGCAACTGGCCGACCAGTTCCGTTGTTACTAAACTATCTCACCCGCCAGATTAACTCATGACAAGAGTAGATTTTTATCTGCTTAAAGATGCAAGCGCTCCAACCCGACTGGAGTTGGCCTGCAAGTTAGCCGAAAAAGCTGGCACACGTGGCCAACAGGTTTTTGTTTATAGCACCGAACGTCCTATGCTGCGAGAACTTGATGAACGGCTGTGGAATTTTCGCGCCTGTAGCTTCGTTGCACATCAACTACTCCCTGAAAATCATATCTCCAGCCTAGCTGACAACGATCCAGTTCTCCTTTCAAGCTCAGAACCTGGTCATAAATGCCAATTGTTGATAAACCTGGATAACAGCGTGCCCTCTTTTTTCAGTCGTTTCGAACGAACTCTAGAAATTGTCAACAAAGAACCGAACATAGAGGAAAGCGGGCGAGTCCGCTATCGTTTTTATCAAGAACGAGGCTATCCTCTAGCTCATCACAATCTTTAATAATGTACGCCTTGAACAGTCCGGTTTACCGCTGAGTCGGTATCCACTGAACGGGCGTGCTGAAGTACACTACGCGCATGGATAAAACATACGACCCTCAAGCCATCGAACAACGGTGGTATCAGACTTGGGAAGAGAACGGTTACTTCAAACCACAAGGCAACGGTTCTCCTTACTGCATCATGATTCCCCCGCCCAACGTCACTGGTACATTGCATATGGGGCATGCATTCCAAGACACCATCATGGATGCGCTTATTCGCTATCACAGAATGTTGGGTGATAAAACTCTCTGGCAACCTGGTTGTGATCATGCTGGCATAGCCACACAGATGTTAGTAGAGCGTCAAATTAACAAGGAAGGCCTAACTCGTCATGATCTGGGGCGCGAGAAATTTCTCGAACGGGTTTGGGACTGGAAAGAACAATCCGGTGGCACCATTACGCGCCAGCTGAGACGCCTTGGGGCCTCAGCAGACTGGTCACGCGAACGATTCACCATGGACGATGGCATGTCAGAGGCCGTTCGTGATGTCTTTATTCGATTGCATGATGATGGATTGATCTACCGAGGTAAAAGACTAGTCAACTGGGATCCGACACTCAAAACCGGCCTATCTGACTTAGAGGTCCTTAATGAAGAAGAATCCGGTTCGCTCTGGCATTTCCGTTATCCCTTAAGCGACGGCTCAGGTTCACTAGTGATTGCCACCACTCGCCCCGAAACCCTGCTAGGTGACACAGCAGTAGCGGTTCATCCCGAAGACGAACGCTTCAAGGATCTGGTGGGTAAAACTATCACTCTGCCTATCGTCGGAAGAGAGATACCCATCATTGCTGACGACTATGTCGACCCAGAATTTGGCTCAGGTTGCGTCAAGATCACTCCGGCGCACGATTTCAACGATAACGCGATTGGAATGCGTCACAATTTACCCATCATCAACATTCTTGAAGATGATGCATCGTTGAATTCGAACGTGCCAGCGGCCTATCAGGGTCTCGATCGATTTGAAGCGCGCAAACGCATTATTGCGGAAATGGAAGCAGCAGGCTTGCTGGTGGAGATCAAACCCCACATGCTGATGGTGCCGCGTGGAGACAGATCAGGCGCCATTGTTGAACCATACCTAACCGATCAGTGGTACGTCGATCTAACGCGTAAAACTCTCGATGACGGTAGACCAGGTGGTCATACTGCAATCACGCAACCCTCTTTGGATGTTGTAGAGGATGGCAGAATCAAATTTGTTCCAGAAACTTGGTCCCGCACCTATAAGCAGTGGCTGGATAATATTCAAGATTGGTGCATCAGCCGACAAATTTGGTGGGGCCATCGTATACCTGCATGGTACGACGATAACGGCGGTATCTTCGTGGGTAAAGACGAAGCTGACGTACGCAAAAAATACCAACTGGAAGACAGCGTATCGCTCAGACAAGACGACGATGTTCTAGACACTTGGTTCTCATCAGCACTGTGGCCGTTTAGTACTCTAGGTTGGCCAGACGATACGACAGAATTAAAAGAGTTCTATCCGGGATCGGTATTGGTCACAGGTTTTGACATCATCTTTTTCTGGGTAGCACGAATGGTTATGTTCGGCACCTATTTTCGTGATGGAGAAGTGCCGTTCAAAGATGTGTACATGCACGGTCTGGTTCGTGATGCTAATGGACAAAAAATGTCCAAATCCAAAGGCAACGTTCTTGATCCTCTGGATGTCATCGATGGTATTGAATTGGAAGCACTGGTTGAGAAACGTACTGCTAACTTGATGCAGGACCACAAAGCCAAATCTATCGAAAAAGAGACGCGTAAAGAATTTGCCGATGGTATTCCAGCATTTGGCACCGATGCGCTGCGTTTTACATTTGCGTCACTGGCAAGCAACGGTCGTGATGTTCGATTTGATCTTAAACGTGTAGAAGGTTACAGAAATTTCTGCAACAAGTTGTTTAATGCCAGTCGTTATGTGCTGATGAATACTGAGAGCATGGACCCCTCTTATGTACCCGAAAATAGTCATGTTATCGATCGATGGATAGTCAGTCTTTTGCAAAAAACTGAAGCTGATGTCGCAGTGCACATCGCCGCCTATCGCTTCGATCTGGCGTCCACCGCTATCTATGAATTCATATGGAACGAGTACTGCGACTGGTACCTAGAACTAGCAAAACCCATACTCACGGGCGATAGCACTGAAGATGAAAAACAGGCAACACGGGTCACTCTGGTGCGTGTACTTGAATCAACCCTAAGATTAGCGCACCCGTTTATACCTTACATCACCGAAGAATTATGGCAACAAGTAGCACCGCTAGCAGCTAAGTCGGGGCCCACTATCTCGCTGCAGCCCTACCCCATTAGCGACGCCGCTAAAATTGATGAACAAGCGGTTAATGATATTGAATGGGTCAAGCAGGTTGTTATGGGGGTGCGACGTATCCGCTCCGAAATGAATATTAATCCAGGCAAGAAACTTCCCCTGCTCTTTGCCCAAGCCAGTGCTAAGGATACGCTCAGACTGGAGACCCACGGCCCATTGCTCATGTCTCTGGCAAAACTGGAAAGTATGACTGTACTGTCGAGTGATGATCAGGAGCCTGAATCAGCTGTTGCTCTGGTTGATGAACTCAAATTGCTTATCCCTATGGCGGGCCTAATTGACAAGACAGCGGAGCTTGCAAGACTTAAAAAACAGACCGAAAAGCTTACCGCCGAAGTGGGCAGACTAAACGGCAAGTTGTCAAACAAGGGATTCACTGACAAGGCACCAGCAGCAGTGGTTGCTATTGAGCAACAGAAACTTGATGATGCGCGCTCGGCCCTTGCACAGCTTGAGACACAGCAAAAGAAGATCGCCGCTATGTAACTAGGCTATAGGCCCAACCAGCAGGGCCCGACGTTGGTCGGGCCTTGCTGGTTGGGCAACGTTGGTCGCGGGTTTCGGGGCGCGCCTTGCGAGGCCGACTTACCCACTAGCTCGTTGCTAATAAGTACTGTACAAGCAACCAAATAACTAACAAGAACAACAGTGTGCCAACCACACCGCCAATGACAAAGTGCATTGGCTTACCGTGAGTAAAATCGCGTTCACGGTTTTTACTTGACTGCACACCCAGCAAACCTGCTCCTATGCTGTGGGCTACACTCCAGAAACCCGTACCTCTCTGGCCTTCTGTTTGGGTATTTGCGTTGTCGCTAACACCCAACCCTTTTTTAATGGATTCTGAGTTATTGGAATCTGACTCGCCCACTAGAAGCGAATCCCTACTTTCGCCGTGTAAGTCGCCGTGTCGTCGGTACGTTCAGCTTCCACAGTCCAGGCTAAGCCAAAGTTTACCGTTGCCCCAACAACAATTTTGGTTTGATTGAAACTCTCTTCCTGCAAACTGCTCGCATCATTCTCGGTGTCTATGGATGTTCTTACTATGCCGACACCTGCATAAGGGGTAAGGAGCAAGAAGCCCTTTGACACCGCAAGCTCAACTCCTGCATTCGTTAATGTATACGCCTCTGGATCTAGTAATTGAGAATAGGTTGCCCTAATCGCCAATGCAGGAGTAACCGCACCGCCTTTGATGATAGCGTATCGCAACTCCGCTCCAGCGACAGTGGCTTCTATTCCGGGTGCGTTGCCCAATGAGGCACCTAGGTCAATGCCAAACGGCAGGCCCTTGTGGACATGTATGCGACCAAAGATAAGCTGACTTTCGTCAACACTGCCACTACTGGCCAGATCAAAGAGATCCTGATTGACGTTAGTCGCCGAGACCTCAAGACCCACATCAAATCCAATTATCCCTAGATTCTCCGCCGGTGAGACGCTTTTGTAATTAGTAGCAGCACCCAACTGCTCTCCTAGTTCTTTAAATTGAGATTGATCAAGTTGGTCAATATCGTCTAGCGAGCTAGCAAAAACCGGTGACCCCATAACTACTGCCACACATAAAGTGGTGGCGAGGGACGATAAAAGGGGCTTGGCACAATGGTATTTGTTCAATTTCATCAAAATGAATTCCAGATAGACGCAGCGTTGGCACAACGGTATGCACCGCAATGTCTAGTTTGAACTAAGTTGACTTATATTTCTATCCACCATCGAGTCAATGTTACTCACAGACCGTCTTGTCAGCTCATACGCCTACATGAGCACAGGAGTCCACGAAAAAGAATCAGTGTTGGGGCCACGCGCGCGTAAGTTTGGCCTCTCAATGCTGACAACTCAGCTTCCAGGCCCTACCCGCCAGCTTTCTCTAGCACTTCCATACTCTCCAGCAGAAGCTCTTCGATAGAGTCTACTTTCGCACGCGCTTCACCTTCTTGTTTAAGAAGTGTGGCGAGCTGTTGTTTATTTTGTTCGCTGTAAATGTCATCGGCACTTAAGGCTTCTCTGACTTTATCAAGCTCTTTGCTGGCACCCTCAAGTTTTTTCTCATGAGAAGCCACGGCTTTTTTAAGCGGCGTAAGCTGTGCTCGAAGTGCAGCTTGTTCGCGCTTCTGTTGCTGGCGATCCACAGCAGACAATTCGGGGACTGGAGCTACACTGGGTTCGTTGTCTGCAGTGCTGTTTTGTGCTGAGGCTGCTTGGCTCGAATCTGCACTCGCTTTCTGGTTCTTTGGGTCTGACAATTTTGACGCTTCCAAAGCACGACGCTTTGCTAGCCACTTAGCGTAACCATCTAAATCATCATCAAAGGGTTTTAACGATCCATCAGCCACTAGCCACAGCTCATCGACAACTGATCGCAACATCGTGCGATCGTGCGAGATAACTATTAGCGCACCTTCAAAAGATACAAGCGCATTGGCCAACGCCTGACGCATGTTAATGTCCAAGTGATTGGTAGGCTCATCGAGGAGCAATAGATTCGGTTGAGAAGACACAATGAGCGCCAACGCCAAGCGCGCGCGCTCACCACCTGATAACGTAGCTGCAGACTGCAAGGCTTGTTCACCATGAAAACCAAAGCCGCCCAAGTAAGTTCGAGCTTCCGACTCAGAGAACGTTTTGTCGTGAGTTATTAATGCTTGTAGTGCTGATTGATCACCACGCAATTGATCAACCTGATGCTGAGCGAAGTAGCCTATCTTTAACTTCTGAGCTGGAGTGCGTTCGCCGTTACTGAGCGCAAGATCGCCAGTTAACGATTTAATTAGTGTTGATTTACCTGCACCATTAACACCGAGCAAACCAATACGATCACCACTAAGAATAGTGAAATCTATGCCTTTTAAAATGATGTTTTTATCGTAACCCACATCAGCTTTATCCAATACGACCAAGGGACTTGGCATCGCTTTTGGAGTTTTAAAAGAGAAGGTAAACGGCGACTCTATTTGTACAGCCTGAGTATCACCCAGCCGTTCCAACATTTTCAGGCGACTCTGCGCTTGTCGAGCCTTGGTAGCCTGAGCACGAAATCTATCAACAAATCCTTGTAATTCTTTTCGTCTGGCTTCGGTCTTCTCGTGCAAGGCTTGTTGACTGACCATACGAGCCGCACGCCAACGCTCGAACGCACTGTAGTTGCCCGTAATCAGATTGCCCGTTTTAGATTCAATATGGAAGGTGTTGCTAGTGATTGAATCGAGGAATTCACGATCATGCGATACGAGAATCAGCGTGCCTTCACGTTGCTTTAGCCAAGTCTCTAGCCATAACACCGCATCCAAATCAAGATGGTTAGTCGGCTCATCAAGCATGAGAAGCTCGTTGGGGCTGATAAGCGCCTGGGCTAAGTTAAGGCGCATACGCCACCCACCGGAAAAGCTGGATACTGGGTTACTGTGCGAGTCGATTGAAAACCCCAAACCATGCAGCAATGCTCCTGCACGTGAAGTGATGGTATAGCCGCCCGCTTGTTCAAACTCCCCCAGGAGTGTTGCTATTCGCTCTCCGTCTTGATCCCCACAAGCACTGATCGCAGCCTCTAACTTGCGCAACATCTGGTCCCCATCAACAACGTAATCTAACGCCGAGGAATCTGAATTGGGCATTTCCTGCGCCACGTGAGTAATACCCACGTTTTGCGGGCGCGTGATACTACCCGTATCTGGCTCAAGGTGACCCTGTATCATGGCAAACAGGCTCGATTTTCCACAGCCATTGGCTCCGGTCAAACCCACTTTCTGTCCAGCATGAATCACACAACTGATCTGGCTAAACAAAAGCTTACCGTCGCGACGACAGGCAACATCATTAAATGAAAGCATTTTTACATTTTACCTGTGTATGCAAGCTGACAGGCAACGACATACTCTTTAATTGCTTACACAGGCAGATTAACTGTTAGCCACGTCACTTCTGATAACATTTGCGCTATTCAAACGATAGAAAGTTTCATGATTTCTCATCATCGACTAAGTAAGTTTGCCCTCATCGCTGTTTTTGTAGCGACAGGGTTTCTGTCCGGTTGCGGCATCAATAACATCCCAACTTATGATGAAGCGGTTAACGGCCGTTGGTCCGATGTGCAAAACCAATATAAAAACCGAACCGATCTCATCCCTGATTTGATCACTACAGTGGAAGGTTTTGCCAAGCAGGAAAATAAAGTCCTGAACGAGCTTAACGAGGCGCGAGCTCAAATACTAGAAATGTCTATCTCACCTGAATCGTTAACAGACCGTAACGCATTCGAGCGATATCAGCAAAATCAAGAAGCCCTGACAGCCGCATTACAGAGCTTGATGAACATCGCTAAAGACTACCCTGATCTGGAATTCGACCAAAGTTTTCTCACTCTAAAGCAACAACTGGAAAGTATAGAAAACGGTATCGCTCTGGCTCGTCGCAACTACAGATCAGCTGTGCAAAAGTACAACATCGAAATACGCACCCTACCTGGGCGATGGTGGGTTCGATTCATCTATCCAGACATGAAATCAAAAGCCAGTTTTCCCGCACCAAAGTAGACATCACGATAAACACAGAAGAAAACGATGAGTTGATCCGAAGTCGGTCGGTGAGATCATCGATGTTAGTGTTTAATTTGAGGACTAGAGCGCACTTCTTTAGCAAGCACAACTGTTAATAGAGCACACGGTACCAACGCCAACAGCGCATACCTCAGGTCTATCCACTCCGACAGAAACCCGATCAAAGGCGGCGCGACAAGGAAAGCGCTAAATGCAATCATATTCAACGCAGCCACGTTTTCTGCAGAAGATCGACCAGGCCGATTAGCAGCGGCAGTCACTGCCAAAGGGAAGACAATAGCAACCCCTGCCCCTGCAATAGCGGCAGCTGCAAATGCCCAAAGAGTATTCGGAGCCAGTGCAAATAGCCCGATGCCGATCATGGCGGCCATGCCCGAAAAACGCACAATAGTGGATTCTTGGTAGCGCTCAGAAATAGCATCACCACTGAGCCTGACAGCCGCCATAACAACTGAGAAAAAAGAATAGGTAATTGCAATAGTCAGCGGACTAGCAGACATGATGTCACGCATAAATACAGCGGACCAATCGATGAACGCGCCCTCTACCATCATGACACCCAGTGGCATGATGCATAGCAGTAGTATCGCCTTTGAAGGCAAAGTGATCAGTCGTGATTTGTCCGTAGGCTTGGATGTTAATAGCGCCTTATCAACTGACAATCCGACGGTGTCCAATGCTGTGGCAGCAGCGGACGAGTTATTCGTCGGTGGGTTCGACGATCTATCCGACGAGTCAGCAACCGTTGGAATGACAGGCAAAGCACTTGCCACGTAGTAGCCACCCATCGCTATCAACGGCATGACTATGGCAAAGTGCATAGCAACTGAAACGCCCTGCTGGGCAATAAGCCCACCCAATAGAGCTCCTACCATGGTTCCAATACTCCAAAATCCATGGCAACGAGACATCAGGCGTTTTTTACTAACGGTCTCCAGCCTTGCAGCCTCGGTATTCATTGCGGTTTCGATGAGGCCGATGGCAACACCGCTGACAACAAGTGAGGCCATTAGTTGGCCCATTGTCGTTGCAAATCCGGGAGCGATAAACAGCAATGCCCACAAAGGTAAAAACAAACGGCAAGCGCCACGTAGCCCTAGCTGCTCGATAATTTTACTCGATACAGCTAAGCCAAGGACTGTGCCTAGCGGCATACTAAGCAGAGCAAGGCCAAGCTCGCCATCCGATAACTCTAAATTGAACTTGATATCGGGGATACGCGGTATCCATTGCCCGATTATCGAGGATTCAAAAAAGAACACCCCGAAAATTGCCCATACTGATTTTGAGTTGCTTGTCAGATGCGACATAAGGTGCGCTCTTAGCCATGACGCGACACCTTACCTCGCAACTACCCTACAAATGCATTGGATTTGAAAGGTTTCCAAAAAAAATTTATTAGGACGGTTTTTTCATCTGGATAATTTTTTGGTTTTCTCTAGCATTGAGTTCATTAAGATAAGCACGAAAATCACTGCCCACCTCGTGATGCTCGAGTGCAAACTCCACTTGTGCCTTCAGGTACCCTAGCTTGCTACCACAGTCAAATCGACGGCCGTCGAAGTTGTAGGCAAGTACTCTTTGCTCCTTGAGCAATTCAGCGATAGCGTCCGTCAATTGGATTTCGTTGCCAGCGCCTTTTTGAGTTTTTTCAAGTAGGTCAAAAATGTTTGGGGTCAGGATATAACGACCAACAACAGCACTGTTACTGGGAGCGTCTTCAACTTTTGGTTTTTCAACAATCCCCGAGACCTCCATCAAGCCTTCCTTAAGTTTCACCCCATCAACAATACCGTACGAACTGACGTCTTCTTTGGGAATGGTTTCTGTTCCCAGAATAGAGCAGTGTTGGAAGTTGAAAAGATCAACCATCTGTCTTAAGCAAGGCTTGTCAGTGAAGTTGATCAGATCATCTGCCAATATGACGGCGAAGGGTTCATCATTCACGACAGGACGAGCGCAAAGCACCGCATGTCCTAAACCCAGAGCTTGAGACTGGCGGATAAATACGCAGTTAACGTGCTTGGGAAGGATATTGCGAAGTACTTCGAGCATCTTTTGCTTAGATTTTGCTTCAAGCTCTCGTTCAAGTTCGTAGGCGGTATCGAAATGATCCTCGATTGAGCGCTTGTTGCGTCCGGTGACAAAGATAAGGGTATCGATACCTGCAGCTACAGCTTCTTCAGCAGCGTATTGAATTAACGGTTTGTCGACAACAGGCAACATTTCCTTGGGATTTGCCTTAGTGGCCGGTAAAAATCGCGTACCCATACCTGCGACCGGAAATACTGCCTTTTTAATTTGTTTCATTATTGCTCCACGTCCCTGTATAGGTTGTGTTGTTTTATCGTTTGACAGGTGGTTTGCACCTGTTATGTTTCAAAGGATTGATGACTATCCTATCTGATGACACGCCCAATATATTTGATATGATCTACACATAAGTTAGTAAGATGATAGCGGTATATGTCACATACTCAATGGCATTTAACCAAATCTCACAGTATTTAATATTTTATCCATTTACACATATTAGAGAAAAGCCCATGACTTTCGTGGTGACCGAAAATTGCATCAAATGTAAGTACACAGATTGTGTCGAAGTATGCCCCGTGGACTGCTTCCACGAAGGCCCTAACTTCCTTGTTATTGATCCTGATGAATGCATCGACTGTTCACTCTGCGAACCTGAGTGCCCAATCAACGCTATTGTGGCAGAGGAGGACATGAAACCTGAAGATGAGGCCTACTTGGCACTTAACGCGGACCTATCCGCAATCTGGCCAGTTATTACTGTTCAAAAAGAGCCGTTGCCAGATGCAAAAGAATGGGAAGACAAATCCGACAAGCTGCAATACCTGGAACGTTAAGAAGTTCGGCAGACACAGCGGAATAGTTGCGCTCACGTCTGTCACTGTCTTTAAGAATCAGGGCAGCTGAACACCACAAATAGCGCGTTGTGGCGTTTAAGCGCTGTTCTGGATCGCTAGTATGGACTTAACAGTACCTTTTCTGCGGAGGCCCATACTGGCGATTGAGGAAGTGTGGGCAATATTTAATGATTTCAGATACTTATGCACCTGCCCAATCATTCATTCGTGTATCGACGGCACCCTCTTATAGATGTTAGTAATTCGTAATTGATAGTTCCTGCGGCTCTAGCCAGTGAATCGATCGATACGTCTGGCCCCCAAAAAGTCGCCATATCTCCCAGTTTGGCGCTGGCGGCTAACCGCAAATCAACCGCTATGGAATCCATTGAAACCCTGCCAACCACAGGGCAAAGCGCCCCGCCGATGCTCACGCATGCCGAAGAATCCAGAATTCTTGGTAACCCGTCCCGATAGCCCAATGCGACATAGCCTATGGGCATATCCTCTGGACAGCGCCATGTTTGTGCATACCCAATACCCGCACCCGCGGCTAATACTTTCACTGAAATCAGGGGTGCACTGACATTCATTGCCATTTGCAGCCGGACTCCCTCGGGCAGATTACGATCCAACGGGTTGCAACCGTAGAGCATGATTCCGGGTCGCGCCCAATCGGAGTTGGATTGTGGCCAAGCCAACACAGCCGCAGAGTTAGCCATGCTTTGCTGCAGCGAGTCGCTCTGTTCAACATTGGCGCACACAGACAAAAATTGCTCGATTTGATGACCAGTGAATGGGTTGTCTGGCTCATCAGCGCACGCAAAATGTGTCATCAAGCCGGTCCAATGAATACCTTCTTTGGCAGACAGTATCGCTATAGCTTGATCGGGTTGTACACCTAAGCGCCCCATTCCGGTATCCACTTTCAACCAAGCCCGAAGCTCACCCCGGTGTTTGAATTGCCGGTACCATTCGTATTGACCCATATCGTGGATAACTGGCCAAAGATCATAGTGCAGCATGTCTACACAGGCATCAGGACTTTGCGGCCCCTGTAATATAAGAATAGGTTGCCGGATGCCTGAAGAGCGCAACTGAAGCGCTTCGTCCAAGCTGACCACAGCAAAACCATCGGCATAGCTTTCATTATCTTGCCTACTATCCTCGACTGCGCTTTGTGCTGTTGGTTGATCTTGACATTCAGTAGAAGGTGAGAGCGCTTGCGCAACCATTACTGCTCCATGCCCGTAAGCGTCAGCCTTGATCGTGGCAAATTGCTTGGCACCTCCACTACTCAGGCGAGCAGTGCTCAGATTTGCACGAATTGCTGCCAAGCTAATGTCGATACGGACAGACCGATTATTCAGTATTTGTTCTCTGGAGGCTAACTCATCGAGCGTCGAGGCCTTAATCGACATGACTTTTACCTCTCGTCAAAGGCGAAATAATCAATACAACAGCAGGGAACGTTCGATCAAAGCCAAACAATTTACGAAAACTCACCGGTCACAATCTCTGGAGAGAAGTTTTCAAATCGAGTGTACCTACCAAGAAACGTTAGGTTAACAGCGCCTATCGGGCCGTTTCTTTGTTTACGTATGAGAATCTCAGCCCGACCTTTACTGGCCTCATCATCAGGATTGTAAACCTCGTCTCGGTAGATAAACATGATGACATCGGCGTCTTGCTCGATCGCACCCGACTCACGAAGATCTGACATGATAGGCCGCTTGTCAGGACGTTGCTCAAGACTACGATTCAACTGCGACAAAGCAATGATCGGCACATTCAGTTCTTTGGCCAGAGCTTTGAGTGAGCGAGATATTTCGGATATCTCAGTCGCCCTGTTTTCACGGCTGTCAGAGACCTGCATAAGCTGTAGATAATCGATAACTATCAGGCTCAAACCGTGCTCACGAGCTAAACGTCTTGAGCGAGCACGAAGATCAGTGGGTGTTAGCGCAGGTGTATCGTCAATATAGACGTTATGTTTTTGATTGAGCAACGTTATGGCAGATATTATCCTTGGCCAATCCTGCTCTGATAAATTGCCTGTTCGTAGCTTTTGTAATTCCACTCTACCCAGTGAAGAAATCATCCTCATGCCCAATTGTTCAGCAGGCATTTCCATACTGAATATAGCAACTGGTGCGTTGGCCTCCATGGCGGCATTCTCTGCAATATTCATTGCAAAGGTTGTCTTCCCCATAGAAGGACGACCAGCCACAATAACCAGATCCGATGGTTGCAACCCACTGGTTTGTTCATCCAGCTCGGTAAAGCCTGTCGATAGACCCGTAATTGACGAGTCCGATTCAAACATTAGCTGTATGCGTTCTACCGCCCCCTTAAGAACACCTGTGATGTCATGAAATCCACCGCTACCACTCTTCGCTGTTTGGTCTGCAATCGCAAAGACTTTGGTCTCCGCTGCATCAAGAAGATCCTTGGACGTGCGGCCATCTGAATCGTAAGCGCTATCAGCAATCTCGTTGGCAACTGCAATAAGTTGCCGTAATACCGAACGCTCTCGCACGATATCGGCATATTCCTTAACGTTGGCAGCGCTAGGGGCCACCTCGACAAGTGCCCCAACGTAAATCAGACCACCTGAGTCATCTAATTCACCATGAGTTTCCAACCAGTTGGTGACTGTCACCACATCAGGACGACGTCCTTCAATCGCTAATGCCGAAACGGCACGGAATATTAGCTTGTGATTAAGTTGATAGAAATCGCTTTCCACCACTGTCTCAGACACTTTATCAAACGTGTCTCCAGCCTCCAACATGAGAACACCCAGTATGGCTTGCTCAGCTTCTATCGAATGCGGTGGGGCGTTGTTTGTTCGACGAGCGAGTGTATCCAGCAATTCTTCGGTAGTATTTCGACCAAACTTACCGTTCTTGCCATTTTTGCCGTTTTTTCCAGAAAACTGGCCTGACCCTTGTTTTGAGTAAGGCGTTGCAGCATCGGCGCCCGGATAGGCAGGTGGGTTGCCTGGAAAATCGGCAGGACCAAATCCAAAATCTTCAGGAGAGGCGTCGAACGACACACCATATTCGTCTTGGTCGGTAGGATACGGGCCGTCGAATTCGTCCGGTGTATGAACCATCAGGCTGCTGCTCCAGCATCGGTGAGTGTGTCAATCAAGACCGGTGAGCGCAATCGCACACCCTCAAAAAGACAACAGATTACACCCGAAAGCCCAGGCGAGCCTGGGCTTTTAATATCAGGTGTTAAACCTCTTCACCAACGACATTGACAACAACTTGTGAATCAACATCAGCGTGAAGATGTAAAACAACTGGATGCTCTCCAACATTTCGTAATGGACCTTCGGGTAAGCGAATTTCCTTTTTCTCAACTGTTTGACCAGCAGCCTCGAATGCAATCCGAATCTCTTCAGTGCCGATAGAGCCAAACAACTTACCTTCTGTACCCGCACGCGACGTGATGCTGATCATCATGCCATCAAGGGTGCTTTTGCGTGAGTTAGCTTCTGCTAAAGCTTGTGCTTGCTGCTTCTCAAGCTCTGCACGTCGCTGTTGGAAAGCTTCCACGTTTGTAGGCGTAGCCATTTCTGCCTTGCCCTGAGGCAACAGAAAGTTGCGCGCAAAACCAGCTTTCACATCTACTAGATCGCCGAGCAATCCAACTTTGTCTATCTTTTCAAGCAATATGACTTGCATGACATATCTCCCATTAAATTCAATTAACTACTGTTTTTCAGAGCGGCGCAGACTGAACATGTTATCAGCCAGTCCTAATGCCGCGAGCAATAGCAACGTGTGAGGCAACACCAGCAAAAAATAAATGCCGTGTAACCAAAATCGATGCATACCGCGTTGTTTTACCAGCGCATGCGCTACCGCAAGGCCCTGGAGGAAAAAAGCAAAAATCACCACCACCGCTATCGCTCTAGGTAACTGTCCACCCATGGCGAAGGACATGAGGATAATTAAAATACCGCCTACAGCAACATTTTTACCCAAACTCAAAGCGTGAAATTCTTTTTGAAATCCACCAGGGTTGACTAAGGCAGCCTGCCATGACCTAGCTAGAAACAACGCACCAAACGCGATGTTCATAACCGATATACCCATAGCTCCCGTCATCATACTAGCCATGACTGTGACAAATTCTTCACGCTGTTGTTCGCTAAGAACCTCGCCTGAACCTGCAGCGTCTGGCAGCGTGGCAGCATCTCCGATTCCACCAAACTGCGCCTTCCAGAAGGCCGTGGGATCACCCATCATCACTACCAGAAGAACCACAGACAGCACACCGCAGCCGACCACCGCTAGTACCGCATAATCGAGTCTTATACTGCGCACTAAGACTACAGAAGCGATAATGGCTGGAAGCCAGCATATAATCACGATAGTGGGTATGTGAAGCACAGAACCATACAGCGCTGTCGAAACCACTACCAGCAATAACAAACATCCCCCCACCACGCGAAAAGCAGCTGCCTCAGCGTGTCGGAGCGCGACAAATGAAACCACTGATGCGCTGATAATCAGGCAAGCCAAAGACAGCAGGCTGGCAAAAAACACCAAACCCATTGCACCTGTAGAGACAACAAGGGCAGGAACCCAGAGTGCCGCAAGTAAAAGACCTGCCGCGAGCGCTCCTGCCATTAAAGGCCCTCTATCAGCCAGACGAGCCAGAGCTATCATGATAAATGGTTTAAACGGTGAACTAGGGGCAGTTTGACCTGCCCCTGAGAATTTTACTTAGTGCTGATCGGTATAAGGCAGCAATGCCACATAACGAGCGCGCTTAATAGCTGTTGATAACTGACGCTGATATCGTGCTTTAGTACCAGTGATTCTGCTTGGCACAATTTTTCCTGTCTCAGTCACAAAGCCCTTTAACAGTTCTAGGTCTTTGTAATCGATTTCAGTGATGCCTTCGGCAGTGAAACGGCAGTATTTACGACGGCGAAAATAACGTGACATGTGAGGTCTCCTCGGTCGATTGTTTAGTCTGAAGTTGCGGGGGCGGCGGATTCTGCAGAATCACCACTGTCGTCAGCATTGCTCTCGCTTGCACGAGGCTTTCGCTCATCATCACTACGTACTTCTTCTTTCTTGATCAAGTGAGATGCTTCAGTAACCGGGCCATCTTGCTTAAGGACCATGTGACGGATAACAGCGTCATTGAATTTGAAAGCACTGGTGAGTTCGTCAAGCGCGTCTTGTGAGCACTCGATGTTCAGCAATGTGTAGTGTGCCTTGTAGATCTTGTTGATCGGATAGGCTAGTTGGCGGCGACCCCAGTCTTCTTGACGGTGAATAACACCCTCACGACTCTCAATGATGCCACGATAGCGTTCTATCATGGCAGGAACCTGCTCGCTCTGGTCAGGGTGGACCAGAAACACGATTTCGTAATGGCGCATAATTGCTCCCTGTGGATTACGCCTGACATTGCACTGAAATGTGAAGAACCGCGAGGGTCCCGCCAATTGAGGCAAAGGCTAGACGAGGAAGATGACCTTGTCGGCTGACAAAGCCTTTCAATAATACCCTCTTGCATCAGAACATGCAAGATAGCTAACACAAGATAAAGCGGTCTCAGCGCGCTGCGACACGTTGACGACCTGCCTCAAAAAGACTGATTCCAGCGGCCACGGACACATTAAGACTAGACACGGTTCCCATCATGGGTAGCTGATACAGGCCATCGCATTGTTCCCGGGTTAATCGCCTTAAACCTTTGCCCTCTCCGCCTAACACTAATGCCACATGTCCTTTGAGATCCACGTCATAAAGACTGGTGTCGGCTTCACCAGCTGCTCCATAAATCCAAACACCGAGTTCTTGTAGCTCAGCAAGGGTACGCTGTAAATTAGCCACCTGAAACAAGGGCACACTCTCCGCAGCACCGCTGGCCACTTTGCGAACCACATCTGTCAATCCGACACTGTTTTTCCCAGGAATAACTACCGCATCAACGCCCGCAGCATCTGCAGAACGCATACAAGC
>JALZWO010000141.1 GCA_023300375.1 Granulosicoccus sp. | reverse complement strand
GTTGCAAAAATGGCCAATCGCAATTGGCTCACACCGGACAGCGCATTAATGGGCCATTTTTGTGCCACTGATTCCAGACTATCGTTAGCGCATCATCAGCAAGCTTAAATGTGATTTGATAATCGCGAACAGAATCCTCGCCACACAAGGCTTTGACCGTTTCAAACGTATCGGTGCTAGAGGGTAATGTCGTTGACCAGTTTAGTCGGCACCACACATCACCATAACTTAGCCAGTCTGGACTAATCTCAAAGGGCGTTGCGTGCTTGGTGCCCGTTGGAGTAATTAATTCCCTCTTGCATTGCTGCTCGGTTCCCCATTCCCCTATCAACGAGTCACGGTCAAACGCTAAAGCAGGTGATGCGCACAATAAAAGTGCAATGCTTAGTTTTACTATTTTTTTGGAGAAGCGTTTCATTGCATTACCCTGTAATAAGAATCTAACTTCATACGGTTAAAGACAATGAACAGCTTTCCAAGTTCATCGAAGACACTAATTTTGATGACAGCGATAAGCGCATCAAAGCGAACCCGTTACTTATAGTTTTTGGTGTAGGTCGTCGTTGTTGTACCTAGGCAGTACTCAACTATTTAGTGAGGTGTCGAATCAGTTGAGCAAGAGTCTATTCGATAAACGCGTCCTGTTGATTCGCCGTCCGAGCAAATTAAACTACTAACTCCTTACCAATCTTGAGGTGGGGTGTAGAGGCAGGATTACGCTGTCTCCAACAAGCTATTTGAAAGGTAATAAATTTGTGATATTTGCGAAAATCTATATGTGTGTCAGCAATTTAGTATCAAAAAAGTTAAATTCTGTCATAGTTTATTGTGTGCAGTGGCCGCGTTAATGACTTTTTCGTCTTTCATGGGTTACACCCAGTTTTCGATAAGATGGAGCCTATTTAATGAACTATCAATTGACTTTCAAAGCCACGGTAATCGCTGCAAGCCTACTTGGTCTGGCAGCGTGCAGTAGCAGCGACGACCCAGTAGCTGCGGATCCAACGAGTGGAAATGGCACGAACACGGGTGGCACCACGACCGCCGGTTCAGGTACCACAACTGTTGATGATTCGATAGCTGGTGAGGGTACAACTATTGGTGAGGGTGCTACTACTGGCGGGGGAGTGACTACTGGTGAGGGTGCAACCACAGGTGAGGGTGCAACTACAGGTGAAGGATGTGGTCCAGTAATATTGGCCACACCTTAATTGCCCAGCTTGCAGAATGATTGTAAGGTTTGTCTCAGCGGTGTCTAGCCAGCTCTTAAGGCCGCGGCCAGTGGACAGCTCTGTGATCTCTCAGCACCCTTACGATAATCATTCAACAACTGCTTAGACCGCATAGCCAGTTGTTTGCGAACTTCGCGGCGCTTACCCTTAACACGTGGAATAACCATATCGTCGTAAGCGGTCGTCTGATGTCGCATCCAGGCAATGGTTGCCGCTTCCGCGCGTTGCTCAATAGAAATGCGTTTGGTGCGAGCAACCGTTCCACTGCCAACAGGGGTGGCGTGGTCAGCAATGTGTTTGGCCATAGCCTCAGCGAGTGCAGCGTAGGCGGGTGCGAAGGATAAATACTGACGTACAGAGGTTTCAAAATCAGCTGCGTAGGCCACTTGCTCTTTTTCGCGCCGCTTTCGTCCAGCATCAAGCTTTTTTTGATAAGACGGATCGAGTCGTTCTTGCTCCAAGTCTGCGCGTAGCTCGGCAATCCTATTTGCAGGGGCCCAAATGCCTTTGGAAAAAAGCCGTCGGCCTTTTTTCTCTTTCATGGTCCATGTAGGCCCATCTTTCTTAATCCGACGGCTCAGAGCTGCATCGCCGGGTTCAAGCAGCGCCCAGCCATCCGGGATTTTTAGTGTGTCCCCTTTGGCATTAACCACGTGTCTTGCTGTTGAGGAAGGGCTAACATCCAACGTCTCAATACTCATCGATTCTATTACTGTTTTGGTACTGAACAACCAACGCATGAAAATGCTTCTGCCTAATCATCCAGCACAAGACAAAGCTTCAAGAGGGCAAGTTGGTAAGATTGGTAAAGAATAGATTACCACTGGCAGGAAGTGCGGTTAATTTGGTTGTTACTGTTAGCAACACAGCGTTAACAGCGATTCCAGATAAAAGGGGTCGCCTTTGTGTGAAGTGGCAGGGATACTGAGTGGTAAGGATGTTGATATGATGATGTCATCTACCACTATCTCCAAACCTCACTATGGCTTTTGGGCTTTTCAACACACAACCTGTCATTGATCCTACTTCATCAGAGTGGATTTTCGCGGCCTATGGCTGGGCTCTACAGAATTTTGATGCCAAGCTGTTTTATTCCGACACCGTATTGGTACGCCCAACCAATGAGTTTTTTCCAGGAACTGTGAACAGTGTTCATGGCATGGCGGAGTCTATCTTTGAGCGCGTCAAGGTATATGCCGGCATTAGTCATTGGCCAACAGTGGTGCAGGATCAAAGTATGTGCCAGCTTACCGAATCTCAACAAGTTCAGATTCATGGGGCATTGCGCGGACCTGAACAGATTGCAGACCAATCCATTGCCAACAGTAAACGCTTGGTCATCCCGTATAACCCGCAACAGATCAATAACCCCGAAGGGATGATTGCCACCTATGCTCATATAGTGTCGCATCACATGGGGCAGATGGTGAAGGTTCCCCCACCGGGTGGTATCGATCACTGGCCTCAGGCTACCGAGCTGTTAGCCGTGTTTCTCGGATTTGGTTTTATGTTTGCCAATAGTGCCTACAATTTTCGCGGTGGTTGTAGCAGCTGTTACAACCCGTATGCGCAGCGTGATGCTTATCTTTCGGAAGCAGAAGCCACCTATGCATTGGCGTTATTCTGTACGTTGAAAGGTATCCCCAATTCTGACGTGACGCCTGATCTAAAGAGGCACTTGCGCGGTACCTACCGTAAATCTGTTAAGGATATTTCAGATAATGTACAAGAGCTTGACCGTCTCAAGCAGATAAAGAGCGCATAGAGAAGTGCCAGAGCTGTAATAAAATAGTGAAATTCTCTACATGCTTTCTAATATGAATGCTCTGAAAAACGTTGATACCGGTTGAACGCTACACTGGGGGTGCAGTAACATCAGTTTTGGATGAATGAGCTTGGGTATGAATACAACTTACAATCAGCCGCTAGGTGGCAACGATATGGCGCGCTTTGGTGGGCCTGCCACCATGATGCGCTTGCCGTCACAAAACAGTGCTGAAGGTCTTGGTGCCTGCTTTTTGGGTATCCCATTAGATATCGGAACGTCCAACCGGTCTGGCACACGTCATGGTCCTCGGCAGATCCGCGCTGAATCGTGCATGCTACGACCCTACAACATGGCAACAGGCGCTGCGCCGTTTGATGCTATCAATGTGGCTGATATCGGTGACGTGGCTATCAACACGTTCGATCTTAAAAAGTCGATTGATATCATTACTGCGCATTATGATGAGTTGTTGATTCACGATTGTGTACCACTCACGCTGGGAGGCGATCATACTCTGACGTATCCAGTGCTCAGAGCCATAGCTAAAAAGCATGGGCCTGTTGCATTGATACATATCGATGCACACGCTGATATCAATGATGAGATGTTCGGTGAAAAAATTGCACACGGCACGCCGTTCAGACGTGCTCATGAAGATGGCTTACTCCAATCGGATAAGGTTTTTCAGATTGGCCTGCGTGGCACTGGGTATTCACCAGAAGACTTTGACTGGTCACGCAAACAAGGTTGGACGGTTGTTCAGGCTGAAGAATGCTGGGGGCAATCGCTCACTGGCATGATGGGGCGTATTCGCGCTGCCATTGGTAACGCTCCCGTGTACCTTACGTATGATATTGACAGTCTCGACCCAGCGTTCGCACCAGGCACGGGCACAGTGGAGGTGGGAGGCCTCACTGTCTGGCAGGCTCTAGAAATCATTAGAGGCTGTTACGGTTTGAACTTGGTGGGTTGTGATCTTGTAGAGGTCTCGCCGCCGTACGATCCTTCAGGTAATACGGCATTGATAGGTGCCAATTTGCTTTACGAGATGTTGTGCGTGCTGCCCAGTGTTGCCCAGCATTACTCACCTGCCACAATTCAGAGTTCGTCATTGGTGCGCGGCGTTTAGCTGGCAGGTTAGCACTTGGCCTCAGTTTCTAAGATTAAACAAACCAAGCGCAACATGCCTATGTTCTTTGTGTTTTGTTAGTAGTGAAATTATTGATGGCAAAAATTGTGTTGATATGCTGCTTTCTACGCACGTCATGAAGTCAATGCGCGAGTGAATAATTCTATTCTGGGATGTGCGTGCAGGTGACTGGTTGATTTTCAAAGTCACGAGTTTCGCAGTGGCCTTCATCCACAATCTCTGAAAATACGGGTGGTGTCGCTGGTTTGGTCAGCGTAATACCAACGCTATATTTTACGGGTTCTGCAATTGCAAAAGTAGTTGCCAGAAATAGAGTGATTGCAATAAATTTCATAGTACGCTTGCTTGATTAATATTTCTTGCAAAAAAAAGCTTGAGCAATGTTCGTGTTGTCGTTGCAGTACTTGTCCATCGCAAGTGAGTAGGTATGAGAACCGATCTCACGTATACATTCTGTGTCCGAATACGCAGGTTTTTAAGAATTTCTTTTGTCAAGCATTTCCCAGAGACTCTGCGCACGGCATCAGCTAACTGTGGGCGAAAGCCTATTACCCTTTTTGCAATTTACACCTATCAATAATGCAAAAAAATGCAGCTTTGAGTGATCTTACTCACTACGCTGCAGTCGATATATGCTCGATGTCGAGTGTCGATAGGTTTGCAGCCACTAATGCAATGGCAATCTATCCAGTATGCAGAATATCAAACGGCCTATTTGCTGATGAAATTTAAATGTTTTATACAAATGAATTTGATCAACGCATTAGGGGGTATAAACTACTGTAACAGCAGGCAGCTTTACTACTACAGTCGTCATCAAACATGGAAAGAACATGCTCTTTAAAAAATCTCCTATTACTCCTTTACTAGGCGCTGCATTATTAGCTGCAATAATAGCACCTCTCGCTATTGCACAAGATCAGAATTCAGACAGCGCAGTAATTTACCTGACGCGTCATGCAGAGAAATTAACGGTACAGACAAGTGAAGGTGCGGATAACTGTGCACCTGACAAGAAAGGTACATTGCGCTGCGAAGAAGCGTTGAATCCAGCAGGTGAAGAGCGGGCGCAAGCACTGGCCAAGTGGTTTGAAGAAAACGACATTATTGACCAAGTCACTCATGTGATATCAAGTGACAAACAACGTACTCGCCAAACGATAGTACCAACCGCACAAAAGGTAAAAGGTTTACCTACAGATACTGCAGATGGTATCGATGATGGTGTAATGCAATTGCCTGCAGATGCAGCTAATTCACCTGGAAATGAGCTTACAAGCAACGGCAAATCAGTAGGGCCAATGGCTGCGGCAATCATGGCTTTGCCGGCTGGAAGTGTGGCAGTCGTTGCCGCTCACAGTGGTACAATTTACAAAATTTTAGGTGGAAGCGACACCGATGGAAACCCTGCAACTGGCGATGATGACACCGTAGGTCTTGGTATCGATACAACCGTTGGTGACAACTATGCAGAGGATACTCTGTTCCCTAAGAAAGAAGCTGACGGAAAAGTTCGCGTTTTTGGAGATTTGTGGAAAATCGTGATTAATGCTGAAACCAAGGAAGCTCAAGTAGAGTGGCGTAAAAGCCTGTAATCATCACGTTTGAGGAAGTCCTTTCTACCTGTATCGGCGTTGACAATTGCCCTAGTTAGCCACGTCTCTTTTGGATTCAACTTGGTCTATTTCCATCATCATCCGGGGTAAGTGCAGTTTGTACTGCCCCACCATGATTTCCCAACATGTCCATAAGATTCGTGGCAAATTCTTTATGCCGCTCGGCAGTATTTATTAACGCATATTCGTGTCGTTTGATAACGACAATAAACAGCAACACCAATCCTAAAATAGTTCCAAAAATTCCAGCAAATTTCTTTATGTTGGTTTTGCGTATCTGTCGTTGTAGCAGTGAGCGTTCCAGAATAATAATTTCTACAACGGGCAGTCCGATTAATTTTTGCCGGTAGGTTGCGGTGAGCTCATAGTTTTCTAGTACGAATAAGCTATGCAGCTTTACCAGTTGTAAATCTCGTCTGTTTGGTTGCAGTTCATTGTTGATATCGACACCATTGAGCATCGTCATCAATGCGGCATGTTCGGTTCTGTTAGACGTGGAAATAAAGGAGAACATTTTTAAGCGAATGTCATCGATTACTTCTGTTAGCTGCGTGTTTTCAAGCTGCGTGTTTTCACTGATTAATCGCTGCGATGTTTTTAACATGCTGGTGAGCTGGATATAGCTTAATGAACTCTCTATGTAATCTTTTAATAGCTGTTCTGAAGTATCACTAACGTCAACCCTAAATATTAACGCTTCTACTTCTGACTGCAGTTGTGCTAGCTGGTCATAGTGCTGCTGATCACTAAAATTGGCGTTTAACAGTTCTACCTTATGTTGAGGTATCAATTGCTCTAATGCTGATAGTGGATTAAGTTGTGTGTCAGTGGATATATTCTCTTTGAGGGAAATGACCCAAAGGGAGGAAGAAAGGGTGAACAGCATCAAACAAACAAATTCTGGTAAGAGATTAGGAAGTTTCAAGTTACTGCACCTCAATGACTTTCGAACTAAAGGCATGCAGTAACGCAACGATATCTTCGATCTCATCCTCAGGTAGTTCTCTGCCTAACTGAGAGCTCGCCATAATAGTCACGGCTTGAGTTAAATCATCAACGGCACCATTGTGAAAGTAGGGACTGGTATCAGCAACATTGCGCAAACTGGGCACTTTGAATACATTTCTGTCTTGTTCCTGTTTGGTTAACTCATACTTACCGAGATCTTCAATTAATATTTCAGGGATTGTGTTCACTCTGCCTAGTTTTTGATACATGTTGCCGCCGATATTGATACCTTGGTGACAACTTGTACAGCCATGATTTATAAAATGCTCAAGTCCACGTTGTTGTTGTTCTGTTAGAGCGTTATTGTCTCCTAATAAATAACGGTCGATTGGCGCGTTGGGTGTGATCAACGATTCTTCAAATACAGTAATGGCCTTTACAATATTTTCTCTGGTAACGCCTTGTGGGTCGAGTGCATGGAATAATTTATTAAAGTAGCTGTCCTTTTTTAGTTTTTCGATAATCTCTGCCCATGACGATCCCATCTCTATGGGGTTATGCACTGGCCCTGATATTTGATCGCTGAGTGAGCTAGCACGTCCATCCCAGAACTGCCTGAAATTAAAACTCGAATTAAGCACTGTGGGAGAGTTGCGTGTACCTTCGGCATTATTTATTCCTGTTGACACAGGGAAGCCGTCATCTCCTCCAAAGTCAATCAGATGACATGAGGAGCAGGAAATCGTATTATTTTTTGACAGAAGTGGGGTAATAAAAAGTGCTTTACCCAAACTGACCCAGCGAGTATCGATCTCTATTTTGCGCGGGATAGGTTGGATAGGCCCCGCTACTTTCTCAAAGTGATAAACGGTTTTTTGTGTAGCTTCTATGGCGTTCTTTTCGCTGTTTAGGTGGAACAAAAAGAAAGGCACAGTGGCGCAAGCAAAGAGACATAAAACTAGCGTCAGGTAGTAGCGTGTATGCATTTAGACGTTGATGATCTATTGGGTGATAGTACAATACTTGGATTGTATCCCAATCTTTACTTAGCTATTGGTATTCGTTTCGAGACGATAAACCAAACTGCTAAATTTGGTGGTGGTTTCGGCTAGGCTAAGCAGGTGTTAATTTAAGCTTCTGAGCTGGCTGTGGCGCTCGATGAAGACGCCTTTCGCCAGATTATTGTCGAAATTTTGATCTTAAGTATTGAAGACTCATTAGTCATCGTTTTTGCTGAAGGTTAACGGTGTTTACGGTGACGCTCTGTTTGGCCAGATATTGTCGTAGTATGTGGGCTTAGCTTTTCAGTCGTAGCCAAGGTGTTTGTTTTTTTAGGCTTCTTTGGCTTCTTTGGCTTTTTTGGCTTAGAAGGTCGCAGAGGGGACGGAGATTCTGGAACTTCATGACTGGGTTCAAAACCGGGTTCGTATTGTCTGTCAATCAGTTTGCCGAGTAGTTGTTCGATATCGATTAATTGCTTGTGTTCGTCAGCGCAGACCAGTGAAATAGCCTCACCATCTGTACCTGCCCGAGCCGTGCGTCCGACTCGATGAATGTAGTCTGTAGCAACAATAGGCAAATCAAGGTTGACCACTTGCGGTAATTGGTCGATATCGATTCCTCGGGCGGCAACATCGGTAGCCACCAATACACAGATTGTTTTTTGCTTGAAGCTGTCGAGTGCTCTTCTGCGGAGCGCCTGACTCTTGTCGCCATGAATGGCTGCACTTTTTATATCGGCTTTACCTAGCGCTGTCACCAGCCGGTCAGCACCTTTTTTGGTTTTAACGAACACCAGTGCACGTGACCACTCATGCTGTTTGATCAGATGAATCAGAAGTTGGGGCTTGCGTGTTTTATCGACCGGAACTAACCAGTGATTGATCGACGGCACCGTTGTATTGGGTGTATCAATTTGTAGTTCTACGGGCTTGTGAACGATGGTAGTGGCCAACTCTCTGATGTCTGCACTGAAGGTGGCAGAGAACAGCAGGTTCTGACGTTTTTTAGGCAATGCGTGTAGTATGGTTTTCAACTCATCGCCGAAGCCTAAATCGAGCATGCGATCGGCCTCATCCAGAATCAGGGTTTCAAGTTGTTGAAAGCGTACTGCGTTTTTTTGATGTAAATCAATCAGTCGCCCTGGTGTGGCAACCAGAATATCGACACCACCACGTAGCTTCTGCATTTGAGGATTGATCTTTACGCCGCCATACACTACAAGAGATCGCAAACTGGTGTGCAAGCTATAACCCTGCAGATTGTCGCCAACTTGGATAGCCAACTCGCGAGTGGGCACTAGTATCAGTGATCTGGCCTGATTACTTCGGGGACGCTGACCGTTGCCAAGGCGTTGTAGCAAAGGTAGTGAATAACTGGCGGTTTTTCCGGACCCGGTTTGAGCACAAGCCAGAATATCTTTGCCTAACAAAACTGTTGGTATGGCTTTGGTTTGTATTGGGGTGGGGGTTTTATAATTTAGCTCTGCAAGTGCCCGAAGCAGAGGCACTGATAACCCTAGTTGATCAAATGACATAACGGTTTGCCACTATGATTACAAATCGACTGCTCATCAAATAATAAATCACTGGTGTCGCTGCTACAAGGGCTTGTAACAGCGTAATAATTCTTCGTCATATCCTGTCGCTCGATACAAACCTCTAGCACGCGTATTGTTTGAAAAAACATGTAATGTGATACTTCCAGCGCCCCTTGATTTAGCCGCAGATTCTGTGGCATCGATCAGTGCTTGTCCAATACCTTGTCTACGAGATTCCCCACTGACGGCCAATACTTCAAGGTGTGCGCTGGGTTCACCTGACAGTAGTTCTTCTCGCATAGTGTATGCCGCGACTCCCAGAACTACCGAGTTTTCATCAATGGCGACTAAGGCGTAAGTTTTGGGCGCGGTCCCTGCAAAAAAGTTTTTGAGAAGTTTGGCGTCTCCCTGCCAAGTATGGTCGGGATTTCTGTATTCTGGTACGTTGAAATCAGATAGGGCAGGTAGCAAAGCCAGAACTTGCTGCTGGTGTACGGGGGCGGCGGTTCTTATCAAGTATGTCATAGCGGTGATGGTACATTTCAGGTGCTTAGAATGATAGCTGTCGGCTTAAAACAGATCCATTATATTGATTGATCTTGGTGGCAGAATTTAGTGCAGTGCGCGTTTGTTTGACGAGTTGGTTTTAACGATATAAGGAAAATCACTCTTTGAGCTGGATATACTGTGGCCAAACCTACCGTGCTATCGACAGTCCATGAGAACTTTCCCACCTGAACGAATTGTCTGCCTTACCGAAGAGACGGTTGAAACCCTTTATTTGTTAGGTCAACAGGCGCGTATTGTTGGGGTAACAGGCTTTGCCGTGCGTCCAGCAGGTGTACGAAGTGAAAAGCCAAGGGTAGCTGCGTTTACATCAGCCGATATCCCAAAGATTATGGCGTTGAAGCCTGATGTGGTGTTGACGTTTTCCGACCTTCAGGCAGACATCGTGGCAGCCCTGCTGAGAGAGGGTATGACAGTGGTGGCTTACAACCAGCGTGATCTGGCTGGCATCATGGCAATGATCAGGCAGCTGGGTGCTTTGGTTGGGTGTACTGAGCAAGCTGAAGAGCTAGCATCAGGGTATGAGATGCGGTTGCAACATCTACGTAGTCAAGTGAAAGACCAAGGTCGGCTCAAGGTGTACTTCGAGGAATGGGATGAACCCATGATATCGGGAATACATTGGGTATCAGAATTGATTGAGGTGGCTGGCGGCGTAGATGTTTTCGCCAATCTTGCTTGCGAATCAAAAGCAAAAGATCGAATTGTTCAATCTGCAGATGTTATAGCTGCAATGCCTGACGTAATCATTGCTTCTTGGTGTGGCAAAAAAGTGCGCCCTGAAAAAATCGCAGCACGCCCTGGCTGGGACGTTATTCCAGCGGTGGTTGAAGGGCGTATCGTTGAAATTAAATCTCCGTTGATCTTGCAGCCTGGGCCAGCTGCGTTAACGGATGGCTTAGATGAAATTATTACAGCGCTAGATATTGGTTGCTTGAATCGAAACGAGGTTCGTTTTGTTGAATAAAATCTGTTCAATAAACGGTAGATAAACGGTCAATTGTGATTTGTTCTTGAAGGTCGTCAGGTGTTTGATATTTTTCACGTCTGGCTAATGCGATAGAATCTACGTCAAAAGCACGGTTCAAGAAAGTCTATTAATTAGCTTATAGAAACATCTTAAATCGATTCTTACCTTTATTTTGAGTGAAAAATCGTATCGATCAATAAAGACACAATGCGTATGCCAATTTGCCATGACAACACATGAAGTAATAAACGATGAGAATGCCGAGTCCGTCGGTACTCCAATATTGGAAAAAATCCTCCAATCATTTGTCTACAAAGATCGCGAAGCGTTGATTCAACACTTTCCGTATCTGCACGAATGGATGACTGAGGAAATTTTTGACGAGACAGTGGATGCGTTGAATCGTCTAGGAACATTGATCTCTAAAGAATATTCAAACCATTCAATAAAAAATGAAACCCACCTACTGAGTTGGAACGTTCATTATAAAAACGATGCAAAAAAAGTAGTTTGGGAATTGTTTCTCATAGATCATCAGAGAGAAATTCAGGTAAACGGCTTTAGATTCGACCGCTAACAACTTTAAAATAAGCAGAGATTTATGCATGTTTTAACTGGGTTACGGCATGCCGTTTAACTGTTGGCTTATATTTTAAATTTCCTACAGAACTCTTTAAAAAACGGCTCAAATCGTCGGTTACCCTCGGCGGTGCTCAAAGGCGAGCTGAAGACTGATGGCGTGGTAAAAATACGTAAATCAGAAAGTGAATTGCTAAACATTTTAAGACCAGCCTGCTTGAGTTCAGTCTCTGTTTCTGCGTTGCTTTTACGTAAATTTCTGCGGTTAATAAAGCCATGGCAGGTCAGATCTTCTTTCATCTCTGCTTTGAAGGTTTTGCATTCTTCAAGAATTTCCATGAATTCCTGAGTGGCTATGGCATCCACCCCAGACCCAATAACCGGTACCAGAATCCCGTCGCAGTTGTACAACAACATGACGGTTGGATTGTCGGCCTTTTTGTCAGTCATTCGTGGGATGTCAATAAAAATGACATCGTAATCGCTACCAAATCGTTTCAGAAAGGTATTAACCCTCCTAGGACTCAAGGCCTCCACTTCAATGAGTGGTGTGTGATCCGGGTAGTGTTCAATTTCCTGATCGTACATAGCTTGAACAGAAGCCTGTGAGTCACAGTCAATAACCAACACTTTTTTGTTTTTTTGTTCGGCAACTGCGACGGCGACCATCATGGTGACAACGGATTTTCCAACGCCGCCTTTGGAATTGCAGATGCTGATTATTTTTGGATCTTTGGCCATTGAGGAGCTAGCGTTGCCGACAGAGTAGAGAGTAGTAGGAGACCAGAATTTGGCCGATATTACAACCTGCAATATGCATTAACTGTGCAGTGCTTGGCCCTTGTTCTGGACTACCTGTAGCACTCTGCCTAGCAGAGTGGGCGTGCCTGCTGCTGTTGAACGATGGGTGCAGACAACAGAATAGTGCTCCTTACAGTGATACTACCCGTTGCAGCGTGTTTTACCTGCAACGTTTTCGTATTCTGCTTTGCACTGAGCACCGGTTTAAGGGTGCCCAGTGGCCGCTGTCAGTACGATGCGTCGTACATCTGACTGGCGATAAAGTCTCTTAAATTGTCGGGCTTTGGCTCTTGTGCTAAGCCTTGCTCATAGGCTTTCTCAGCCACAGCCGTGGCTATGTTCAAAGACGCTTCGCGAATATCAGTGAGTGGTGGAAACAAGGTAGATGATTGAAGATTTTCCTCACTTACCATGTCTGCCAAGGACTTAGCAGCGGTAAGAAACATCTCGTCACTGATGTTTGTTGAGCGGCACGCCAGTGCGCCGAGTCCAATGCCAGGGAAAATATAGGCGTTGTTGCCTTGGCCGGGTTTTAGTGTTTTGCCTTCATAGTCCACTGTATCAAAAGGGCTGCCACTGGTGAAAATGGCGCGACCCTTACTCCACTCATAAGCTTGTTCGGCCGTACACTCAGCGCGAGACGTCGGGTTAGATAGCGCAAAAATAGCTGGGCGTTCATTCAGCGTCGTCATGGCCTCAATAACCTCCTGTGTAAAGGTTCCTGGAGTACCCGTAGCGCCAATAAGTACATGAGGTTTGATCGTTTTTATCGCGTCAATGAAATTTAATGGTTCGTAGTCATGTGCATAGGGCAGGTTGTGTGGCATGAGATCGGTGCGTGATTTGACAACCAGCCCCTTTCGATCAATAAAAAATAATTTTTGTGTTGCTTGTTCCTCACTTAAGCCCAATTGTTGAAACGCGGCAACCATCAAATCGCCAATGCCAGTGGCAGCTGACCCGGCACCCAGAAACATGATGCGTAAGTCCTTAAAATCATGCCCGCTTATTCTGGTTGATGCGTACACACCCGCTAATGTAACGGCGGCAGTGCCTTGGATGTCATCGTTAAAGCTGAGTACCTTATCGCGGTATTCTTCCATGAGTTTGTAGGCATTAGGCGTAAGAAAATCTTCAAATTGAATCAGCACGCCCGGGTATTTATCTTGTACAGCTTCCACAAATTCAGCCATCAGCGCATCGTAGGCTTCGCCTTCTAGCCGTTTATGTGGGTAGCCCATATACAGGGGGTCGTTTAATACCTCGTCATTATTGGTACCGATATCGAACATCACTGGCATACAGTGCTGAGGGTTTATGCCAGCGCAACCCACATAGAGCGCAAGTTTGCCAATTGGGATGCCCATTCCGTTTGCACCTAAGTCCCCGAGCCCCAGAATTCGGTGGCCGTCGGTGATAACAATCACACGAACGTCGCTTCCCGGCCAATTGTCCAGCATGCCGCGAATATTACCCTTATCTTCAGGGGTGATATAGAAGCCTTTCGGTTGGCGAAATATATGTGCAAATTCCTTACAGGCCTGGCCTACAGTGGGCGTATAGATCAACGGCATGATTTCTTCGATGTTATCTATCACTGTTCGATAGTAAAGGCGTTCATTGCGCCCCTGCAACGCGTTTAGAAAGATATATTTTTCAATATCGTTTCCTTTACGACGCATGTTTTCCAGAGCACGAGTCATTTGCTGGAGTTGAGAGGATTCCGCATAGGGCAAAAGACCACTCAAACCGTATTGTTCGCGCTCATCACGCGTAAAGGCGGTCGATTTATTTAGAGAGCTATCATTGATAGCGGCATAGCCTGAAAGTGGGCAAGTATCGGTCATGGGAATCTTCGTTGTTGTCGTATCAAAATTAATGGCATTGTATCCTAATGGAAAATTCAACCTAAACTCACGCATTTCATAGGGAAGTAACCATTTTTTGTTTCTCCAATGCTAATTGCAGTTTTAGTTTCGTCTCTAAAATCGGCAAATTTGTCCACACGATGGTAGGTGTAGTTGCGGTTATCAGCACATACCGAGACTGAATGCTAGCCAAGAATATTGGCTATTATGACCTAGAAGCGAAGAGGGGACATGGAGCTGCGCAATACAATAGGGTGACCAAAAAGCGGTGGTGAGTATGTCCCGGTGGAGGCTGAATTATAGTCGCTGATTTGAGATCGGGTCATTGCCGGGTCGTACTGACAATAACGGTGCATTTTTTGCAGTTATTGCTTTGT
>JALZWO010000140.1 GCA_023300375.1 Granulosicoccus sp. | reverse complement strand
CGTCTTCGTCTGCGACCTCTGCATTGCCATCAAGTTCATAACCATCGGTCTTGGCCACTTTTTTGGCCGCTTTTTTATCTTGCTGCGGCGATGAACCAGGTAAATTTACTAGGGTAGATGAATTTTTTATCGAGCTTTCTGCAAGGCTCGCTTGAACGGGCGTTGGAGCATCACTCATTAGTGTGAAGGCTACTACAAATGCTGCTGCTACTGAAAGGAATGTTACTGCTGAAAGTGCTACAGCCCAGTTGAAGGCTGTGTATATGTTTTTCGAAAAAGGTATATTTTTCTTGCTTTGCATCGATTATCTAGCCTTAGTTGATCGCATCCTTCCAAGTGGTACACGAGCGATGAAGTTTCGCTTGCGGCAGTCTAGCCTTCCGTTGGGTCATAAGTATATGAAGCAAACTTTTTTTGTCAATACGTATGCTTGCTATATTGTTTCGTTAGTGCTATCAGTCGTCAATTTTCCCCCCGAAAGAAACACTGTAGACAATGAGTTCCGTATGCCATCTAACTGAAGTGTCTCAAACGCTGTCGCTCATAGTTGTACTAATCGTGGTGTCCAGCAATTCTGCATGTGAATAAAGGCACAGTTGCAGGCGATTGGCTCTAGTTGGTGCAAGATGAAGTTTATCGGAAAAACATGTGCAGACTTAACGCCCCACTGGCGTTAAATGTAAACTTCGAGGACTTGATCAGCTTTGAACATTCCATATTACAAGCTCTGTCCGTCCCCATTGTTTACGATTCAGATCCTTGGTGCATATTGGAGTTCAAAGTCACACTAATTCCAGTCATTGGACTCATAGCGCTAAGTTAAGGAATAATACGAACATCAACCTGTCAGAATTGTGAGTGCATGGTATGCATCACTGCACCAACTGTTGCGTGTAAACTCATCATCGTCACGTAAAAACACAAAGGTTACCCATCCATGATTAAGCGCCGTTTGCCAAAAGCAATCCAGGAACAACACAAGTCGATATAGGCTGCCATGTGTGTGTGTGTGTGTGTGTCGAGGGAGGTCCAGAAAGAAATAAAAAAAACCAACAACGACACCTTGTCTAGCATCAACCATCAACAGGCTATGCTCAGAGCGAACATTAGCCGTTCGTTTCGACGCAACTGAAACACTACCAAACTGGTTGATCGACTGGAAGATCACTTGTCAAAATTTTTATCGACGAATCCAGTCGATCATAAAATGCAACATAGCTTGTTCAGCAACACGTTTTAGCAGCAAATATCATCACTATTTTTGGCAACATCCTGTCGTTCCAATTATATCCAACTAAGTTATATCCTCTTGTAACTCACAGCACCGCCGAAAACATATTTTCACTGCGCTTATTTTAAACACGTGCATAAATTTTATGCATCACCTCCCTCATACAACTAACTTTGGATTCGCTTTCATGAATAATACAACTGCTGTTTTGAAGTAAGATATTTTAATTCTCAGTCAATTAGATTATTTCGACAGAACACTCCTATAGTAATTCGCTTAACGCTGTCTATATCTACACATAGTATTAGGGACACGTAATTACAATATGTTCGTATAGGACTCTTATCTATTCCGTTCACTTACAGTGAGAGTTCTAATTTTTTTCTTTCACATTTAAAAATTATTTTCATTAAAGAGTTAGTCACATTGTTCTTTACATTTTCAAATAGTAAGAACATTTACATAACAGGCAAAGTAATCGTACGATCACTCCCTTTCCAATCTGTTGCATTAGCGTATGTCTTGCTAGAGGCGGGAGTGAAAATATTACTTAGACTGCACAATAAACATATACTTAATCAGGAATATTTTATGTCATCTCCTTACTCCCCTAAATCGGCTTTTAACACAGTGCATACAAGGCCTTTTGAAGTAGCCAGAATTTTTAAATGGCTTATACCTACCGCTACCTTAGCTATCGCTTTAACGGCATCCTCGGCTGTCGTAGCTCAGGATCTCTACTTAGTTGTTGGGCAATCAAATGCTGCTGGGCGAGATACCGACATCCGAAGCACAAGAGCGGATTCGCCAGACAACAGCGTGCTGCTATTTAACAATGGCAACTCTTTTGAGGTTGCCGAACAACCCCTCAATCGTTATTCCAACATCCGGAACGTAAGTCAGGATCTAGGCGTTAACATGGGGCTTGAATTTGGCATAAGAATGCACGAAAGGACCGGTCGCACAATAAATCTTGTTGTGAACGCAAGAGGCGGTACACGCATCGGAGAGTGGCGTAGAGGCGAAGAGTTGTTTACCGACACGGCAACAAGAGTTAGGGATGCACAGAGTGCTTGCAACTGCACTCTAACAGGAATTGTATGGCATCACGGTGAAGCCAACATTAATTCAGAAGAGAACTCCTTCACTTCATCGTACTTCAACTCACTGGCACTTTTGATTAACGAATTCCGTGCTGAATTCGGACCCATACCGTTCATTGTAGGAGAGGTCGAACGTAACCGATCAAACCGCTCGTTTAACTTTGAAATTAGAAAGGTAGACAACTCAAGTTTCGGTGTACCTAATGTTGAATGGGCCAGAAGCGAAAAGCTCGATACTATTGACGGTACGCATTTCAATGCGGCTTCAATGAGAGCATTTGGCAGAAGGTATGCAAATAGAATGCTTGAGTTTATCAACTAAATTTATCTTTTTTCGAGCCACTCAATTCTTGTGAAAGCATTGAGTGGTTCTCTCATTAAAGCTAACATCTTTCTGCAGCTTTGAATGAAGCATTACATTGTAATGCTTCAGCGGTATCAGCTCCAGACCCATCTAATGATGAGCTCAATGAACCGCTAAAAACACCTGCGGTGGGTTAATAACACTGACAAGTTCACCCTGAGTTTCAGCGTTAACGGTCATTCTAGACTGTTCTAGACATCCAGCTCTAAATCAAGAACCCACCGGGTCATCTGCAAAGTGTAGCTTCCACAAACGTGGTGTTAGTTACTCAATATCCTTATTCGAATTTATCTAGATTCCTGGAGTACATCAGTAAGATAAGTGAAGGGATTGACGTCATGTAGTTTGCATGTGGTGATCAGGCTCTGAATGATGCCGACTTGTTCTACTCCAAGCTCTGTCCAGCAAAACAGCCATGATCTTCTGCCCATGGGGATCGGCCTTAGTCCTCGCTCCAGGTGATTGGTATCCATCTGGACGTCAGGATTTTCCAAAAAACACGCAGTGCGGTCGCTCGATCATCCAGATAATTCAATGCTTTGGTGAATGGATCCGACGGCAAGAACGCCATCGTCTGCTTCTGCTCTATCGACCACTCGAAGATACCATCTACAACAGGTTTACTGTGTTCAAGCTGGTGTTCTCGTTTGTGTTTGATGTCGATGACATACCCATTGTGAATTGTGTAGCAACCGGATGCACTATCTGGCTAGATTAGAACGCTTTTAGTGTCGAGCATTGCTGATCTCTATTCCTTCTAACAAACACTGGAGCTCTGCAAAGCTCAATAGCTGTTTTATAGATCCTTTGTCGTGTATGACAAACTGTCCTCGTTCAAGGCGCTTGGACCAGATCGCATAGCCACTTCGATCAAAGTAAAAAATCTTCATCTGAGCACGACGCCTGTCAACGAAGACAAACAGGTTCCCGCATAGTGGACTATCACCCAGCGTGTTCTTTACTAGTGCAGAGAGTATCCGTTATAGCTTTCTCTCATATCTGTGGGCTGGATGTGCAGCCATACTCGAACACCTGTTTACAGTGATAGCATGATCGTTCACTTGCAGTGCTGGGCGATACGTAGCTGTATGCCATCACCTAGGTCTAACTCAACTTGCCACTGGCTAGATGTGGTCGAGTGTTCGGCCTCTGCGATATTGTCAGGTGCTGTGAGCTCTAAGAACTTATACGAATCACTTGATCAAATCTCTGGCGTTGAAATTTTCTTGCGCCAGCTCATAAAGCTCTGATAACTAACGCCTGCTTTTTCAAAGAACTTTGGTGCGCTTAACCTGAAGCTTAGCTGAAGCACAATTAGCTCTTCCCATTGTGCGCGGGAGCGGCGGATGTATTGACGAGAGGTAGACATTGAATTCTCCTGTAGTTGGAGAATTCACAATAACCAGCTAAACCTAGTGAAGGAAGAACGGTTTAGAATGAACGCTTACACCCTTACGCCAGTTTGTTTTTCATTGCCAATGCCGCCCAGTACGTATTACCTGAGAAAAAATCTCTTATTAATCAGTGTTTACCGTAAGTGCCCTTGGATTACCCTTAGCCGATTCCATACAAAGCGGTATTCACAGCGTTATCGGCAGTGAATTACCCGAAGTTTGGAACAGCCAAATATCTGAAGGTGGCGAACCCACGGTGCGATACTCACTAGGTGTCCAAAAAACGATTATTGAAGGTGGCGGGCCGTGGTTAAGCATGCAATTTTCCGTAAACTCGGAAGCGAACATTGGCTTTACCACAGATGCCAGCGTGGGCTTCGGATTTCGCTGGGGCAGAGTTTCTCACTGAAATAAGTAACGGCTACCGCTTTGGTATGTTTCTTAGAGGCCGTACCGCCGAGCTTAATAGAAACGACACCGCTGACCCAGTTTGGGGAGGCTTTGTCATAAGCCGTTCAATATGATCTCGCTAATAAACTTGACAAGGCTATGTAGCAGTGGAGTTACTGCTTACTATCAATTCTGACAGTTAACTGAAAATTGTTAATTAATTGACACTAGCGTAAACTTTAACAGAAATGACGGTATGATAATGCAATGGTGCGAACCAGCTCGTAAGTTCAATACTGTCGAGAGCTCTTGCATAACCGTAATTGATCGCGTTGTGTTCTTTCATTCCGGCATTTAACAACGCATCGAGGTAGTCGATCAAATAATGAAGAAGAAAAAAAATAAGGCTTTTCACTGGGCTTTTGCTTCGATATCACTTATAGCCATCGGCCTATCGATATTTTGGCATTCTAACGAACCACTAGAAGTCATTCGGAACAGTCAAAAAAAGCCCCAAACACAAAGTCAGCTGCAAGCAAGTGCGAATTTTCCACAAAACATTGAAGAAACTGATGAGGCGGCGACAGAATTAACAACAATTGAATTGACTGCAACTGAGTTGGATGACCAGCCCGATGAAGCGCCACCCATTTTTGCGTTAGAACCTAGCGAGCGTTTGGAAAACACACTCCAAACTTTGGTGGAGAAAATTACCGCTGATAACTCTGAGTTGGAACACCCCATACTAGGCTCCAATGTAGATTACATTGGGTTACGCCTAGAGTTGCTGAATGCCATAAAAGAGAACCCACTTATGGTTGACCGCTTGCTCGAACTGTTTGAGCAAGATCCTGATAGTTTGCTTGGCCGGGAGCTAGCGGCAGTTTTGTCAGAAACAGGGACGCCAGAGGCACAAACATTGGCGTTAAACATAGCAAGCAACGCAAGCTTCTACTCTAACGAAGAGCGCGCAGCCGCGTTGCTGATGGTTTCTGATATGGAAAGCATAACGTCAGAAACCCGTGATGGGCTTCTAGGGAATATTCAGCAGGAAACAGATTCGGATCTAACCCAATTTTCGTTGATGGCACTGCACAACGCACCCAGTACGGTAGAAGATTATGCAAGCGTTCATCGCGTCTTACAGGAAACTTTACACAGAGATGATGCGAATGTTCGGCGCCATGCATCGTACCAAATTGGGGAGTGGGCAAGCAGCGATGAAGACTTAGCACCATTGCGTATTATGGCCATTGAAGAAACTGACCTTAACGCGCGTGTCCGCGCAGTTATGTCTCTTGGTAGCAGCAATTTCAAAAGCACCGAGAACAAAAGCATCTTATATAACGTGATCGAAAATGATGAGAACGCATTAATTCGGCTAAGAGCTTGGGAAGCTCTTGAAGCCTTTCCTCTGAGTGATCTAGAAAAAGCTGACTACAACGCACTCGGAGAACGCATTCAATTCGATGTTCAAGCCTATGACGCATCAATGAACTCAGAATGATTCATAGATATTGAATGCTATTCAAGAATTTTTGGAATATTCATTTCCGAAATAAGATGTAAAAAATTAACTTTGATTATTGAGAAACATTATGAATACAAGAAAGACCGTACTAGCTTGCACCGCATTAGCGTTATCGATCTTAACGTCAAGTCAGCTTCACGCGGCTAATATCTTTGGTACAGTCGCTCCAGACACTCTAATCGGAACTGGAAGTGCTGACACAATCTTTGGTAGCGGCGGAGGTGATCATATCTACGGCAACAACGGAAACGATAGAATTTTTGGTGGGTACGGCAATGACGAAATTAAAGGTGGCTACGGTAACGACAGACTCAAGGGTGACAACGGAAACGACTACCTTTTCGGTGAATACGGCAACGATACGCTTATAGGTGGTAACGGTAATGACTTATTAGATGGTGGCTTTGGAACAGACTCTGGAAAAGGCAACCGTGGTTATGACGAATGCACTGGTGCAAATACAAACATATATAAAACATGCGAAGTACATGGTGCCTATGGCTTTGCCGAAGGCGACGGCTAACGGATCTCGAGATCGCTAGCAGTTCTATAGTTCTCGGCACTTATGGCTCCCATCTTTGAAAATGCACACTTTTAAATTCTAAAAAGATGGCATCGAAGGTGGGAGCCTTAAAGTTCCCATAATCGATAGTTTATTGCCAGAATAGATCAGTTCGGTTTGAGCACAACTGATCACAGAATGTCGCGTTCACCAAATATCGGTTCTCGTGTGAAGGCTTCCTGCAACATTGGGCGAAGAATTCCAACGTCTCGTATTGATAATCCAGATCGAAGCAATTTTCATCGTATTTTTCGCAAAACTCCACCGCTTCATCGAACCAAGGGCGATCGTGAAATCGATCCCGAGTGTTTTTATTGAGTATCTGCAGTGCTTGTGGGCGGCCGGCTCGGTCAGTCCAACGAGGATCATTGCCGAAAGTCGAACCGCAGTAGTTGCCACATGCTTTTTGCTATTCGTGCTGGTAGCCGGTGTTTATGGTGTTGCAACCACTTCGCGTAAAATGCTGTTCGTGCAAGCAGTTCCTGCTACATTGGGGCTGTTGGCGTTGTTTTTACGTGAATATTTTTTTGAGTCGAAACTGAACTACACAGTGTCGACACGTTTAGCCACCAGCCCCCCCCCCAACAGCTCCCGGATATGTCCCTTGTGGCACAAAGACCCAGTGCACTTAATGCATAGCCGTCTTCCAACACAGATACAATCCAACCATCCGAGTGGCGATCAGCCGCTTGCATGATTTACTGGGCAACCCAGACAAAGTCGTTGTCTTGTCAGCTTAGGCTTGCCAGTGGATCTTACAGGTGAGCACCAATGTTGATGGCACGCTTCTAAGACTATTGCGCTCTGGCCGCTGAAAATCAAAAGCGATTAATATTTAGTTTACAAAAAATAATTTTAGCCAACACCCATTTGTCGGTGTAATGCTTGAAAGCAAAACCAAATCAGCGCCCAAGCTACAATTGAGTAATTCCGTATCTCCTATACTATGCGAATCACTTGCTGCGCTACACTGCTCTATCGCTTGAGCTAGTAGATGTTGCCTAGAATCATTTTCTTTCCCATTTTCAACATCGGTTCCAAAGTAGTCAGCTGCCATCAACAATCCAGCATAACCGAGACACAAACACGAGTTGTACAATAAACCTGCAGGCAACAACAGAGTTGCCCATACCCAGTATTTCAGCTATTTTTAGAAAACATGCATAGTAGCTGCCGGTGCTTCTCAACCGCAGCCAAGTGGGCCAGTTTGGAAGATTTCGCGGGCGTTGGCCTAGGGGCAGATTTACTTAAGCCTTCAAGACCGTTCTCTTCATACTCACGCCGCCAATCGGATAACGGGTTGGCGTACAGATTTTCTCTTCTAAGCAAAGCACCAAGCTCCCCATGCTTGCAAGCGTTTGCCTCTTGCACGATGCGTAGCTTGTAATCAGCCTTGAAGTTACGGCGGGTACGCTTTTCCAGCTTAGGGTCTGAGCTAAACTGGGTTCCGGCGGGGTATCTCTGATGATTCTTTGGGCACTGTGGGCATTCCTGTTTTCATAGCCCTGAACATCGATGTTATCCAATCCGAGGACTGTATGGCTCTAAGTTGACACGTAGCGTGATCACCTTGCCTCCATCAAATTGTTTCCTTCAAATCTCGGAATACTTGCTTAATCTCCACACAACCACCGCTATTAGCAGCCATACCTCTAACTTCATGTTCTCTTGGTTAAATATTAAATAATAGATAGTTGCGCGCTCTGTTTTTTAGCCGCACAACTTTGAACGTAGTGAGCTGAAAGTGCTTGTATTTCGTTTTTTTGATATCGTTAAAAAGACTTGGCGAAGATGTTAGTTTACAGAGCCACCGACAGTTAGGCCACTGGGCACGTTCTCAGGTTTGGTTCTATCGAAATCATCGTCACTCAACGCTTCTAGAAACTGAACGATAGTGGTTGCTAACCGGCCGTTTACATTTGGTAAGTTACGAAAATCAGTATCTAATGTGTTGGTTGGAACATTGGGGTTCTCGGAGCGACCTGGGTTATTATAAAAATCGACAACGTCGTCCAAGTTGTCCTCCTGACCTCCATGAAAATACGGTGCTGTGAAAGTAAGTTGACGCAAACTCAATGTCCTAAAGCCAAAGTTGCCGTCACCACTGTCGGGTATATCAAGACCATCAGCTTCAGGTACGCCAATTGTATGTGTTTCAAAGTCTGAGAATAATGGGCCTGAATGACAATCGGCACAGCCGGTGCTCACAAAATTCTCCATACCTAAAAGTTGATCTGAGGACATGGCGTTTGAATCTCCGCGCATCCAACGATCAAACGGTGCATTGTTAGCAATAAGTGTTGTTTGAAAATCCGCGAGTGCTTGTCCAACCATTGCTAAAGTAATGTCAGCAGTTCCATAGGCTGCATCAAACTGTGTTTGATATTCAGCATTACTATTTAAGCGGCTGACAATTTCTACGTCTATTTCATCTTCACTAAAAACGTCTCCGCGCATCTCTTTTTGTGAACGAATCGGTTCGAGCGCCTGACTTGCGAGACTGGCGGTTCTGTTATCGAGAAACATGGGGGCAAGTTCAGGGTTGAACGCGCCCAGTTCATTGATGCCATTCCAACCTGTATTTAATATCGTTTGAGCATTGCGAGTCACAATGCCGGTATGGCCTTCGACACGATTAGGGCCAGAACCAACACCACCAACGCCTATCGAGCGTTCTCGGCCGTCGGCATAACCAAATTCAGGTAAGTGGCAGGTGGCACAGGCCACATCTCGATCACCAGAGAGAATAGGATCCCAGAAAAGCAAACGGCCCAAATCAACTTTTGCCTGATCAGCCAATACAATAGATTTAGGCAAAGACGTCAGAATAACGTTGTCGATCTCAATAGTGCTTACTTGACCTATATCGAGAAGTTCCTCTGATTCGTTGGAGTCAGTGTTTGTTGTCGTTGGCGAGACGTTGCTCTGTGTTTCGCTTAAATTACCTTCAGAACAACCCAAAAGCAATAATGGTATAAGAATGTAGGAACCAGATTTCATTGATAAAAGATTGAATTTTAAATAGAGCTGCTGAAGTAGGTTTAGCATGGTTAAGGTGTGACGGTTCCCGGTATCGGTTAGATCAAATATTGTATCTAGTGGCAGTGGTGCTACCAATTACAGCGTATGTAAAGCATTAATATGTTGTTCCGTGTGCTTAGACCCACTATTAGTTATTAGGTCGTCTTTAACGCTTTAGTAGAAATTTGCTTGACCCACGGGCCGTAATCCAAATCTATGTAAAACACCACTGAGATTGGCGCTAATTTTCTGGAAGATACTTGCAATAGCTAAGAATATACAAAATTCGCATTTGGCTGGTTATGTGGAAATTTCAAGTAACTGATATTATTCGTTTCTATGTTTAGCCGAAAGCTGTAATCGGCGTAGTGTGATCGGGTGGCGAGTTTCCCGTATCCGTTGCATTTTGTGCTCGCTAATCATCAGCGGATTATGGGCAAAGTATTAGTTAGCGTTAACCGCATGATCTCAACGTACTTAATCAACGAGGGTTCAGCCTTAACTGCGCTAACGAATGATATTGCAATTAGCATGCGATCGCTAAATACGATTGAGCGCCTGTACTACGTTGGCGTATTAGTTAAAGTCGAGCTTCATTATTTGCTTTCTAGGGCTCATCTCAAACACCTGCTGACTGTTCTCACTCTTGCGAGAAGCCGTCACTTCTAATACTTGATCTTTTTCATCAGTGCCGAATAAACCCATGTGAAAACTGAGTTCAGCATCTGAATCGTTTAGAACGAAACGCCCCATAACAATAATCTGGTTAGCTGGATTTTTGGGGGCATCGTGCGGTGTTACGGGGGAAACCATTAAGCCCTCGATTGAAAGCTTTTTCTTCTTAGTGCTCAGGCTGACATGCTCTGAAATAATGTTGATTAGCTCTGTGCGATGAGTTGAGAATTCGGTCAGCGACAAGAGACCATCTTTGTCGTCGTCAGCCGCGTCGAATGCTGTGGAGGGCAGCGATAAAACCATGTAAACACTATCGTCCAGAAAGTTTAATGTGCCGTGTTGAGCGACCATTAAGTGTGCGTTAGCTTGGGTCGAGAAAACTGTGCCCAGTAATAGCGACACTGTTAAAAGACTTTGACACTTTGATTTCACATTCATTTTATTAATTAAGTGTTGAGGTTTAGCAGGTATGGCACACCTCATATAGAGCATGCCACGCCTGCCGATTATATCTGCGTTGTATTACTCAACAGGAGCGCCAGCTCCACCTTCTGGAGGGCGACCTCCACCTTCAACTTCACCAGTTACGCAGCGTTGAAAATACGGGTAGCTGTCAGTCGCATAGTAGTGGTAGATACCACCTGGAAATTCAGGAGTCACCCCCAATCGACCGTTACATGCATCTAGATCACCAGACCCTTCAATATATTGCCAATCTTGTGCGAACGTACCAAGTGCGTAAGTTTCAGCGGATGGTCGTGATGCGTCGACATCGGATACCAATTGGTAGCTGCCTGACATGCTGATTAATTCTGAAGTAGCGTCGCTCGCATCGCTATACCCGTATCGTGCATAGACTGGGAAGCCGTCAGCGGCCCAACCTATAAGCGTCATTGTTGAGCTACCACCACCTTGCTTAGTGATGAAGCCTTCTGGCATACCGTGGTAGTGATAAATGCCACCTGGTTGAACGTGAGCATTGTTTTCGTCTTCGCCAAAATCGAATGAGTCTTGACCTAATGCCTCAATATTCCAAGATCCTGAATTATCAACAAGGCTGCATTCTGTGCCTGAATCGTCACAAGAGCCCGCTGTTGCTGCGTCAATCTTAACACCATTGAGTACGTAGCCTTGTGGGCCAGCAGGACCACCGAGTGTTGTTACAGTGCCGGTTTCTACTGGATTCAATGTGTATGACACAGTGACTTCTTGTTCAGTAATCGTGTTTGGATTTCCCTGGTTAGGAAATACACCTACATCATGGTCAGGTAATCCATTAGCGACCAACATACGCTCAATGTCAGAACAGCTCCACTCAGAAGTACTAGTAGCGTTGACTGATGCAGAGTCGTTGAACGTCACGTCTACGTAATCACAAACAACACCTGCCGTTGAAGACGCGGTGCCTGTTTCGGTAACAGTGCCGGTGTCGTCAGTTGAGTCGTTGCTTGAATCATCTGAAGTGCTATCAATTGAAGCGGTAGCTACAACAATACCTGCAGAATCTGTTGCGTTGACAGTGTACTGGTAACTTTCACCAGGTACGCGTGTGTCATCGAAGAAACTATTTCCAGCAGTAGTGCCGATTAATTCTCCACTTCGAAGGATGCTTGCACCTGAAGAAATACTGTCAACTCTGTCCCAAAATAGTTCAGCAGCTGTTGTTGAATAGACAATAATTTCAAGGTTTTCTAAATTAGTTACATCGGTTGGTTCAGTATCAGTTTCGTCATTAGTGACAGCATTAGTAGTGGCCACCGTTATAGAGGCAGCACTTGAACGGCTTCCGTCGGCGCTAACCGCTACAACACCGAAATCGTAAGTAAGGTCAGCTGTTAGAGAATCGTTAAAGAAGCTTGTACCATTAGTGGTATCAACTATCTCACCGTTTCGAAAAATTTCGTAGTTCAATGCTTGTTCAGTTTCGCGATCCCAAAAAAGCTCAATAGCGCTTCGTGAGTAAACGGAAGCAGTCAAACCAGTTGGTGCAGTTAACGTTGATGAGTCTGCGACAGAAAACGTCAGCAATGACGTTGATGCAATCGTAGACCGGTTACCTTCATCATCTATAGCAGTAACGGTATAAACGTAGTTGGTAGCTGGGGATAGTGACGAGTCAAAGTAACTAAGTGCATCAATTGTATCGACTAATGTGTCGTTTCGTTGTATTTCATACGCTACGACAATACCGTCATCGTTAGAACGGTCCCAAAATATTTCTGCTGCAGTACTAGAGTAAGCAGCCGAATGTAGATTGGCAGGTTGATCTGGATCAGCTGCAACCGCTGGTTGCACGATCAACGCGAACATGGGCAACACAATGCTCAAAGGATAGGTAGTTTTCATATAGCGTCTATTCAGTATCTGTTGTGGTTACAACCGCTTATTGCGATATGCGCACCAAAATAGCAACCAAATGTGCAAAATTTGTGGATATGAGTGTGGGAAGTGTAAAACGGACTATTACCATCAAGCCGCCACACAAAAACACCTACAACCATGGCCGGAACAGCCGCGTTAGAACAAGAGCTTAGTATTCAAATAGTGGGCCTGACCTAGTGATGGAAGAACGATTCAGTATCAACGCTTACACTGTACTTCACTAACACAAGCGCTAGAACTCGGTCACTTCATTTAACTTACACATGTTGGTATTCTGTAATCAGCACAGAGATAACTTAGAGTGGCTGTAGGCCTACATTGCGTATTCTCGGGAAAGATGGAGACGGTCACTTCACTGCCGGATTGTACTAATGCGATCACGCAGTTACTTTCGCTAAAGGAAATACGAGCAGATCAAACACAGTGTAATTGTGAGATATGTTGAACCACATACGCCCCACCGATGGTATATGTAAATTTTCATTTTGGCGACCCGAGCCCAGCCCAAATCAGATCAGCTGTAGAAGTGCCATTACCAAGGGAATCTGTCGGCCTTATTACCAAGGCACTTTGTCGCAAGCCAAGATATCAACTATTCAGAAAGACTGCAATTCGTTAGGTTAGATATCCCCAAGAATTTCTACTTAGCGGACATTCACAGATCTAAAAACAACTGTCAGTAAATGGCGGCTAAGTGCGGCGGGTTCAATCGGTCAACGCAACACACTCATTAAACTTATCAGCTGGGGTTCTATAAGTTCAATGTCTTTCTTGGTCGTTCATTGAGTTGGCGTGCAACCTTATTTAAATGAGCCTAGCTGTGCATCGAGATATCAGTGCCTTTGGGAAAATATTCACGTAGTAATCGGTTCGTATTCTCGTTTGATCCTCTCTGCCATGGTGACCTAGGGTCGCACAAAAATATCTTGACATCCGTTGCCACTGTAAAGTTATTGTGTCCTTTCATCTCTGTGCCTCTATCCCATGTTAAGGACTTGTAAAGCTTTTTTGTCAGTTTGCGAGATTGTTTAATTAAAGCATCTATAACCGTTTTTGTTTTGTTGTCGTTAACTTTCAACAACATGGCATATCGTGTTTTTATCCCCACTAACGTGGCGATAAATGTTTTACCTGAGCCTTGTATAAGATCGCCTTCCCAATGACCTGGGATGGCACGATCTTCAATTGATGCAGGGCGTTTGTTGATAGACACCGCGTCTGGTATCTTGCCTTGCCCCCATTAAGCTTTGCGGTTGAGTGCATAGAGCGGCGCATGATTCTATTGGACCTTAAGTGCTGAACTCATTCCTTTTTCAGTGCTTTAGGGGGCGACGAGTCGCTAGCTCCTGTACACCATCTGCCCGCCAGATGAGACAGGATCTTGGCGATCACGAACCGATCCTCAATACTGCGGTCTGACTTTCGGCAATGATCCTCATTGGACCGACCGAGCCGCCCACAAGTACTGCAGATACTCAGCAGTTAAAACAAACTGCTTTTAAGAAAAATTCTGGCATCTTTGGCGCCATTCTAAGTTTGTTATTGCTGTTTGTTGTGATTATCAAACGACAAGAATTCGCCTTGAAAAAGACGCCCAATGAGCATAAGGAGTTTGCTACAAGCCTGATGGACATGCTTGATTCTCATGCTGAGAGAGTAAAAGCCCCACCCACCCCGATGATAGAGATGAGCTGATTCAAATCGGGCGGCGGAAGTAAAATACGAAGGCAATGGGCAACGCAGGTTTCGGCTTGTGTATGATCTCGCTAAATTGAAGTGATTTTGGGCGTAGCTGAAGATAGAGTGGACTGGTTCGATGTCAGTAAGAACGCTTTAACCGCTGTTGCGCGCGTACCCGGTCTGCAAATACGTCTAGCGTCCATCCCTCCTCCAACCCTTTCAACATCAGCTGCTGCTGAGAGGCTGGCGCAAGACCATTCAACGGTGGCTCCAGGTCTATATTGGCAGGAAACGGATAACCTTCTGCACACGCGTCAACCGCTTGCACAAGCCCTCTATGCGTGATGTCACCGTTTGCCATCATGGATTGCAACAAAGGATAAAGCGCTATCGACATACGGGCTCTATCAAGGAATTCCAGCGTGCGCCCATACGCTGAGCCCACTTGCAACAGATTAACGAAACGATGAACCTCTGCAGTGTTGTTATCACCCGCCGCGTGAAACAAGGCAGGATTAAAAAATAGCATGTCGCCCTTGCTTAGCGGCAGTTGCACGTAGTGTTTCAAAAAGTGCTCGCGCACTTGCTCGTCGGCCACATCAATATAGCCCGTGAGTAGCTTTTGCGAGAACGGCAATAGTTGTGTGGGCCCGGACACTATCGGCACGTCGGTATGGGCGATAGCGCCTTGCAACGTTAACACCGGCGACAGAGTATGTACATGAGCCGGATATTCACGCAGCAGTTTACTGTCTTGAAAACCCAAGTGATAATCGCGGTGACACGTTTGCGCGCAACCACCCGGATGCACCACATTAACCTGCGCTGTTATCTGATAGGCAGGACCCAACCAGGCGCGACACACCAACGACAATACATCATTGGCATTGTAGCGTGCAAATAGCTCAGGCGAACGCACACACAGTTTCTCATGTGCATTCCAAATGCGCGAATTGGAACCTGCTGCTGCGAAGTGATCGGCAACTGGATGTGATTGCATTTCATCATTAAGGATCTGCTGCAACACATCGGTTACTTCATCAAGCATATCAATGTCATCGATAGCCTGCCTTATAACAATGACTCCAGCCCCCTCTAGCAGCACTCTGACCCATTCTTCTTGTAGTGCCTTGATATTGCGAACCGAAGAAGAGCCCTGCTGCGTTAAATCACGAACACCATTGCCGTCATAGACAGGAATTTCATGAACAACCTCTATAGCGTGCGGCACACTGGCAGGATCAGTACTCATGGCGGTGAGCCATGCTAGTTCATCTATGCATGCAGTGGTGTCATCCAGCCAGACCGGTGCGTCTGCGTTGGGCAGTTGTTTGTTCATGGCATAGTCTTTCCACTATTGAAACTCTCCTTTAATCTTACAATACCCTCTTTCGTGTTAGTACTGCTGCATAGAAATTGAATTAGCCCTGATTCGATACAATGTTATTGGGAATCAGGATTTTCGCATTCTTGGATGACATTTACATCGGCATCAAGCTAATCAAGCATCAACCAAAGTCAGGCTGGGGCACACTATCCAGTTATAAGCTGCGTGTAGACAGTTCTATCGTTTCGCTCACTTGCTCAATCCCGTTTAAAAAAGGTATTACTGTGAACAAATAGCGTGTGTTCGGTAAAAGGCCTGATTGAAATTGGCTGATTGCTGGGGTATCTGCTCTGATGATCGCACCGTCTCGCAAGATATTATAAATTACACCCGGTATTACGGCACGCTCCCACATTAATTCAAGCGCTGTGGCTGAGTAAACAACACCTGTTAATTCAATAGGGCCCAAGTCGCCCTGTTCTGGCCCTGTCGAGGGTGGTTGTGCACCTGATGGAATAGGTTCGGAGACTGTCCCAGTGCTTGTATCGATTTCTATCGTACTGGAAGCAACCTCCTCGCCATCAAGAAGTGCCACTACCTCATATTGGAAGGTTTCGTTAGGCGTAAGCTGCCTTTCGAATTGGCTTATTGCTGCTGAATTCTGTCGAACCAACTCACCGTCTCTAAAAATGTTGTAGGTCACATTCGCTACTGATGCGCGATTCCAAAATAGTTCCAGTGCAGAAGACGAATACACAGCGGCTGACAGAATAACATTGACATCCGATACTGGAGTTACCGACCCACTCCCGTCATCGAAAGTTGTCAGACTTACTGTGTCCGTGGAGATGATGTTGCCATCAAGCACTGCTTGCACTTCGTATTGGTAAGTTGTGTTCGTGTCAAGACCAGCCTGAAACTGACTCGTTGCGGGGCTGTTCTCACGAATGACTATACCGTCGCGCAGAATGTTAAATCGGGTCCTTGAGCTTCCACCTTGAACGTTGTTATAAAAAAGCTCAAGGGCGGTGGATGAATAAACGGTTCCAGTGAGCCCAATTTCACCAGATCCATCACTTGGCATCGTTGGGGTTGTTGGTGCGAGTGGAGACGGTTCCATTGGTATTAAAGGGTCGTTGGAGCCATCCGCGTTGATGAACGCTGATGTGCCGGCAATAAGGCCACGTGTAGCCCGAACTTCATAGTTGGCATCAGGGTTTGTGCTGCTATCGATGTAACTTGTAACGACGGGCAGGCGAGCGATGAAAACGCCGTCTCGAAATATTTCATAACCGGTGGCGAATTCATCAGTAGAAGCATTTTGACTGGGCCGTGCCCAGATGAGCTCACCTTGGGTTTCTGAAAAGAGATCTAAAGTCAAATTCTGGGGTGCTGATGGAAATTGATTCTGATCGGGCAAATCTCCAAACTGCGTACAGTTCATCACCTCATCTGTCGTTACATAACAAACATCACCGAAGCTGGGCGAAAACAATCGCGCGTCTATGCCAGGTGGGATTACTGATTCGGCGCTTGATTCTGATGGAGGCAATACTAAGCAATCTTTTTGGCCATTCGTTGTCTCAAAGCACAGGTGAAAGTCATCAACTTCGATACTTGAGAAAGATTGATCAGACAAGATATCCGTGTAGCCCTCTATCCTACCAAAGCATTCGAGTTTATCGTCTATATCGATAATACAGGCACCTACACGACCCAACGAGATTTGCTTGACCTGTCCAATGGTGGCTATGTCAACATCGCCGAACAGCCTATCACCTCCATCTGGTTGTGGCAGAGGACGGCCCCAGCAAACGAGTGCGTTATTCAAATCTATTCCACAAGCACGATGCGTTAGAAGATCAAGCTGTTGAAGAAATGCAGCCTCTGGTGGTACGTCTAGAACAGAGGCACTGTTAGTATCACGCTCCCCCCAACAGACAACGCGATTGTCAATTTGAATGGCGCAAACCACGGAACTATCGATGGCTATTAAATCTGAAATAGACAGATAGCTGGCATCAGGTTCGGGCGGACTCTGCAGCTCGGCAAAGCGATTGATTCGGGGTTGATCGACAAACACGCAAGCAACACCGGATACCCTGCCTATGCCACAAAGGTGGATGCTGTCCAATGTAATGCTCGCAATATCGTTATTTAATGCTTCATTCAATTTCGAAAAGGCTGTTACGTCAGAGAATGAATTTTCAAACGTGTTGTCTACGGAAAATTCTCTTTCCCAACAGAACACATCACCCGTATTTCGCAAAGCGCAGCGACCAAAGTTTGAGTGTTCGATTTGAACTGTTTCGGGAAGAATTTCTGTACCGGTGAGAGGCTCCCCAAGCTCCTGTCCAAATACTGTTACAGGCATAAGCAGCATCGCTACAACTGATGCTAGTCGCAGTGGCGACGAACTGGTGTAGTGTTTTTGGTTAAATTTCATTCGATCAACCTATTCTGTAAAAAATGGTATTTTCTAGCCTAACGAGAGTGCAATTCGTAGTTTGGATATTCTCGACATTTCTAGTCAGCATATCTGTATCCCTATCAAGGTTCTCTCATAACCCGCTTGCACATTCTTATTCTTCAGGTGGTAAAACAGGAGAGTTGCTAACAATAATTGGATTAGACTACATGAACAACAGTATTGTTAGCTTTGGTATAAATACCATTTGACAGTCTTGAGAATGTATAGCGCTAATCATGCAACGCACTTCTCCAACTATGGAGTTTGTTTGCCTGCTTGAGGCCGCCGAAAGCACACTTACTACACGTTTTATTCTAAAACGAAGTATGTGAATGGTACGACTAACATTTGCCGCATCTTGCAGTTGCGGCGTAACCGGTCATTCCAGCATTCAATTACCCACATTTTTTTCGAACGCCAGTTCATAGCCTTGACGTAGTTCACTTAGCCGGCGCATGCCTCGCCAGATGACCGTTATTCCTGGCGGTGGATTCGACGTACGATTAAGATAACCATCCAATTTTGCAAGAGCGTACAGGTATACTTTCATATCCACTTGCTCATCGCACAACTTGCCTGTTCGCTTCAAGATCAGACACTCACTTTTTACGAAAACGCGTGTTTCAGGAAACGTCTCAGACTCGCGTGCCAACAGGGTAAGCCACTGAAGACGCCAGCCAACAATGCAGCACATTGCAATCCATCTCTCTAAACGTTTGCGCTCTCGTAGTTTTGAAGACTCAAGCCCCAATCCTGACTTCAGCACTTTGAAATAGACTTCACTTTTCCAGCGCTGTTTGTACCAATCAAGAACTTTGAGCGCATCAGCCTTTTTCGCCACTGGCAAATTGGTGATCAGCGTCCACCGGATTCTGTCTCGATCGGTTGGCTTCTTTTCCTCGACTGCCAGCACTACAGTGTCATGCAGATCATCATAGTGCTTAGCTTTGTAAATCGGCGGGTGCAGCAACATATTTTTTACTTTCACACCTACTCGCGTACTGATTTTATTGCCTTTCGCATCATCGAACTCAATGCGCTTACTGAAACTGTTCCCACTCAACGCAAATTCCTCTATGAGCGTACTCTCTTTAGCAAGGCGGTTCACACAAACACGGACGAGAAAATACGTGTTTAACTGTGAACATAGACTGAATAGCTCATAGATATCAGCCTCTCAGTCCCCGACATGGATTATCTTCTGTGGATCACAGTCCATTGTTCCATGGGTTCGCAAGATGTTATCAAGCCAGCGTTGGCTCTCTTTAGTTGAGATAGCCACCCGAGTAGGATTTACCTTCTTTTTCATCGCTGTCGTGTTTTTGAAATTCCTACGGCTCCAGTGATGTGACGCCACCAATCCAAGAGGTAGCCATTCTGGCGTGATCGCCAGAATGGCATGCAAAAGACAGCCACACGCCGTGCGACTCACTCCGAACGCTCCTTTGATGCGCTCATTTTACTAGGTAATTTTCTCGTACTACCTATTGGTTTAGGGTCTTTGCGCTTGAAGACAAATTCACAGGTATCGTGCAGTATCTTTACTGGCCTTTTACAAGCGGCTAAACGCTTGGATGTTTCATGAAAATGTCCGCTGAGTATATCCTGCGCATTGACCCGTTCATTTGATAAAAAACGATAGACTGCTTTTGTTTCAGCCCAGTCTTGGCACACCTGTGGAATCGACTCTCCAGGCAATGAGCCTACAGCGTCGAGTATCTGTCGGAATCGATCACAAATTGGCTTATCTTGAAACTGACGGTTCTCTGTCCCTTGGTCTGACCATTGGCTCATAGCAAGGGGTTCTCTAGATAGAACTCCTATAAATATAGTCAATTACTTCTAACTTGCTAATATTGCTCGATTAGTTGTGGGTAATTGAATGTCATTCCAGACCGTCTATCTAGGCGTCTAGCTCTAAATCAGATCTCATTGGATCGCTAGCAAAATGCTGCTTCCACAAGCGCAGGGTTAGTTGCTCAATATCCTTGTTCGGATGGATCTGGATCCGTTGCAACAACATCAGTGAGGTAGGTGAAAGGATTGACGTCGTGAAGCTTGCACGTGCTGATCAGGCTCTGGATGATGCCAACCTGTTCTGCACGAAGCTCTGTCCAGCCGAAGAACCGTGATTTTCGGCCCATCGGTATCGAGGAGTATAGGAAGAATAAACCGCCTATTACCTCCGAGCCGCCACACAAAAAATACCGACAATCACGATACGTTAACAGTGAGACGGCTACCCATTTGCCGCAACCTACTGTTTGACGCACCGGCTGCGACCCGTCAGTCCACTCCGTCACACATCTGGCACCTGATCAATATCTACCGCGCAGCCATTACCCTAGCCGGGCGCCCCTAGCCGGGGCGGCCTTCCGTGTTTATGCCCTTCAGGGTGCAACACATTCCTTTGCGCTTGCCCACTGTCTGATCTGGCTCTTCTCGTCCATCGGCCTCTTCATCAGTAGTGGTTTTTTTTGTATGCTGTGAGTGTTATTCAATCTACTCGCTGGGCACTGGCTGGAACGGATTGCTAAATGGGGATTGCTCGGTGCGAATCAGAGGATCTGGAGCTACTTCATTGCTGCTCCTATTCTCTGGGTTGTTTGCGATACTTCTCTCAGCTGCTTGGCTATCGTACGTTAGCAAACCATCATCATC
>JALZWO010000139.1 GCA_023300375.1 Granulosicoccus sp. | reverse complement strand
TCAACATCAACATCAACATCAACATCAACAACATTATTCGCAACAGTGGAATCGTATAAGAACAGTTCTCCCTCTACAGCTATTCCGCCACCCAAAGAAGTTGCTTCATTATTACTAATATCACTATCGGTGATGGTTACTGATCCAGAAGTTTCTATTGAAATAGCTCCACCGGTCACAGATTTATTGCCAGATAAAGTTACGTTATCAAGAACTGCGTTCCCACGTACAAAAAGAGCTCCGCCTTCATCCTTAGCTGCATTGTCTACAAAGCGAACGTTCTGCAATACAACGCTTGCTTGATTTTCAACAATGAGACCACCACCGCGATTTTCCGCCGTACCCTCACTTATCGTAAGATCACTAATAATAATGTGGCCAAGTGCCGCTTCCAACACGCGCTCTTCTGTTAAATCCTGTCTGATAGTGGTGGTATCAGCACTCTCACCTTGAATAATATATTGACTATCGGCACTCACACCTAGATCAAGATCACCTTCTTGATTCAAGTTTTCAAATTGAACTCCGGAAGGATTAAGATTTAGAGCGTACGTGCCTGCTGGCAAGCGAACAACATCCACTCTGGTATCAGCATTAGCGACATCGATGGCTTCGCGCAAGGAAATGGCATTATCAGCCCCCGGATCCGCCATAATTTCCTCGAAAGTGCCTCGCTCTGGCGCATCCAAGATATCCTCGTTTGTGCTTACATGGATAACAACAAACGCGCTGTCGATACCTGAATCGTCGTTGGTAGGAATATCGTCATTTAAAATCTTATGTTGTTGCTCATGCAGCTGGCCCAGGGCCTGTGAAATGAAATCCGAATCCGCCTGATGCGCCTGATCACTGGCATTATCATTGAACGCCAGCGATAAACCCAAGGGATGCTCAGCAGAGAACAACAGACGTTGGTCGAGCGTATCCACGAGCGCTTTCTTGACAATGCCATCAGGCAAAGCGCCATCCTTGCGCACTTTTTTAACAGACTTGGCATGATATTTTTTTAATAGAGACGCAGCGGCAACCCAAAGTACGCGTCTATATTCCAACACTCGATTGATTAAGCACGAATTCATGCTTGTATTGACCTAGATGAATGGCAGTAGCGATCGGCAGCACTAAGCAGTCCAATCGATAACGCAAATCACCCTAAGTTGACAGGCGTTTTGTAGAGTTTGGGATACAGTTATCAAACTCTAGCAACTCTGACAGTTTAATTGCCAAAGCTGCCGATGCGAGCTCTAAGGCTTCTGGCTCTTTGCGACCACATCAAATTCGAGCAGGTATGCGCCATGCTGAACCTTGTCTCTGTGCAAGACGTGAAACCCCATGCGCCTATAGAAAGCTTTCACTCTAGGCTGATGAATGGATACATGTGCCATCAGACACTCGCTAGTAAGGCACAGTGCCTCAAGTAACTGACCACCTATACCCTGACCACGGAACGCCGAATCAACCTCAAGCATGGTAATGAGATCAATGCCATTCAACGGTCTTAACGCTGTCACTCCCACCAAGCGATCTCCCTTCCAGGCATGCAGCGTTTGATCCGGATTGTCGGTATACAACAGGCCATCGTCTTGAAGCGATTTGAAATGCGAGCTGGCCGCTTGCGCCCCCATGTAATCAGCAAATTGGCTCACCCACGAGGTATGCAAATTCTCTAAAAATGTCGTGTTATCGGTCCATGCACCCTGCCTTAATCGAGCAGGCGCATGCTGTTCAAATACTGATGCAGGAAATCGTGTCACTTTCAAGTGCGCTAGCGACGCTCACCGACACCCAATGGGGTTGCCGGTGTTTTTGCAGGCACTCGGCCATGTACCTGCGGCAAAGAGCAGGTATCAAGATGCGGTAACACGAGTTTTCCGAAATGTTCACATTCTTGCAAGTGCGGATAGCCAGAAAAAATAAATGACCTGATACCCATAGCTTTATATTCCTCAATGGCACTCAGCACTTGATCAGCGTTGCCCACTAGGGCAGCCCCACAACCCGATCGTGCACGCCCTACTCCCGTCCATAAATGTGGTTCAACATAGCCTTCAAGATCTGCAAGCGCACGATTGTTCGCCTGATGTGCAACACCTAATGAGGTAGAGTCCTGAGCTCGCTCACGAATTAATTTTCCCTTCTCATCATCCAGTTTGGAGACTAACATGCGTGCAAATTCACGAGCCTCCTGTTCAGTATCACGCACAATCATATGTACCCTAAGACCATAATCAAGCACACGATTATACTTTTGTGCACATTGATGAACCGCCTTCATACGCTCAGCTAAATCTTCCTTTTTCTCAGGCCACATGAGGTAGACATCGCAATGTTCACCACACAGCTCCAGAGCTGCAGGTGAGTAACCACCAAAATACAACAATGGCCCCCCATTAATTTGATAAGGTTTCACAGGATCAGTGGTCAGACCTTCGAACTGGTACACCTCGCCCTTGAAATTGATCTCATCTTGACTCCACGCCTGCTTCAAGATTTGCGCCACTTCGCGAGAACGTTGATACCGGAAATTACTGTCTTCTTTTTGCCCGGGAAAATCAGAAGAAATGATGTTAACGGTAAGTCGGCCCCGGAGCATGTGATCCAGTGTTGCCAGCGTGCGGGCAAGCATAATGGGCTGCATCTCCCCACATCGCACGGCTGCAAGCATGTTGATGTTGGTGGTTAGTGGCGCGTTGCCAGCCACGAAACTGAGTGTGTCTTGACCCACTTGATAGGAAGATGGGCAAAGAATATTGCGAAACCCCAGCTCATCAGCACGTTTCACAACAGCGGATGTGTTTTCCCAGCTGCTACGCAGTGTGCCTTCAGGCACACCCAAGTATTGATAGTCGTCAGAACACAATGGAGCAAACCACGACACTTCCGCAGCAGTTAGGTTATTCGAGCTGATAGGCACGACAGACATGATTGACTCTCCAAGTTCTTGCAATTAATGTATCAATCGTGTATCAATTAGTCAAACCTCCTTTTCAAGAATGATTCAACTGCGTGCTGCCTCTCTCTTCCAAGTTTCCTCTTTCGGGCCAAATTGCTGCAATGCTCGCCCGTGATATACAAACGGGCGTGTTATCCGATGGTGAGAAGTTACCACCAGAACGACGTATGGCAGCTACGCTGGGAATTTCTGTCGGCACGCTGCGAAAAGCACTAGGTGAACTGGAGCATAAAGACCTGCTGGAACGTGTCCAGGGTTCGGGTAATTTCATTCGACATCCGGTGAATATCGATAACATTTACGCGTTATTCAGACTGGAGCGCCTTGACGGGCCAGCCACTCCAAATGCAAACCTTCTGGATCTTGAAAAACTCAGCAACTCTACCGAACTGCCCTTTCCGAGTCCGCAACAGCATGTATTCCGCATCACGCGAATCAGACAATTAGATGACTTCGATGCCGCTCTTGAGGAAATATTTCTCGACGGTAGATTTGCTGATTCGCTGCAAAAAGAGGCCATTCACGCGGCGCTCTATCAGTTCTATAATCAGGCACTTGGGTTACGCATAACACGCATTGAAGATCGTGTAAGCGTGGCGCCACTGCCAACCTGGGCACCCAAAGCACTCAAAAATCGCAACATCGCCACTTGGGGGTACATTGATAGGTATGCACGCGATCAGGATGGTTTGATTGCAGAATATTCGCGGACTTGGTTTGACCCCACTCAGGTAAAATTTGTTGCTCGATACTAACAAGATCAAACTTCAGCAAACACACACAGGCCCTGAATCCACGATGAAACGCCCCATACTCTCGCCAACACTGGCAGCTAACGAAAAAGTGATTGCACTGCGAGCAACTGGGCGCAAGGTATATCACATGGGCTTCGGGCAGGCCCCTTTCCCAGTTCACCCCAGACTGCACAAAGCGCTGTGTGACAACGCACATCAACAGCAGTACCTGGGCGTGGCAGGCTTGCCTGAACTCTGTGAAGCTGTGCTGTCTCATCAAGCTGCGCTTACAGGCCTGAATCCGGACGACTACGACGTCATTGTGGGTCCGGGTAGCAAACTGATTCTCTACGCACTGCAGATGGCCATACCCGGTGACATCATGCTACCCGTTCCGTCCTGGGTAAGCTATGCACCGCAGGCAGGCCTGCTGGGACAACACGTTATTGATGTGCCAACGGTATCAGTCGACAACACCTTGCAACTCACTGCCGAAAACCTTGAAAAAGCCTGGCACAAAGCAAAAGGCAATGGATTGAATCCAACGAAGCTGCTGATTAATTTTCCCGGCAATCCAACTGGCATCAGCATCACTGACTCCGACCTTCAAGCCATCACTGAATTTTGTCGCAGCCAAGCGATTACTCTGATATCCGATGAGATCTACGGGCGACTGTCGTTCGACGGACAATACCGCAGCGCATCCACGCATTTTCCAGAAGGCGCGGTGGTCACTACCGGATTATCCAAACACCTATCACTGGGCGGTTGGCGACTCGGCGTGGGCATTGTGCCCAAAGCCATCGATGGCCTGCACCAGAGTCTTATACAAATCGCGAGCGAAACCTGGTCCTGTGTTAGCACACCCGTGCAATTCGCAGCGATAGAGGCTTATGCTTTGCACACTGACGTAGAAGAATTCATTGACAACAGTCGGCAGATTCACAAGATCGTCAATACACATATTGCCGACTCACTCAGGTGCATGGGGTTTGATTGCCCAACACCAACAGGGGCGTTTTACACGTGGCCCGACTTAGCTAACAAACCAAATGCCGCGCCAGCACGATTCAAAAATTCTCAGCAACTGGCTGATCATCTTCTTGATGACTACGGAATAGTGAGTTTGCCAGGCGATGCCTTTGGCGAGCAACCAAGCAATTTGCGGCTCAGACTCTCAGGGTGCGACTATGACGGTGCTTTGGCCTTATCCACACTCAAAACGTACGGTGCGGACAAGCTACTAGCGAACATTGATGAGTTTGCTCCTAGCGTATCTGGAGCTCTGCAACAATTCGAGAAATTTTCTCAACATCGCTGACAGCGTCCCCGGGGCGTCTAAATGATTTCACTTATTGCAACCCGAGGATTTAACGCTTGCGCTAATTAGCCGCTATTGCGTCTAGCTGCGCCGCGTCCACTGCCCGCACGGCTAATCCCTTGCTGTCCTTGCGGAGCTCTACCCCTACCACCCGTAGGCCCTTTGTTATGACGCTGACCGCCGCGTCCTTGACCAGGTTTATTACCTGCTGGACCACCGCCGCCACTTCGACCACCGCCGCCACCTTGTCGGATGGGCTCGGCCTTAATACTCGGATCAGGTTCAAATCCTTCGACATTCACTCTTGGCACACTACGGCCAATCAAACGTTCGATACCTGCCAGCAATTTATCTTCATCAACACACACCAGTGACACCGCTTTCCCAGACATACCAGCTCGAGCTGTACGCCCAATGCGATGCACGTAGTCCTCTGGCACGTTTGGTAGTTCGAAGTTAACCACATTGGGTAATTGGTCAATATCCAAACCACGGGCCGCGATGTCAGTGGCTACCAATACTTTGATGTTAGCGTCCTTGAAGCCTGCCAACGCACGCGTTCTAGCGCCTTGGCTTTTATTGCCATGAATGGCTGCTGCTGTGTGCCCATCTTTACCCAACTGCTCAGCCAGACGATTAGCGCCGTGCTTTGTGCGAGTGAAAACGAGCACTTGCGACCAGTTTTCATCTTCGATCAGTTTTGACAACAACTCGCGCTTACGTACTTTATCGACTTTATAAACCTGCTGCTCAATACGATCAGCTGTAGCATTTTGAGGCGCTACTTCAACCAGCTGCGGATTATTGAGCATGCTATTAGCGAGCTTTTTGATATCAGCCGAAAATGTGGCCGAAAACAGCAAGCTCTGGCGGTCTGTTTTTTCAGGTAGCAGTTTTAGCACCCGTTTCACGTCGTGAATGAACCCCATATCGAGCATACGATCTGCTTCATCAAGCACCAAAATCTCAACGCTGGACAAATCGACAGTGCCCTGACCGGCATGATCCAACAGCCTCCCAGGCGTTGCCACAAGGATTTCTACGCCTTTGCGTAGTTTGGAGATCTGCGGATTGATACTAACCCCACCAAACACAACGGCTGAACGCATGTCCAAATACCGGCCATACAGCTGGACGCTTTCAACGATCTGAGCTGCTAGCTCGCGTGTTGGCGTCAATATAAGCGCTCGGACTGCCCCGTTTCGGCGAGGTGTGGGTGGTTTGTTCTGCGACAAGCGCTGCAACAAAGGCAAAGTAAAACCAGCAGTTTTACCTGTGCCTGTCTGGGCGCTGGCCATCACATCGATACCGCTGAGCACCACTGGAATAGCTTTACTCTGTATGGGCGTAGGCGTGTCGTAGCCTTGCTCATCTAGGGCGCGAAGCACCTCTGATGAAAGGCCCAATTCTTCAAATGACATATAGTTTATTTTTTAGGTGGACATTTCGCAGCATTGCGGCGTCCAATAGGCAGCACTAGGTTTGTTGCCCGTGCTTTGGAAGTGTGCACGACAATAAAGCCGCCGTTCAATTATCGTCTATCACGTTATGTTTTACTGCCACTGTTTGTGCCAAAGACTTATTCACATAAAATACTTATTTTGCCAACATGAACACCTCATCAAACCATCCACAGCCTCTAAACGGCGGTCAGCTCGTGGTTCGTGCGTTAGAAATTCATGGCGTTGAGCGCATGTTTTGCGTACCGGGCGAGAGTTACTTACCCGTGCTCGACGCGTTATGTAACAGTGATATCGATACGGTAGTGTGTCGTCATGAAGGTGGCGCTGCAATGATGGCAGAGGCCACGGGCAAACTCAATGGCACCCCGGGTGTTTGTTTTGTCACCCGTGGACCCGGCGCTACGAATGCCTGCGCCGGACTGCACATAGCTCAGCAAGACTCTACCCCCATGATCCTTTTCATCGGGCAAATTGGTACCCACCTTCGTGAGCGTGAGGCTTTCCAAGAAGTCGACTATCGTCGTTTCCTGGGAGGCTGTGTCAAATGGGTTGCCGAGATCGATGATGTTAATCGCATCGACGAATATATATCTCGCGCATTCAGTGTAGCCACCTCGGGAAGGCCAGGACCCGTAGCCCTTGCCCTGCCGGAAACCACGCTATCGGCATCAAGCGACAAACTGGCACCACGCCCGTATCAGCCGGTGCAAGCACACCCCGGAATAGCCAGCATCCTGCAATTTATATCCATGCTGAAACGAGCCGAACGCCCGCTGCTCATTCTGGGCGGCTCATGTTGGGATGTACATTCCGTAAAAAAAATCCAAGCTTTTAGTGCACAGTGGCAATTGCCAGTGTCAGTCTCTTTTAGACGCCAAATGCTGTTTGACCACGAGCATCCAAACTATGCTGGTGATGTGGGTATTGGCATTAATCCGCAGTTGGCACAACGGGTGCGCGATAGCGATCTCATCGTGCTTTTTGGTGGCAGATTTTCAGAAATGCCCTCTCAAGACTATACTTTGCTTGACGTTCCTCAGCCCAAGCAATCACTGGTTCATATCCACTCGGGTGCTGAGGAACTGGGTCGCGTATATCATGCAGATCTGGCTATCAACGCTAGCCCCACAAATGTGATGGAGCTACTTTGCGCACAAACGGCACCTGATGAATCGCCGGCTCGCGCCGTTTATGTCAAACGTTGCCACGAGGACTACATTCGCTGGTCATCTGAGCCTGTTGTGACGCCCGGTGACGTGCAGATGTTCTCTGTCATGAGCACGCTGTACAGCCAAGTGCCGATGGACACCGTAGTCACAAACGGTGCGGGCAACTATGCCAGTTGGATTCATCGTTTCTGGCGCTTTCGTCGCTATGGCTCGCAGTTAGCACCAACGTCAGGTTCCATGGGGTACGGTTTGCCAGCAGCTATCGCCGCCAAACTCAATCAACCCGAGCGGTGTGTTGTGGCATTCGCAGGTGATGGTTGTGTGCAAATGACACTGCAGGAATTAGGCACAGCGGCACAGCATCAAGCCAATATCATCGTCATCGTGGTGGACAACGGCATGTATGGCACGATTCGCATGCATCAGGAAAAGCATTTCCCAGGTCGTGTCAGTGGTACGCAGTTGCAGAATCCGGATTTTGCTACATTGGCTGCAGCCTATGGCGTGCAGAGTTTTACCGTACTGCAAACCGATCAGTTTGCGCAGAGTCTGGAACAAGCCTTAATCTGCAACAAACCAGCACTGATACATATTAAAACGTCCCCTGAAGCCATTACCCCCACCACCACGCTTACCGCCATCAGGCAAGCGGCCGAAGCACAACAGTAAGCTTCGCACAATAGAGACCACTGACATGATTCGTTTTTCCGCTAATCTCGGTTTTTTGTGGACTGAGCATCGCCTGCCTGACGCCATTCGCGCGGCAGCTACTGCAGGTTTTAGTGCTGTTGAATGTCACTGGCCTTATGCAACGCCAGCAGCTGAAGTTAATGCGGCTTTGCAAGAAACTGGCTTAACTATGCTTGGCTTAAATACACAACGTGGCGATGTCTCAAATGGCGATAACGGGCTAGCCGCAATTACTGGGCGCGAGAACGAAGCACGGATAGTTATTGAAGAGGCCATTAACTATGCAGCGACAATCAACTGCCCTAATGTGCATGTGATGGCAGGATTCACTGATCGTGGAGCCGATGCGCAACAAACATTTTGCGACAACTTGCGTTATGCCTGCTCGCTCGCTAAGCCGCATGGCATCACTATCCTCATAGAGCCACTCAACCATTACGATGCACCCAGCTATCACTTGTCTACGCTTGATGGCGCTATGGACACGCTCAACACCATTAACGATTCACACCTTAAGATTATGTTTGATTGCTACCACCTGCAAATCATGCACGGAGACTTACTACGCCGACTAGAACAACACCTACCACACATAGGGCATATACAGATCGCAGCAGTGCCGGACCGTTCAGAGCCCAACAATGGTGAGGTTCATTATATTAATTTGCTGACGTCGCTAGATACCTTGGGTTGGAGCGGCTACATTGGCGCTGAATACAAACCACGTGGCACCACTGAACAGGGACTTAACTGGCTAAAAGCCTACCCTGCATGACTATCGACTCACAGGCCAACGATCAGCCAAATCCTCAGCCCGATTACAATGAGCGAATCGACGCTGAAACGTGGGCATTCATTAATCGCACCACCGCAGCATTTCCCGACAATGCAGCCTCACTTAGCGTTAGAGAGCAGAGGGTTCTATACGATGCCATGAGTGAATCGTTTCATGCTGGTGACGCGCCTGGCGTCATAAGCCGAGACAGTGTCATTAGCAATGTGCCGATCAGAACGTACCTACCTGCAAAGACCAAGCAAACAATACAAGTGGTATATGTGCACGGTGGTGGATTTGTGGTTGGTGGGCTAGAGAGCCACGATGATATCTGCTCTGAGATTTGCCATCAAAGCCAATGCCAACTCACCTCTGTCGATTATCGCTTATCGCCAGAGGCAAAACACCCAGCAGCACTGGATGACACCCTACTCGTTATTGATCATGTATGGCAGCAGCACCGCCAAGCCATTGTTCTTTGTGGCGATAGTGCTGGAGCCACATTGTGTGCCGCAGCTGCGCATGCCTATAGAAACCAAGCAAAACAAAACAAAAACCGAGTGCCGTTAATCAAAGGGCAAGTACTGATCTACCCGAGCCTAGGTGGTGATATGAGCACAGGTTCTTACAAAACACATGCGTTGGCCCCCATGCTAACGACAGAAGAGATGGCTTTTTACGCCAATGCGCGATGCACGCCGTCTACGAGACGACAAGACCCATTGTTCGCGCCTCTGCAGGATCATAACTTTACAGGCCTGCCCACCACACGAGTTTTCAGTGCCGAATGTGATCCTCTAAGCGACGACGGAATGCACTACTGCCAGCTCATTAATCAGGCCGGTGGCGATGCACTATGGATAAATGAGGCCGGCTTGGTGCATGGCTATCTGCGAGCTCGCCACACCGTAAAAAGAGCAGCCGCAAGTTTTGAACGTATTGTGCGATCTGTTAATTCCTTTGTAGTTTGACGCCTTACACAAACTCTCGAAGAATACTATCCGAGTATTCTGCTTCAAAGACCAGCTCATCGTTTTCCATCGCACACAAATAACCTGAGACGAAGAAATGCGTGGCATCACAATGCTGAGTCACAACCACTGATGTTGACCATTGCCAATCATCACGTCCTCCGTTCTGCTGCCACTCGATAGTCACTTCAGCAGACAAGGGATCATCTGGATGGATAGACCAACACTCACACATGCTACTGCCTGAAATCAGACCATGATCTGCGTCCTTGTTTTCACCGAAATCATTCTCAATGAGAGTTCGTACTACACCACTTGATTGATCGACTTCAAGCTCTCGATTTGATGACGACGGGCGAAGTTCAGTTGCCATCCAAGCGGCTGCAGCTTCTGGTGCTTCGAAGTGACATTCATCAACCACAGCAAGTGGTCCTTTGCGGCAAGGTAGGCTTAGTGTGCCCGAACAAATCTCAAAACCACTCTGCCCTTTGCCCGGCCAAATTAGTGGCCAGTAGGCGCTAGAAACGGCCACTCGAAGGCGATGCCCTACAGGCAAGCGATAAGCTATTTGATCAAGCTTTAGAGAGACGTCTAGACGTTGACCAACGCTCAATTTAGCAGGTGCCTCTGACGATAAATAATGCGATAAATTAATCACTCCCATGGTAATCAATGCGCTTTGCCCGTCAGGACGGATGTCACACAAGCGCACGCAACAATTGCCTGATGTGTCTTGCAAAGTCAGTGTGCAATTGAACTCAGGCGCACCCACAATATCCCGGGTAGTTTCTAACAAACCTGAATCAAAAAAAATCGATTCAGCATCATCTAAAGATTGCTCATCAGGTAATTCCGGGCCATACATAAACGGAAAATATTCACCCCCCATTTGCCCGCAAGTCTGACGACTATTGACCAGCAATTTGAACTCTTGCTTGACAGATTGCAGGTCAATTGTGGCGTTTTCTTTCAAGTGCCATGCTTGTGTTTCAATATTTTCTGATGGCCAATTTTCTTCTGCAACCCAACGGCCAGGTCGCTCAGGCAACCAGCGTGCAGGTGCAATACTATCCATTAGCCAGACACGATAGTCGGCATCGTCCTGCACACCGGTTTGCTCATCTTTTAGCCAATGATCCCACCATCTTTTGGCCTCTTGCAAAAAGCCAATGGCGGGTTGAGGCGCTGCATAATGGGGGTATTTGTGTATCCAGGGTCCAACGATACCTTTGACCGGCGCCTGTAAATTACTGACCAGATGATTGATGGTGTTGCGATACCCATCATGCCAACCACCAATAGAGAGCACCGCCGCTTTTACGAACGTATAGTCTTCACAAACAGAGCCGTGCTTCCAGTAGTCGTCCCGATGCTGATGTGCCAACCAATTTGAGGCAAGGAACGGCATATCCTCCAATCGCTGCATCCATAAGTCTCGCCACTGATCCCCCACTAAAGCCGGGTCTGGTGGTCGGGACGAATACGACAACATGTTCGCCGCCCAGCCAATGTTTTCACCCAGCAAACAGCCGCCTTTGTAGTGGATATCATCAGCAAAGCGATCAACGGTGGAACACAGCGTGATAATGGCCTTCAACGCCGGTGGTTGCATTGCGGCGACCTGTAATGCGTTAAACCCGCCCCATGAAATACCCATCATGCCAACAGCGCCACTGCAAAACGGTTGTTGCGCGGCCCATTCAATCACATGGCAAGCATCATCAAGCTCTTGTGCAGTGTACTCATCCAGCATCACACCCTGCGAGTCCCCATTACCACGCATGTCCACGCGAATACAGACGTAGCCATTGCCTGCAAACCAAGGATGCGTCAATTGATCACGCACTATAGTGCCATCTCTTTTTCGATAGGGTAGATGCTCTATAATGGCGGGCACAGGGCGCTCGTGGGCATCTTCTGGCATCCAGATTCGTGCGGATAGCTCGCAGCCGTCAGGCATGACAATAATCTGGTGAGGGATCTCGATAGGCGGGTTAATTATCATTAAATGCTTGCAATTTGGTGCTTATTATCGTTCCCTTGTAACACTGAGAATTACTCAAAGTAACTTACTAAGGACCAATTTGCATCATGACAGACTCTCTGCAGCACTTAGGAAAACTAGTTAACAGCGGTAAGTTAGACCGAAGAACATTTATGAAGCGCGCAGCGGCCATGGGCGCAAGCGTTGCCTTCTCTAACGGCTTACTGAGCTCGTCAGCAATGGCTGCAGATCCTGTCAAAGGGGGTCTGTTAAAGTTGGGTAGCTCCGGTGGTGGATCCACCGATAGTCTCGACCCGGCATTGGCAGCCAGCGCTGTACCCTTATTCAATAATCATTCATGGGGCGATCTACTGGTCGATATCGCTGATGACGGCGGTATCGAACACAGACTCGCGGAAGAATACGGTGCATCTGCCGATGCCAAAACATGGACCTTCAAGATCCGTAAGGGTGTTGAGTTCCATAACGGTAAAACGCTGACTCCTGAAGATGTCGTGGCCACTCTGAAGCGCCACTCTGGTGAGGAATCCAAGTCTGGAGCGTTAGGCGTGATGCGCAGCATTGACACGCTAAAAATCGATGGCGACAACGTGGTAGTCGGACTTAAAGACGCTAACGCTGATCTACCGTTCCTGATGTCTGATTACCACCTGATGATTCAGCCCGATGGTGGCAATGACGACCCAACGGCGGCGATCGGCACGGGCCCTTACAAGATGGTGGTCAATGAGCCTGGTGTACGCCATGGCTACGAAAAAAATGCAAACGACTGGCATCCTAATCGTGGACACGCTGATCAAATAGAAATACTGGTTATCAATGACGACACCGCGCGTGTTGCAGCGCTTCAATCTGGGCAAGTACACATGATTGAACGTGTACCGCCGAAAATCGTTGAACTGGTAGAACGCATACCAGGGGTCGAAATAAAATCAACACCGGGTCGTGGTCACTACGTGTTTATCATGCACACCGACACAGCACCGTTTGAAAACAACGACCTACGCCTCGCTCTCAAGTACGCCATGAATCGCCAGGAAATGGTGGACAAGATTTTGTTCGGCTACGGTTCATTGGGTAACGATATACCTATCAACGCGGCCTACCCGTATTTTTCAGCTGATGTTGAACAACGCAGCTATGATCCTGACAAAGCGGCATTTCACTACAAAAAATCAGGGCACAGCGGCTCTGTGGTCATGCGCACATCCGAAAACTCCTTCCCAGGAGCGGTTGATGCGGCACAATTGTTTCAGCAAAGCTGCTCGGCCTCTGGAATCAAACTGGAAGTTAAGCGTGAGCCTAACGACGGTTACTGGTCTGAAGTATGGAATAAGCAACCGTTCTGCACCTCGTACTGGGGCGGACGTCCAACGCAAGACCAAATGTATTCCACTGCCTATCTGTCAACGGCTGACTGGAACGACACACGCTTCAAAAATGCAGAGTTCGACAATATGCTGCTGGCAGCACGCGGTGAGCTGGACGAGACAAAACGCAAGCAGATCTATGCCGACATGGGTTCCATCGTGCACAACGATGGCGGCTTGATCTGTCCGATGTTCAACGATTGGGTAGAAGGTGTGGCGAGTGCGGTCGGTGGCTGGACTCCAAACCCTAATCAGGCCATGATGAATGGTCAAGCATTGTCGCAATGTTGGTTAAAAGCGTAAAGCCCTGAGCCATCTATAATAAATAAGGTACTCTTTACCGCGGTAGCTTGCGCTGCTGCGGTAAAGTCACGCTCATGTATATACTCACACTTTTGGCCAAACGCCTAGTAATCAGTGCGTTTTTGTTGTTGGCCGTATCAGCGCTGATCTTTGCTGGCACCGAGGTTCTGCCCGGGGATGTTGCACAATCTATTCTGGGTCAGTCTGCTACCCCTGAAGCGCTTGCCAATCTGCGCCGTGATATGGGACTCAACGAGCCAGCATTGGCTCGCTATTTCAGTTGGCTTGGCGGTATTGCTCAAGGTGACTTAGGCACTGCACTTACCAATGGTAGCGACATAGCAGATGCGATCGGCAAACGTCTATACAACACTGTGTTTCTTGCCTCTGTTGCTGCTGTAGTTGCCGTACCTTTAGCAATAGGTCTTGGGCTGCTTGCCGTACGATTCAAAAACTTGTGGCCAGACAAATTGATCTCTGGGACAACACTTGCGCTTATCTCGTTGCCCGAATTTTTCATTGGTTACCTAATGATTTATTTTGTAGCGGTCAAACTTGGATGGTTTCCCAGTGTGGCGACCGTTTATGAATCAATGACATTCACAGAGCGTTTGTCAGCGGTCGCTCTTCCGGCTGCCACACTTACCTTTGTGGTGCTCGCGCACATGATGCGTATGACCCGCGCCACCATACTCAACGTCATGCAGTCTGCCTACATAGAGACTGCCGAGCTCAAAGGCTTGTCAGCGTTTCGTGTGATAGCTAAACATGCCTTGCCCAATGCCATTGCGCCAATAGTTAATGTGGTAATGCTTAACCTGGCCTATCTGGTGGTCGGCGTTGTGGTTGTCGAGGTGATTTTTGTGTACCCCGGCATGGGCCAATATCTGGTCGACCATGTATCCAAGCGTGATGTTCCAGTGGTACAGGCCTGTGGTCTTATCTTCGCAGCGTTCTACATCGGGTTAAACATGGTGGCTGATATCGTTGCCATTGTGGCAAATCCGCGTATTCGCCACCCTCGCTAGCAGGCAAACAGCAAACCCAGCATGTTTAGAAACATCCCGCTCAGTGCCATTGTAGGACTCGTGCTCACCTCACTATTTTTATTGGCTGCCATTTTTGCGCCATGGATTGCTCCACATGGCTTGGGCGAAACTGTTGGAAGTGTTTGGGAACCCTCATCTGCGCAGTATTGGCTCGGCACCGATAACCTAGGGCGAGACTTACTGTCGCGCATGATCTACGGTGCGCGCACCACTATTTTTATAGCCCTTATGGCCACGGCCTTGTCGTTCTCATTGGGCACTCTGCTGGGTTTAACGGCCGCAGTGGTCGGTGGTTGGTTCGACCTGCTGATGTCTCGCTTCGTCGACTTGCTAATGTCCATACCTACGTTGATATTTGCATTGGTGGTGTTGTCTGTGTTGCCAGGCAACTTGGTTACTCTCATCCTTGTTATGGGAATTCTTGACTCCACCCGTGTCTACCGATTAGCGCGAGCCGTGGCGGTCGATATTAACGTGATGGAATACGTTGAAGCTGCCCGACTACGTGGCGAAGGTCGTGTCTGGATCGTGTTTCGAGAAATACTCCCCAATGCATTAACACCACTCATTGCTGAGCTGGGATTACGCTTTATCTTTCAAGTGCTGTTCCTGTCGGCGTTGTCGTTTCTTGGCTTAGGCATACAACCCCCTGATGCTGACTGGGGCGGTATGGTGAAAGAGAATAAAGACGGCATTATCTTTGGCATTCCTGCAGCGCTTATTCCAGCAGGAGCCATTGCCCTATTGGCAATTTCAGTCAATCTCATTGCTGACTGGATACTCAATCGAACAACCGATCTTAAGGGTGGACGAAGTGGTCAATAGCGACACGGTACTACTTGATGTTCGTCATCTGCAACTATCTGCAATGGCGTATCCACCAGATGCAAAGCCACATAAAATCACCATCGTAGACGATGTGTCATTCACGCTTGAAAAAGGACAAGTGCTTGGACTAATCGGTGAATCAGGAGCCGGCAAATCCACTATTGGTCTCGCTGCGATGGCCTACGGACGTGGCGGTGTACACATCAGCAGTGGAGAGGTTCTACTCAATGGTGTTGATATCAGCGATGCCAGTCGCAAAGAGTTGCGCCGTATACGTGGGCTGCAAGTATGCTACGTCTCGCAGTCAGCGGCAGCAGGCTTTAACCCGGCTCATAGATTGATCGACCAAGTGGTTGAAAGTACGGTGCTTAACCGCATCGCTTCTCGTAAGGACGCTCAGGCGCGAGCTATTGCGCTGTTCGACACACTAGGCTTACCCAACCCTGAAACGATTGGCAATCGTTATCCACATCAGGTTTCAGGTGGACAATTGCAACGCGTTATGACCGCTATGGCACTGTGCTCCGAACCCGACCTTATCGTGTTTGACGAACCCACCACCGCATTGGATGTCACCACACAAATTGATGTTCTGGCGGCGATAAAAAGAGCCATCAAAAAAACAGGCGTAGCCGCACTTTACATCTCACATGATCTAGCAGTTGTTGCTCAAGTGAGTGACAAAATCATGGTGTTGAGAAATGGCAAGACGGTAGAATTTGATGAAACCCGCAGTATTATCGAAGCCCCTAAAGAGCAATACACGCGTGAGCTTGTTAATGTTCGCGGTATTGAGCATGAACAAAAGGTGCCTAGCGATAATCCATTGCTCACTATTGACGGTATATCAGCCGCCTACCCAGGTACCGACATTCATGTATTAAAACACGTATCGATGCAGCTCAGCGCTGGCCAGACCCTAGCCATTGTGGGTGAGTCGGGATCGGGGAAATCCACCTTAGCGCGTGTTATCACAGGCCTGTTGCCGCCGAAAAGCGGCACCATAAACTTTGACAACCAACAACTACCCCCTTATTTAAAAAAACGCAGCCGCGAAGAGCTACAACAACTCCAGATGATCTATCAGATGGCCGATGTGGCAATGAACCCGCGACATACCGTTGGTACCATCATTGGTCGACCACTCACCTACTATTTCAAACTGCGTGGCAAGGCGCGCCGCGACCGTGTGGCCGAATTGCTAGACTCTATAGAGATGGGCACAGGATTCACCGATCGGTACCCTGCAGAGCTCTCTGGTGGACAGAAACAACGCGTGTGTATCGCACGCGCACTAGCCGCTAAACCTCGCTTAATTATTTGTGATGAAGTGACCAGCGCACTCGATCCTTTAGTTGCCGATGGTATCCTCAAACTTTTGCTTGATTTGCAAGCGCGTGAAAATGTGGCGTACTTGTTTATCACTCATGATCTTGCCACCGTAAAAGCCATCGCCGACTCCATTGCCATCATGCATCAAGGCAAGGTCGTGCGTTACGGCACTAAGAGTGATGTGCTCAAGCCACCGTTTGATGATTACACTGAGCTGCTTCTGTCATCAGTTCCTCAGATGCAAGCAGGCTGGCTTGACGAGGCTATTGCGCGCCAGTGATAGTCTTCGACAAAGACGCCAGACTCTGACAGCGCCAGCAGTGGCTAGGCTAGGATGTCAATAACGATTAACAGTATCCCCATAACGACTAAAAAAACAGCTGTAGCAAGGGATATAGTTGACATAAGCCGCCCCGGATCAACAACTGCCTCGGTGAAGTCAATCATGTTGCAATGCCTATAGCCATAAGTGGCAATCTCTTTTATCGGAGGTATCGCTGAAAAAATAAAATCGTGGGTCCAGCCTTAGTTTTAAGGTGACCCTTTAGCTATCTTAATTCGCAAAAAATCATCATTTGTGGGTTAGGAATCATTGCGCAGCATCCTCAAAACTGAACATTGCAAGACACCTATGGTCCGACAATGCATTAGGCTGACTCTATGGCTCGGAGCGATGCACAAATCGGCTGAAGCCTGTAAGCTACTTCTTTAGAACACGGTCGACACGTTAAAGCAAATTGATGAAAACATCGAGGAAAACAAGCGGGCTACTTCACATTAGAGTAATGCTAGCTGCTACAGCTCTGGTTGTGTGCGCATCGTTCAGCACAACCGCTCTTTCTCAGGAAGCATTGCGAAATGGTTCTGTGGCTCCAATGGGGCAATGGCTGGAGTACAGAGAAGCAAATTTCAACAACAATCCCATTCTTGTGCATCTACGAACAGGATATGAACGTGCCATTGTTCTGCCTGAGCCAGTAGAGCTGCGGGACCCCAATCAAAGTTTGCCTGGCTGCGAAATCGTCATCAGCGATAATATCGTGGCGTTCTACCCGACGCAGACTTACACCAGACGCCCCATTGTATTCATAGGTAAGGTTACTGGCGCGGTATACGATCTACGCATCAGGGCAAGTACTAAGGGAATGCGACAGCCTATGCGAGTCAATCGCCGGTAGCGCTAACAACGC
>JALZWO010000138.1 GCA_023300375.1 Granulosicoccus sp. | reverse complement strand
GGTGAGGCGAGCCGTGTGTGGTTGCACCATAGCCTCAAAGTGTTTGATGAGAGTTTGAGATCGAAAGGTGCATCGTTGGTGTGTTTTGCAGGGGATAGCCAGAATGTGCTTGAGCGTTTGGTGGCTCAGACTCATGCAACGCATGTTTATTGGAACCGCTGCTACGACCCAGTCACCATTGAGCGAGACAAAAGCATAAAAACTGCATTGCGACAGAGCGTGAAGGTTGAGACGTTTAACGCCATGCTTATTTTTGAGCCATGGGAAAACCTGAAGGGCGATGGAACTCCTTATCGTGTTTTTACCCCGTTTTGGAATGCCGCTGCCAAGGCGCTTGATAATAATGCCGAGCTGTTGCAATGTGCGTCAGAGCCTGAAAAAATTGCTTCCCTAAAAGACAGCGATCGACAAAAATTGTCGGATACCAAGACAATTGATGAGCTGGGTTTTATGCCTGACAAGCCTTGGGCTGCCCAAATGATGTCGCATTGGGAGGTGGGGGAGGACAGTGCAAGCTCGCGGCTATCGCAGTTTTTGGAAAAGCCTGTGCATGACTATGCGCAGGGTAGAAACATTCCGGCGCAAAGCGGCACTTCAAAACTCTCTGCTCATCTGCATTTTGGTGAAATCAGTCCTCGCTTCGTACTGACTAAGCTTTTCGGTGCAAATAGCGTCACGTCGTTAACTGAAGGCCAAGAAACATTTGCTAAGGAAATCGTCTGGCGCGAATTTGCTTATTGTCTGATTTATCATTTTCCGCATACTATTGATCAGCCATTGGACAAACGCTTCGCCAGATTTGAATGGGCAAAAAATACAGGGGAGCATGAGCGCCGTTGGCGGATTGGGCAAACAGGGGTGCCCATAGTCGATGCTGGGATGCGTGAGCTTTATGCCACAGGCTGGATGCACAATCGTGTTCGGATGATAGTTGCCTCGTATCTCATAAAAAACCTGTTAGTCCCTTGGCAGGTGGGTGAGTGTTGGTTTCGCGACACTCTGGTGGATGCTGATTTGGCGAGCAACGCTATGGGATGGCAATGGACTGCGGGTTCTGGTGCAGATGCTGCACCTTTTTTTCGGGTATTCAACCCTGTGTTACAGGGAGAAAAATTCGACAAAAGTGGAGAATATGTGCGATTCTGGGTACCCGAGCTTGGAGACGTGGATAAAAAATTCGTACACCAACCTTGGGCTCTCCCTGAAGAGGAGAGAAAACTATTGGATTACCCTGAACCGCTTGTCGATCTGAAAACCTCGCGTGTAAGAGCGTTAGACACTTTCCAGAAAATAAAGGGAACCAAAAAAGTTTAGGAGCTTCTCAACGTGCACGAAGTTGCGGCGTACGTACCACTCGTTCTCCAAATAGCGAAGCACAAGGAATCAGTTTTATGAAGAATTTGCTCAATGGACCACTTCATTTTTTCTATTCCGTTTTGTCTACCGCGTCTCATCTCTTTTTGGTCTGCTGCTTGGTAGTGATCCCTACGGGCGTCGTCAATGCCGACTCAAACCCTGATTTGAGCCAAGTCGATGCCGATGGCATAGACACTTTCCAAGTGATTGAACTGTTCACCTCGCTGGGTTGCGCTGCCTGTCCCGCAGCGCACAGTTTGTTGGGTGAATTGCTTGTTGAGAACAATAGACTGATGGCGCTGGAATTTCACGTGGATTACTGGGACACATTGGAGCATCGCTCAGATGGCAGTTTTGTAGACCCTTACTCTGCGCCTGAGCATTCCATGCGTCAGCGTTTATATAACGGTGCAGGCTTGTCCGGTCGCCCCGGCGTTTATACTCCGCAGGCTGTCATCAACGGTCGTGTCGTTATGATGGGGAGCAATAGCCGTCACGTCAGGGGAGCTTTACAACAACCTGTTCGCGCTGCTCTGAAAATCGACATCTCTGCAGTGGACGACTCTGACGAGCTCGAAGTTAGGCTAGGCACGCTAAATGAGAGCGCCGCGAAAGCTGCTGGTGCGAACATTATGCTAGCCAGGTACCTTCATCAGACAGAAACTAATGTTACTGGTGGAGAGAATAACAACAGAGTGCTTGTCAACCACCACGTTGTGACCTCTATGGAGCAAATTGGACAGATTCCGGATGCAGGTGACTGGAGTTCGCGTGTTGCCTCACCTGTTTCGGGCGAAGGCTGTTTGGTACTTGTACAGAGCGAGCAACTAGATGTTCTACATGCCGCAGTACAGTGTCCTTAATTTACAGTGGTGTTGTGCCAGTTTTTGGTAACATACTTGCTTATTGAGACAGTCGCGATCAATTCGCGTACCAGTAACTACTGCCCAACAGGCCAAATTGGCAATCTTTAGGGTAGTTTAACAATCGGTTTGCTTGAGGATTGAGCGGCCCCACTAGAATAGAGGTGAACTTTGCGCTGGCTGCTTGCTTGTGTGTTACTAACCGCTTCATACAGTGCGTTAGCCGAAGGTCGTATTTACGGTGAAGTTCAGGTGGGTGGAGCAATCGTTACTCATTCAGATCTGGAGTTCTATCCGGGTTTCGCCAGCATAAGCGCAGGCGCTTTTGTTTTCCCCGGAATTGGCGTTGAGGTTTTCGCAGATAGAGGTTTTTTGTCTGGAGAAGAGGACAACTTCGATCTTGATATTGACAGTGCTTACGGCGTTGGTATCCGTTTTCAGTCCCCGCCTCAGCGAGGCGTGCAAGGCTTTATCGTTCTGGGTGCCGTTGAATACACACTTGAACAGAATTCTCCGACAAGTCCACGTGTTGAGGGCGACTTTACTGGCGCGCGAGTCAGCGTTGGTCTCATGCAGCGATTAGTTCTGTTCCCCAACCTTCTTTTTACCGCTGAATATCGCCATTACAACGCGGATGAGCCGTTGAAAGTAGATGGACTGCTGTTTGGCTTTAGATTCAACACACCATGATGCTTCACGCGGAATATAACGTGCGCATGCGCAAAAAACGAATTTTGTTGGGCGTAACAGTTGCACTTAGCTTGCTACTGGCCGCTTGCGATGGCGACTCCCGTATTTTTGAAGAAGCGGCAGAAATTGAGAGTCTCGATTTGGTGGGTTTAGCAGTAGTGCCACCAGCCAACAGCGATACCGCTCTTGTTATCAACCGTGATGAGCAGCTTCAGTTAGGTCTTGCTGGCATCAGCAGCTCTGGTCTCACGTTTAACCTGAGTTCCAACGGCCGGCGTTGGAGTACGAGCGATTCATCCATCATATCGATCAGTGAGAATGGTCTTGTCACGGGTCAGAACAATGGCAGTGCGACGGTATCAGTTAGCGTGAGCAATATCGTGTCGGCTCAATTTGGCTTAACGGTAAATGACGCATCTCTGATATCGATCAATTCAATCGAAGGGCAAGACAATCTAGAGAGATGCGTACCGGGCGAATACTTCGCTACAGGGCTGTTTGACGACCAATCGGTACGTGTTCTAACAGAGGCAGGCTTCAGCTTGCAGCTAAACAGCACTGCTACATTGGAAAGCACCGATCAGAACACGGCGATTATTAACGCGACCACCGCAGGTGCTGTCACGCTATCTGCCTCATTTGGTAACGTGCAACCACTTGAGCGTCAACTTACTGTACTCGATACGTTACAAAGCCTGAGCGTTACGCCTAATCCAGTGAGTCTTGACGTGAATGACACCATAGATTTTACGGCTACGGGCGCCTACCTGTCTGCCGATGGGTCTGTGACCACTCGAGACATCACAAATCAGATTATCTGGTTTGTTGATGAGTCTGGAGGGGGTGAGGCCAGTGTGGATAGCATCGATGATGATGTCCCAGGAAGGCTAGATGCCGAGGAAGAGGGAACGGTTAGCCTACAGGCGTTTTGTGGAGCTGATGTGACCAATGTTGGTCAATCTGTGAACGTTAGTATTGACGAAGAAGATGATGAAGATGACCTGTAATTTTTTGCTGGGAATAATCACCAAAACATGTCGTTTCAATAAGCAAATAATTTTCGTACAGGGTCAAGGTTCTTGAGTGCACTCACAGCTGTCCAACAACTCGGTTCACAAGTAGAGGCGGCCATAATTGGCCAGCCACGGCTCGTCAATCGACTACTTATCGCGTTACTGGTCGATGGTCACCTGTTGGTGGAGGGTGCACCTGGACTGGCCAAAACTCGTGCCATCAAGGCGCTGGCCGACTGCATTGAATCCAACTTCCAGCGAGTACAATTTACGCCTGATCTATTGCCCGCGGATCTGACAGGTACGGAGATTTATCGGCCAGCTGATGGTACGTTCGTCTTCCAGCAAGGCCCGTTGTTTAATAATCTTATCCTTGCTGATGAAGTCAATCGAGCACCTGCTAAGGTTCAGTCAGCTTTGCTTGAAGCCATGGCGGAACAGCAAATTTCAGTGGGGCATCACACCTATCCACTACCAGCGCCTTTCATGGTCATGGCTACTCAAAATCCGATCGAGCAGGAAGGTACATATCCTTTGCCTGAAGCGCAGCTCGACCGTTTTCACATGCAGGTTGTGATTGACTATCCAGCGCCCGAACACGAAGCGAAAATATTAAGGCTGGTGAGATCTGAAGCATTGAAGTCTAGCGAGGCGGCCATAGGCAGCACGCTCGAAAAACCTGCGCAAGCCAAGCCTTCGTTTCCACTTAGCGCTTTGTTTGCTGCACGGCGTGAAGTACTGCAAGTCTTCATGGCAGATGACATCGAAGATTATGTTGTGCGACTAATCGCTGCGAGTCGCCAACCTGCACAATTTGATGAGCAACTAGGTCGATGGATAGAATATGGTGCTAGCCCTCGCGGTACCTTGTGCCTCGATGCCTGTGCGCGTGCGCACGCCTGGCTTGATGGGCGCGACTACGTCTCTCCTGGGGATGTACAGGCTGTGTTCCACGATGTGCTTCGTCATCGTCTAATATTATCTTTCGAGGCGGAGGCTGACGGCGTTACTGCCAGTGATGTTCTTGATCGTCTGCTTGGTCAGATAGCTGTTCCGTGAACCGATTCCACACATGTTGGCTAACACGCTAAAGCAGTCATTTTCCTCACCTGCAAGCACGTCCTTGGAGGAACTTGTCAATCTGCGTGGAGCAGCTTCGGCGCTTCAACGACAGGTGAGACGTCGCAGCGCAGCGCCTCAAAGTGGTGGGTCGGTATCGCGACGACTAGGCCGAGGCTTGGATTTTGCTGAAGTACGCGAGTATCAGGCCGGTGACGACATAAGGCAGATCGACTGGAAAGTGACTGCACGCACAGGCACCGCTCATACCAAACTTTTCGTTGAAGAGCGTGAACGTCCCGTTCTACTGTTGGTGGATTTTCGTGCCAACATGCGTTTTGGAACACAGGGAATGTTCAAATCAGCGTTGGCGACACGTCTGGCTGCGCTACTGGGTTGGTGTGCGGTAGCGGCTAACGACCGCGTAGGTGGATTCGTATTTACCGACGATTGGCACAGTGAGATTCGCCCACAATCGGGCCGACGCGGTTTGATGGGATTGTTGCGTGCTATTGAACAAGGCCAGAGGCGCATGCCTGTGTCAAGTGGCGATCAGTTCGTCAAAACGATGCGCCGTTTACGTCACAGTGTGCACGCAGGCAGCACCGTTGTGCTACTCAGTGATTTCGTGGGCTTTGATGAAACAGTTCAGCAAATGTTGGGAAGCTCCTTACGTGCCGCTGATCTGATTGCTGTGCACATTACCGATCCGCTCGATCGCCATCTACCTGAACCGGGTTCGTACCCGGTGAGTGCTGGCACTCAGGGCGAACACTCTACATGGACTCTAAACGTCAGTTCGCGCAATGAGCAGACACGCTACGCATCTCAGTTCATTGGTAGGCAAGAAATTTTAAAGTCACTTTTTGTGTCGCAAAGACATCATTACATGAGTGTATCCACTCACATGCCTCTATTGGATAGCGCTGCGAACATTCTCCAACGCAAAAGTGATTCAAGCGTTGAGCCAAGCTTGTGAACGACACCGAAGACTTACTCTCGCAGCTGCGTGACTTGCAATTGCCACCGGTAAGCGCCTTGCCGGCACCTGGGTGGTGGCTGCTTGGCGTTGGTATTGTCTTGTTAGGTGTGTTTGCATTTTTTGCCTACCGTCGTTTTCAACGTTACGGCTGGCAACGACAAGCGCGTAGCGAGCTGGGGGTTCTGAGAGCTCAGGTGGGTGATGTACCCGTTAGTCAGTCATTGTCAGCACTGTCAAAACTAGTGCGTAGAGTGGCGCTGGTGGCGAGGTCGCGGCAAAGTATCGCCAGCCTTCACGGCGAAGACTGGTTGCGCGAGCTTGATGATATATGCGGTAGGGAAGTCTTTAAAAATAGTTTTGGTAAATTGCTTGAAAATGGTCCTTATCAAAAAAATCCTGATGTGAGAGATGAAGATTTGCATACCTTGATGGATCACGTCGATGAATTAATCTCGGCAGCAGCAAAAACACAGTCGCACGGACGCCCACATGCTGAACACGTCGCATGAGTGTTTTTGAAACCATCAGTTGGGTGTTTCCTTGGGCATTTTTGGTGTTGCCACTGCCAGTGTTTGTCTACTTTTTTGCGCCCGCAGCTCCTATTGTTCGTTCGCGTGCCTTGCGTATTCCTGACGCAGATTTTTACAAAGCCTACGCAGGTGAACATCAAGTGGCATCGGCGAAGTACTGGCTACGCATTGTATTGTTAACGGTTGCATGGGTTGCTTTGGTCGCAAGTGTTGCACGGCCACAAAATTTTTCAGAATCTCTAAGCGTACCTGTTACGGGTCGTGACTTGCTGCTTGGCATTGATATCTCTGGCAGCATGCGTGAAACTGATTTGTACTCTGGGAACCGTCCAGCCACTCGCATGGCGGTGGTAAAACAACTTGCACAAGATTTTGTTGACCGCAGGGGGGGAGATCGCATTGGTTTGATCATGTTTGGTTCACAAGCGTATGTGCAAACTCCATTGACCTACGATCATGAGACCGTACAACATTTTTTATCTGAGGCCACTATTGGGCTTGCCGGTCGATCTACCGCCATCGGAGATGCCATTGGTCTTGGGGTTAAACGCCTACGTGAACGCCCTGATGCATCTCGAGTGTTGATTTTGCTTACAGATGGTGCTAATTCAGCAGGTGTTGTTGATCCGCTGGAGGCGGCACAAGTTGCCGCTAGCAGTGATATCCGCATACATACAATAGGCGTTGGTTCTGATCAGGGAGCTAATGTTTTTGGCCGAGCCATGGGGACAAGACGAAGCGAACTTGATGAAGCCACATTGCAGGCCATCAGTGATGCCACAGGAGGCCAATATTTTCGAGCTCGGAGTTCTCAGGAGCTAGCTAGCATTTATGCAACAATTGATGAATTAGAGCCAACTGAGCAGGATGAACAACAATTTCGTCCACTTAATGAGCTTTTCGCATGGCCATTGAGCATCGCGTTGTTGTGCAGTTTTTTATGGGCATTGTCGGGCATGGCGCTTGTAAGTTCAGCGCAACCTAAGCGCCCAGTTGAGAATCACCCGGCATGAGCGATGCAGATCTGGTTTGGCTACGCCCCTTATGGTTATGGGGTTTCTTGCCTTTAGCGCTAGCCATCACGTTCTGGTATCGGCGGTCGGCTATCGGTAGTGCTTGGGAGCGTGTGGTAGATCCTGAGCTTCAACAGTACGTGCTGGAAGGGTCGAATGCTAAGAGGCGAATAGGCCCGTGGATGCTGTTTTCAGCTTGGGTGTTGAGTCTGCTGCTGCTTGCTGGGCCGGTGTGGGAGAAACAGGAAGTGCCAGTCTTTCAGGCGAATCAGGCTGAAGTTGTACTGTTTGATCTGTCCTCTTCAATGCAGGTAGACGATATAGCGCCTAGCAGGTTAGCAAGAGCGCGTTTCAAATTGACCGATTTGCTGGCAGGCAGTGATGGGCAACAGATTGGTCTCATTGCTTTTGCCGAACGCCCCTATGTGGTCAGTCCTTTAACTGAAGATACCAGCACTATCGAAGCCTTCTTGCCGTCGCTATCCACTGATATCATGCCGGTTCAAGGCAGTAGGCTCGATCTAGCAATTGAGCGTGCGCTTGAGCTGCTTGCGCAAACAGGAGTAAGGCAAGGGCATATCCTTTATATGGGAGATCAGATGCTGAGTGAGCGAGATTTTAAAGCTGCTCAACGTACACGTGATGCTGGGCATCGCTTGTCTGTGCTAGCTGTTGGTACTGCATCTGGTCGACCATTAAGAGATGCAGGTGGTCAGTTTATAAGAGATGCCAATGGCGGCATTGTGGTGCCCTCGATCAGTATGTCAGCCATGAGTGAGCTGGCAGCCATTGGTGGGGGTACGGCGGTGAGGCTAACCACCGATGGTGAAGATCTTCAGCAGTTGGCTCAGGTGCGTTCGTCTATTGCTATTGAAGAGGGCGACGCGCAAGCGCCCATGCGTCAAACCTATTGGGTTGAGTATTCGCCTTGGCTTGTGTGGCCCTTACTGCTAGGTGCATTGACACTTTTCAGAAGAGGCGTGTTGGTATGAACGGTCTAAACACTATTCCTCGGGATTATAAATGTAAAGCGATAGCTTTCTCTATTCTGATGTTTGGGCTCATGCCAAGTATTGTCCAAGCGGACTGGTGGCGTACACCTGAGCAACAGGCCAGTGATGCGCTTGAAGCTGGCAATATAGAACAACTGCAAAACGTTGCGCCCGATGCCAACTGGCAAGCCATTGCCAAACATAAGAACGGCGAGTTCCAGGCCGCTGCTGAAGAATTCAGTGAGTTAGCCACGCAAAGCCTGCTAGAGGGTGATATTCAGGCTGCCAACCGTGCTTTGTACAATCAGGGTGTGAGCGATGTCAGAGCGGGTGATTTTGAAAGTGCGTTGGATAATTTCGAACAAGTATTGCAAAGCGAGCCAGAATTTCAAGATGCGGCGCATAACAGCGAAATCGTGCGTCAACTTATAGAGCAGCAACAACAAGAGCAACAAGAACAAGAGTCTGGTGAAGAAGGTGATGAGCAGTCCTCTGATTCGGAAGAGCAACAACCCTCAGATCAGCAGCCATCTGATGAACAATCAGAAGATGGGCAAAGTGAAGAAGGGCAGAGCGATGAAGCAAACGAAGGATCAGAAAACAGTGAGCCTTCCGATGCCGAACAAGCTGCCTCTGAGGATCAGCAAGAGCGCGACGCGCAAGCGGCGCGCGATGCTTTAAACGCTGACCAGCCCCCGCCTGATGGGCAGCCAGAACCAGATGATGGCGCAACAGGTGAGCCTGTCGAACGACCTATTGAAACCATGAGCGAGTCTGATCAGGCCATTGAACAATGGCTACGAAGAATCCCTGATGACCCTGCCGGTTTGCTGCGTCGCAAGTTGGAACAAAGCCATCTAACAGAATTTCCCGAGGTGACTGATGCTGTTAACCCCTGGTAGAAGCTTTTTTGCTGAGCGTTTCTTGATGTCTATAGTGCTACGGCTTAGGCCACAATCGCGCTCGCAGTTTTTGCAAACTATATTCTCGGCTGACTGGCCAGCCTTCTGGCCCAGCGTGTGGATTGCCTGCCTTCTGATTGTCGGTATGCCTCATGCTCATTCGCAAGAGGTGTCAGTGCGAGCTGAATTGAGTGCACAGCAAATCACGCGCGATGAATCAGTCATGTTAACGATCACCGCTCAAGGCATCGATGCTGAACTTGATTCTTCATCGTTGAGTGAAAATTTTGATGTGGTTAGCCGCTCTAGCTCCAGAGAGATAAGCACAACGTTTAGCAATAACAATCAATTGATAAACGTGAGTGTTGTCAGATGGGTGTTGGAGTTGTTACCCAAGGGCCAAGGCGTGTTCACTGTTCCATCGGTGCAGGTGGGGGACTATGAGACTCAACTACTGACACTGAACGTTAGTGATATACCAACCGGCGCCAGTAGGGATATTTTTCTTGAGGCCAGTGTCGATACCGCTGAACCATGGGTGCAGTCGCAAGTTGTCATGTCGTTAAGAGTATTTCAGGCAATTGACATCGTTGATGGCGGTCTGGATTCCCCATCAGCTGACAACATGACTGTCCAACGTATTGGTGAGGATACACAAAGTTTAGAGGAGCGTGATGGACGTGAATACCGAGTTACTGAACGTCGTTTTGCGTTGTTTCCGCAAAAAAGTGGCCCCATAACCATTGAGCCTGTGATTTTGAACATCACGGTGCCTGCAGATCCATCGCGTGTTCGTGGCTTTTTCTCGCCCACACGAAAACTGACACGACGTAGTGATGCAATTGAATTGAACGTGCTGCCTCGACCTTCCACAAATGCCGCGTGGTGGTTGCCGGCAAAGGCTCTGGAGATTCAAGCTCAGTGGCAGAGTGATCCTGCCAGCGCACAAGTTGACCAACCCCTAACGCGTACTCTGGTTATGCAGGCGCAAGGCGTGTTGCAATCGCAACTTCCTGAAATCAACATACCTGCTATCGATGGAGTTAGTTTGTATGCTGAAGACCCTCGCTTAACAATGGACGGCGACGATAGTGGACTGATCGCTGAACAACGCATCAATTGGGCGCTAATTCCTCAACGTAGCGGCCCCCTTACACTACCTGCGGTTAGCGTTGAGTGGTTTAACACGCGAACAGGCCAAAACGAGACTGCACAGCTGCCCGCAGAAACCATTATCGTTGCACCAGCGTCAGCATCGAGCAACAACTCTGCAAATCTTACAACGAACAATGCCTCAAGTGATCAGCAGCAGGGAGTTAACTCTGCACTAAACGATTCCTCAACAAACCCATTGTCAGATACTGCAAGTGCAGATCTGCAACAGTCACTAGCGATACAAGAGCAGGCTCAACTGCAAAGCCAGGGGCCACGTATCACAGCTCTGGAAGACTCTGTTCAACGCTGGCGGGCGCTGGCGTTGATCACATTATTTGCTGTACTGCTGGCGGTGCTTTATTGGATTTTCAAGCGCTCAAGTGCTAGCAGGCAGGCCTCTAAGAGCACGGCATACAGTGCTGTTCAGAATCGTTTGATGCCTTTGCAAGGGGTTCGGAAAACGGCTAAGCAAGGCGACTTACTAACATTAAAAATCGCTCTTATGCAATGGGCTGGCGAACAGTGGACGACATCTCCTCCCACAACGATCGATGGCCTTTGTGCCAAGCTGCCTGAGGGTGATGCGCGTGATACCTTAGCTGCCTTACAATTGGCGCTCTACAGTAAAAATGGTGGCTCGATGGCTGAGCCCGTATTGCAAGAGCGGCTCAATAAATTATCTGATAATCTGGTGATAGCTATGAAGGCTATCGAGCAGGAGCGTATGCCACGTGGCAAAGACAAACGCAAAGAGGCTTACCAAAGTTTGCCGCCGCTGTAACAGTCATGACGTGATAGCCTCAATCAATACGGCCAGAGCAGAATTTATGAACGAAACCAACAACACTCAGACACCGCCCGCCAAGTATCATCACTGGAAAATAGAGCATGATGCAGAGAACATTCTCTGGTTATCTTGCGATCGGGAGGAGGAAAAAGCTAATTCATTATCCGAAGCGGTCATCACTGAGTTAGGAGAAATTGTTGAATGGGCACATAGCCTGGACCTTGAAGGATTGGTGATTCAGTCGGCCAAGCCTGCCAGTTTTATTCTTGGTGCTGACATTCGCGAGTTTGATCAGTTTGAAGAGGCTGCGAAGGTCAGCGAAAAAATTAGCCGTGGGCATGAGGTGTTCTCTCGCCTTGAAAATTTGCCTTGTCATACCGTTGCTGCGATCCACGGATTTGCACTTGGTGGTGGTTTGGAGCTTGCATTATGCTGTAATTACATTTGCGCGCTCAATGTGCCTGAAACGCGTTTCGGATTTCCAGAAGTTAAACTGGGTATCTTTCCAGGTTTGGGAGGTACCGTGCGTGCCACCGAACGAGTGGGGGGCTCAGCTGGGATGCAACTTATGCTGACAGGGCGGATGTTGCGCGCTCCTGCTGCTCGATCAATGGGTCTCATAGATGAGCTGGTTGATGAATATTCGTCGTTGAAATGGGCTGCTCGACGCGCAGTGTTGAAAAAGCGTAAACCCAGAAAGCTATCTTTAATGGCTCGTCTTAGCAACCACCAACCTGCGCGTTCGGCATTGGCCGCAGTGTTGAGAAAAAAGACGGCAGAAAAAGCCAACCCTGAGCACTATCCAGCACCGTTTGCCATGATTGATTTGTGGGCAACGCATCGTGATAACCGTAGGCGTATGTTCCAGAATGAAGCCACTCAAGTGGGCGAACTCATGGTGGGTGATACCGCGCGCAACTTGAGGCGCATATTCTTCATGACTGAGCGCATGAAATCACTGGGCTCAGCAGCTGAGTTTCCGGTTAAGCGTGTGCATGTGGTGGGTGCCGGTGTCATGGGTGGCGACATAGCCGCTTGGTGTGTTCTACAAGGCATGGAAGTGAGCTTGCAAGATCGCTCTCTAGAACACATACAGCCTGCATTGAAACGGGCAACATCACTATTTAAGCGAAAACTAAGACAAAAGCCGGCTGTTATGGCTGCTCAGACACGCTTACGGGCCGATGTTGAAGGCGATGCTGTGCCGCGTGCTGATGTCATCATAGAAGCCATTTATGAAGATGCTGATGCCAAGCGGGCGTTGTTTGCCAGCATAGAGCCGCGGATGGCAGCGCATGCCATATTGGCGACAAATACATCAGCTTTATCACTGAATGATCTTAGCCGTGATCTGGAAGATCCCTCGCGGCTCATCGGCCTGCATTTTTTCAATCCAGTAGCCAAAATGCCATTGGTCGAGGTTGTTCACGCAGCTAACACAGGTGAGCAATGGATAACGCGTGGTTGTGCATTTAGTTCGCAAATAAATAGATTTCCTCTACCCACAAAGAGTACGGAAGGTTTTCTGGTTAACCGTGTACTGGCGCCTTACCTAATGGAAGCGTTTACATTAATGCTTGAAGGAATCGACAAGGAAACCATTGACGCTTCAGCCATCCATTTTGGTATGCCTATGGGGCCAATTGAACTAGCGGATGTAGTGGGTTTGGATGTGTGCATGAAGGTGGCTGATACACTGGCAACGGGTGATGTTGAGGCGCACCGAAATATGCTGCAGTTAAAACTCGATGAAGGCGATTTAGGCAAAAAGAGTGGGCGTGGATTTTACGAATGGAAGAACGGTAATGCCGTTCGTCGTAAGATTAACGTTAACAGCCCCTACGGTGACAGGCTTGCAGATAGACTTATAAAACCCTTTTTGGCAGAATGTCAGGCGGTGTCGGCAGAGTGCATCGTGGCCGATGATGAGTTCCTCGATGCGGGTATAATTTTTGGAACAGGCTTCGCTCCTTTTCGTGGTGGTCCGATGCGTTACTTATCAACGTTACACTCACAGACAGGTACTTCTAAGAATGACTAATTCAATTAAACCTGTCGCTATAGTTGGCGGCTTACGCATCCCGTTTTGTCGTTCAAACAGCGCGTACGCGCACCTATCGAATAAGCAAATGCTGAGCACGGTGCTCAACGGTATGGTGGATAAGTATGCGCTCAGTGGTGAGGCGTTGGGTGAGGTTAATGCGGGTGCTGTAATAACCCATGCCCGTGACTGGAATCTTGCGCGCGAGGCTGTGCTTAGCACAAAGCTATCGCCACGAACTCCCGCTGTAACGATGCAGCAAGCTTGCGGCACTTCACTGCAAGCTGCGATGATGGCGGCGGCCAAAATTGCTACTGGACAAATCGACTCAGCCATTGCTGCAGGTACCGATACTGTCAGCGATGTGCCTATTGTGTTTGGTAACAAGTTTTCGAAGCGGCTGGTAGCATTGGGTAAAGCACGAGACTTTAAATCAAAGCTAGCCGTGTTCAAAGGCTTTGGACCCAAAGAACTTGCGCCGGTGCCACCGTCAGTGAATGAGCCTCGTACATTAATGAGTATGGGCCAGCATTGTGAGTTGATGGCAAAAACCTGGAACATCTCACGCGAGGAGCAGGACAAGCTTGCCCTGTTATCGCATCAAAATGCCAGTCAAGCTTACGAATCAGGCTTCTTCGACGATCTCATCATCGCGTGTGATGGCGTGCTTCGTGACAACAACATGCGCAGTGATTCAACGCTTGAGTCAATGGCTAAGTTGCGCACCGTGTATGACAGAAGCGATGCCGGTACTTTAACCGCTGCCAACAGCACGCCATTAACTGATGGTGCCGCCGGTGTGCTGTTGTGCACAGAAGAGTGGGCACGTGAACGTGGCCTACCTATTCAAGCCTACTTAACGCATTCAGCCACCGCGGCGGTTGATTTTGTCGGCGGGGATGGCCTGCTGATGGCTCCAACTGTCGCCGTTAGCGACATGCTAAGACGCGCCTCGCTATCGCTACAAGACTTCGATATTTATGAAATTCATGAGGCCTTTGCGGCCCAAGTGCTCTGCACACTAAAAGCTTGGGAAGATGAGCAGTATTGCCGAACCGAGTTAAATCGTGATGAGCCTATGGGCTCGATAGATCGCGATAGGCTTAATCCTGTGGGCTCAAGCTTAGCGGTAGGTCATCCATTCGCTGCAACGGGCGCCCGTGTTCTGGGTACTTTGGCTAGCCAGCTTTCAGCTAAAGGCAGTGGTAAAGGGTTGATTTCGGTATGCACAGCGGGCGGCATGGGTGTCAGTGCAGTGCTAGAGGCATAATGGCTTTTCGATCTACATGGGTGGCAGGGGCGCTGGTGCCTGCCATGCTCGTGCTGTTGAGCTTGCCAACGCAGTTGCGTGCTCAGAACGTGCAAGAGACGTTATACGATGTTGTTCGTATCTCCACCCAAGCGTCTGTTGATGTTGATAACGATCTCATGGTGGTCATACTTGTAGTACAAGAGGAGGATAAAGATGCCTCCTCCCTGGCCAACAAGGTGAATGCCACGATGACTTGGGCGCTTGATAGCCTAGAGAGCTTTGAGGCGATAGCAGTGAGAAGTCGTAACTATCAAACATTTCCAACCTATGGCCCAACCAACAAACGTCAGTTGATTGGTTGGACTGCAAAACAGAGCATTGAATTGGAAACCGATGATTTCGCTGCGGCAGGCAAGGCTATTCAGACGTTGCAAGAACGTTTGCAAGTGCAGAGTATAAATTTGTCAGTAAAGCCTGCCACTCGCGAGAGGGCTGCCGATTTGCTCATAGACAACGCACTAAATTCGTTTAAAGACAGGGCTGCGTTAGTCCAGCGTAATTTAAACAGCGGTGGATTTCGTATCCTGGAGCTCGATATATCTACGACACGAGGTGCTCCAACGCCTCAACATTCACGTGTTTTAGGTGTCGATTTGTACAGCTCTCGTGCAGTTGAGTCAGCACCTGCCATTGCCGCCGGAAGCAGTACTGTGCAAGTTCAGGTTCAAGGCCGTATCCAGCTCGACTAAAGCCACCCGCAAGGGCCACCTGCAAGAGACTCTTACTTATGACCGATCACACATCTTTCATGCAAGCTGCCATCGGAGAGGCTCGTAAAGGACGTGCATCTGGTGGTATACCTATTGGGTCTGTTCTCGTTTTAGATGGCGAGATAATTGGGCGAGGGCACAATCAGCGTGTTCAGAAAGGCAGCACTATCCGTCACGCTGAAATGGATTGCCTCGAGGGCGCGGGCCGATTGCCAGCGAGCACCTACCAGCGAGCCATTCTGTATTCCACATTATCCCCATGCGACATGTGCAGTGGCGCTGTTTTGCTTTATGGCATCAAGCAGGTTGTGGTTGGCGAGAACGCCACTTTCAAGGGGCCTGAGGAGTACGTGCGCAGTCGTGGAGTTACTGTAGACGTTCTCGAAAACGAAGAATGCATAGCTATGATGCGAGATTTCATTGCGGAAGAGCCTGAGCTGTGGAATGAAGATATTGGTGAGTAGACTCAACCTGAATCAACAGCCTGCCGTATATACGACACGCAGCGCAAAATTCGCGTCAGAAAACCATTGTGCCCCTGCGTTAGCAACGCTAGAGCAGGTAGAATCCAGTTATCTAGGTACACACGTTTATTGAGGACTAATTCCGCATGAAAATATTGGTAGGTGTTAAACGCGTCCTTGACTACAACGTCAAGGCGCGTGTCAAGGCAGATAAATCGGGTATTGAATTGGCAAATGTCAAGATGTCCATGAATCCCTTTGACGAAATTGCGGTTGAAGAGGCCCTGCGACTAGTCGAAGCTGGACATGCTGAAGAAGTTATTGCCGTTTCAATAGGCTCATCCCAGTCTCAAGAGACTATCCGCACAGCTCTTGCCATGGGCGCAGACAGAGGCATTTTAATTGAGACGGACGAGCAATTGCAGCCGTTGGCGATTGCTAAGCTATTCAAGCATCTGGTTGAGAAAGAGCAGCCAGGTCTGGTGGTACTGGGCAAGCAGGCCATTGACGACGATTCCAATCAGACGGGTCAGATGCTCTCAGCACTGACTGGTATGGCACAAGCCACGTTTGCCTCAAAGGTAGAGTTTGAAGGTGATAGCCTGAAAGTCACGCGTGAAGTGGATACCGGTTTGGAATCTATCAAGGTGCAGATGCCTGCCATTGTAACCACTGATCTGCGGCTCAATGAGCCTCGCTACGCTAAATTGCCTAACATCATGAAAGCGAAAAAGAAGCCATTGGAGATCATACCGGTTGCCGATACGGGTGTGGATGTGAGCAGTAAGCTGTCAGTGGTTGAGGTCAATGAGCCACCCAACCGTGAAGCTGGCATTATCGTTAGCAGTGTTGCAGAGCTTGTAGAAAAGCTGCGTAACGACGCAAAAGTCATTTAATCAAATTCAACGAGAAAACTACTATGAGCACATTGATTCTGGTTGAGCACGAAAACGGTCAAATCCGTCCTGCCACCTTGAATGTTGTCACAGCAGCTACACAGCTGGGTGGGGATATTGATTTGCTGGTCGCGGGTAGTGGCGCCGGCGCAGTCGCCGAACAGGCGGCCCAAATTGCTGGTGTGAGCAAAGTATTGCATGCAGACGATGCAGCGTATGCCCATGAGTTAGCTGAGAATTTGTCAGCGTTGGTGGTAAAGCACGCTCAAGGTTACAGCCATATCCTGTTTGCAGCCACGGCAGCAGGCAAGAACGTTATGCCTCGTGTTGCTGCATTGCTTGACGTATCTGGTATCTCTGACATCATTGAAGTCAAAAGCGACGACACCTTCGTGCGACCAATTTATGCAGGCAATGCATTGGCCACGGTGCAAAGCGCAGATTCTGTAAAAGTGATTGGCATCAGAACAACCTCTTTCGATACCGCATCGGCGACAGGTGGAAGTGCCAGCGTTGAAAGCGTAGATGCCGCTGATGCAGATCCTAAAGTGTCATTTGTGGGGCAGGAATTATCCAAATCTGACCGGCCAGAATTAACCAGCGCTGATATCGTGGTGTCCGGTGGTCGTGGCATGCAGAATGGAGAGAACTTCTCCATGCTTGACGAAATCGCAGGCAAGTTGAATGCGGCTGTCGGTGCATCACGAGCAGCAGTAGACGCAGGCTTTGTTCCTAACGAATATCAGGTAGGACAAACCGGAAAAGTAGTGGCACCCGATTTGTATCTGGCGGTTGGTATCTCTGGTGCCATTCAGCATTTGGCCGGCATGAAGGACAGCAAGGTTATTGTGGCGATCAATAAAGACGAAGAAGCGCCCATTTTTCAAGTTGCGGATTATGGTTTGGTTGCTGACCTGTTTGATGCACTGCCAGAGTTGTCTGCGGCCCTAGATGGTTAGTTATTAGTTGCCAAGTTCAATCTAGCGCGGCATAGTATTTCGAGTTCAGTAGCTTGTGGAGCTGTATATATGAGCACTGGAGGTTGCCCCACCTGCATGAAGTATTTCATGCCACGCTAGGCTGAACGGTTGTAAGAAGATTTCGCTAACTGGAGATTGCCATGAGTAACAGCATTAAAGATGCGATTGATAAATCGTTGAAAGAGCTGGAGTCTGTTCAAGCCAAGGTAGAAAATTTTATCGAGGATCTGCCCGACGATACCCATGAAATCAAGGCGACAGCAAAACGCACGCTTGGCCAGATCAATGAGCTTCTGAACAAGGCCATGTCGCAGGCTGGGGAGTCAGCCGAAGAGGCCCAGTTACAAGCGCATTTAGGTGTAATGGAAGCCCAAGAGAAACTTGAAGCTTCAAAGGTGGTTGTAGATGACTATCTTGCTCGCTCAGGTGAGGAGTCGAAGCGTTTACTTGATGAAGTCCAGCTCAAGCAAAATCTTGCCATGATGGAAGCCCGTGATTTTTGGGAAACTAAAGGCAAAAAAATGGCTGAGGAATTTCAGGAGTCAGCAGAGAGCCTGCAGAGCGTGGCGGAAACTGCCGTGGGCGATCTACAAGCGATGTTCTCCCAATTCAACGACATCTTTAGTCAGGCTAGCAAAAGCTCCGACAAAAAGGATACAAAGTCATGAGTTACAGCGCTCCCGTTAAAGATATTGCCTTCGTCTTAAACAATGTTATTGGTCTCGCCAATCTAGCCAAGCTTGATGGCTATGAAGATGCAACTCCTGATCTCGTAGAAGCCATTCTTGACGAATCTGCCCGTTTTACAGAAGACGTTCTGGCGCCGCTTAATTGGTCTGGTGATCAGCAGGGCAGCAAGTGGCAAGACGGCGAAGTGAGCACGCCGGATGGATGGAAGGCTGCCTACTCACAATTTGTTGAGAGTGGTTGGGGAAGCTTGTCATTCCCAACCGACTTTGGTGGCCAAGGCTTGCCATTAACTGTGGCCGCTGCGGTTCAGGAAATGTGGCATAGCGCCAACATGGCGTTTGGCCTGTGTCCATTATTGACACAGGGTGCAGTAGACGCTATCGAGCATCATGCTTCTGAAGAACAAAAACAGTTTTTTCTTCCAAAGATGGTGGAAGGCAGCTGGACTGGCACCATGAACCTGACCGAGCCGCAGGCCGGATCAGATTTAGCAGCGGTGCGCACCAAGGCTGAGCCCAGTGGAGATCACTACCTTATCAAAGGCCAGAAAATCTACATAACCTACGGCGAGCACGACCTCACTGAAAACATCATACACATGGTGCTTGCACGACTTCCCGATGCACCAGAAGGTGTTAAAGGCATCTCACTATTCATTGTTCCCAAGTTCCTGATCAATGACGATGGCTCATTAGGCCAGCGTAATGATCTTACGTGTGTATCCATTGAACACAAGCTAGGCATTCATGCCAGCCCGACGTGCGTCATGTCTTATGGTGACAACGCGGGTGCCGTTGGCTACTTGCTAGGTGAAGCCAACCATGGCCTTGCCTACATGTTCACAATGATGAATCAAGCCAGGCATGCAGTGGGCGTAGAAGGTTATGGCATTGCAGAACGTGCTTATCAAAAAGCGGTGGCCTACGCGCGTGACCGAAAACAAGGTAAGACATTGCTTGGCAAGTCCCCTGACGATCAAGGCATCATCAATCACCCCGATGTGCGACGTATTTTAATGACTATGCGTTCCACTATTGAGGCTATGCGAGGTTTGGGGTTAGAGTGCGCGGCCGCTTTTGATCAAGCTAAACGTCATCAAGATGAACAGGTGCGCGAAAAAATGCGGCGTCGTGGTGAGCTTCTCACGCCGTTAGTCAAGGGCTGGTCAACCGAGATGGGCGTTGAGTTATGTTCATTGGGTGTGCAGGTGCATGGCGGTATGGGCTTTATAGAAGAGACGGGCGCTGCGCAGTTTTTGCGGGACGCTCGGATCACACCCATCTATGAAGGTACCACTGCCATTCAAGCCAACGATTTGATTGGACGTAAAACCGCTCGCGATGGTGGTAAAGGCATGGGTGAATTACTGGATGACATGCGTAGCGTTCTGGATGAATTAAAGCAATCTGATCACTTGGATTTCAAGGCAATTTCAAAACGTCTAGAGCCTGCCATTGCGTCTGCTGAAAACGCAACACAATGGCTACTGGGTCAGAACGATGCAACTCTACCCTCGGCAACGTCGGTAGAATTTCTGATGATGCAGGGTAGGTTGGCTGGTGGCTGGATGATGGCAAGATCAGCGTTGGCAGCACTCAAGCTGAAGCAAGAAGATGGCTCAGACGATGCCTATCTGGATGCCAAAATCATGTTGGCACGTTACTACTCTGAACGTATGTTGCCATTGGTTGAGTCTGCAGAAGTCATTATTACAGAAGGCGCCGAAAGCACTATAGCGCTCGATGCTGCTCAGCTATAGTAAGTGCCTTGGCATTATGTAAGTCACTGACAGCGCTTACAGGTCTGTAGCGGTGCGCCGCGCAGGCCTGTACCTATAGGTGAGCAACAGCCCCCCTATAGAAACAATCCCAGCCTTTCGGTTGAATGGATCCCAAACGGTACGATATCTATTATTGCCGCGCCGTTTATAGGCCCGTAGATGTGGGGAAACAGTTCGGTCCCCCCAACGGTATTCTCAAGGATAAGCGCTGACTCGAGCTTATCCGCATCTAGCAACAGCAATTGCACATCGTCTACAGTTTCGTAGTACCGCTCAGTGACGCCTATTAGCTGAATTCTATTGCAGCAGTGTATGAAGCCTTCGGTTTCTAGTGATGCACATCGGTATATCCCAGCAGAGGCGTACGCGTTAGCGTCTGCATCTGTCGCAATATGAAATAGGGAGATCTCTGTTGACAATTGCTGTACCTGAGTCGGTTAATCTGTAGAGTATGAATGTCAGCAACTATATCGTCAAACCTGCGCTTCATACTTGAACTAGGAATCCCATGGCACAAACCTCCAGCACTAATCGTCGTATCGTTCTTGCCCAAAGACCCAATGGCTTGCCAGATGCCAATACCTTACGATTAGAAACAACAGATGTACCTACACCTGCGCAAGGTCAAATGCTAGTGCGCACACGCTATCTGTCGCTCGACCCGTACATGCGTGGTCGCATGAACGATGCAAAGTCGTATGCTGAGCCTGTAAAGATAGATGAAGTCATGACAGCGCAAGTTGTTGGAGAAGTTATCGATTCCAAAGTAGGTGGTTTTGAAGTAGGTGACTTTGTACTCACTGGTAGCGGATGGCAAGACTATGCACTCAGTGATGGCGTGGATGTGCTAAACCTTGGCAAGAACCCTGAGAATCCATCTTGGTCCTTGGGCATATTGGGAATGCCCGGTTATACCGCTTACGCAGGACTACTCAATATCGGTGAGCCTAAAGCGGGTGAGACGGTAGTGGTTGCCGCGGCATCGGGTCCGGTGGGGGCAACTGTTGGTCAAATAGCCAAAATTAAAGGCTGTCATGTTGTTGGTGTGGCAGGCGGTCCAGAGAAGTGCGCGCACGTCGTTGACACTTTAGGCTTTGATGCCTGTATTGATCATAAGTCGGAAAATTTTGCAGAAGAACTTCGCGCTGCCTGCCCGCAGGGAATTGATGTGTACTTTGAAAATGTAGGTGGCAAAGTGCTCTACGGTGTATTGCCGTTGCTCAATGAATTTGCCCGTGTACCTGTGTGTGGAGTTGTTAGCTGGTACAACCTCAAGAGCTTGCCCGATGGGCCAGATCATGCTCCCGTTATTATGGGCACTATTCTGCGTATGAAGGTAAAGGTGCAAGGCTTTATTATCTTCGATAGCTTCCCCAAGTCACTCTACAAGACATTCGCCACTGACATGTCTGCCTGGCTGGCTGAAGGACATGTCCAGTATAAGGAGCAAGTGGTGGACGGACTCGAAAACGCTCCGCAAGCTCTGAATGATTTACTCGTGGGAAAAAGCTTTGGGAAAGTGGTTGTGAAGGTCAGTTGAGCTAGCCTTGGCTATCCAATTAACTTAAGGGTTGCCCAGTCAAGAACGTTACGACAGGCAATCCTATTGCTAATTGCTAATTGCTAATTGCTAATTGCTAATTGCTAATTCCTGAACGCTAAACGCTAAACGCTAAAAGTTGATCTATTTGGATTAGAACTGCCGAGACAACAAACCCGACTGCAACCAGCAAATCAGTGTGTAAATAGAGAACACAGGTAGTCCTGTGGCACGTTGAATAGCACTGGCATAAGGAGCCATGTTGGTACATTCAAGAACAATGGCGCCTAGGTCAGGATGTGCTGACACAAACTGCAGTGCTGCCTCTACATTATCGTGCTCGCACTGATTTTTACTCATAGCCAGTCTGTCGTTAAGAATAGCTTGAGTGAACTCTAGGCCGTGCTGTACGCCTGCTACGGGTATATCGGTATCGATACCTGCTGCTTGCAAATGCAGGGCTGTGAGAGCATTTGAATCAATAGTTAGAATGCCCACACGCTTACCCGGTGGCAGGGTGGATTGAACCCAAGGCACCTGAATCAGTGATGATGCGACAAACGGGATGTGCAAGTGCTCGGCAATGTCCGCTTGCACCATTGAAAGAAAGCCGCAGCTTGTGGTTATTCCGCTAACCCCTTTGCTTTGCAGCTTGATGGCAGCATCGATGAAAGGCTGTAGTTTTTGTTCGCCAGTGGAGTTCACAACATCACTGGCACGTGCGCCTCTAACGACTTCAAAAACAACATCAAATGGCCAGGTGTCTTGCGAGCCGATATCGCCCACAAATCGTGGGAATCGTGTGTCGAGCATGATGACACCTACGGTGCCTGATGGTTGCATTTTTACAGTGTATCAGTGCTGGCCAAAGCAGGTACTTGATGAACAGTTGAAAACGAGTGGTTCTGCGTGCTATTTTCAGATTCATTAGTCATTCATGAAAAAGGTAGCCGGTGAATAAACCACCCAATTGTGTCGTTGTAGGTGCTGGGATTGTCGGCGTAGCCACGGGCATCTGGCTGGCACGCGCTGGGGCGCGTGTCACCTTAGTTGATCGTTTGCCTCCGGGGGAGGGAACCTCTCACGGCAATGCCGGTGTGCTTGCGGCGTGCGCCATGGTGCCGGTAACTGGCCCTGGACTCTTACGAAAAGCTCCCGCCATGCTGATGGACCGCGAGTTTCCCTTATTCATGCGTTGGTCTTACTTCCCTCGTATCGCACCATGGTTGAAGAAATACCTAAGCTATGCGAACGATAGTGATACTCAGCGTATTGCCAAGCACCTGACATACATCACTGGGGATACGGTTGAGCAGCATCAGGATCTGGCAGGCAATACAGAGGCTGATCAATGGTTGCACCCGTCGGAGTATCAGTTTGCGTACCCAACGATGGATGACTTCGAAGCGGATAGCTATGTGTGGTCATTGAGGAAGCGTCATGGATTTACGCCCAAACTCCTGCAAGGGCAAGAGGTACGCGATAGAGAGCCAGCACTGGGGAGCAACATTAATGTTCTTGCCGTGGTGAACAATCACGGTTTTATTACAAGCCCTGGGAAGTATGTCAAATCACTGGCCAAGGTATTTGAATCACTGGGCGGCACTATTGTTCAATCAAGCGTTGAGGATATTACGATCACTGATGGTCGAGTCAGTGCTGTGCAAACAGAGCAGGGAGCCATTGACTGTGATCATGCAGTCATCGCCACGGGTGTCTGGTCGAAGAAGCTGACAGAACTTTTCGGGTTGAAAATTCCATTGGAATCAGAGCGTGGATATCACGTGATATTCAAAAATCCAACGAAGACAGTTAGCGTTCCTACGATGATAACGTCGGGTAAATTTGTGGCAACGCCGATGCATGATGGTTTGCGATGTGCGGGTATCGTTGAGTTGGGTGGTCTTGATGCCGGGCCATCGCGGGCGCCCATTGAGCTGTTGATGCGTCAGATGAAAGCCACATTCCCCGATGTGGAATACTCTGATACTGTTGAATGGCTTGGGCATCGACCTGCCCCTAGCGATAGCCTGCCACTTATCGGTGAGATAGGCAAAACCGGCGTTTATACCGCGTTTGGGCACCATCACATTGGTCTCACGGGTGGTCCTAAAACTGGACGATTGATCGCAGAGTTGATCTGCGGTGAGCGCACGGCAGATGATCTAATTGCTTTTCACCCAGAACGCTTTAATTGAGCTATCGGGGCACGGCTGTTGTGCTTGAGCGTGTTTGACGGGTACGATAGATGACGGTTGCAGATCCACAGTGATCTGCCACGTCCAAGAATATTAACCAAAGGATAACTACAGCATGCGATATTCATCTTTGAAAACTGGCTTGATGGTCAGCCTTATGGTGGCAGGAGCCTCTTTGGCAGGCAGTGCCTATGCCGAAAAATGGGATATGCCCATGGCTTATTCAGCGACTAACTTCCATTCTGAAACGGGCGTTCAGTTCGCTGAATGCGTTACTAACGGCACTAGCGGTGACATCGAGATCGTCACGCATCCAAGTGGCTCGTTGTTCAAAGGGGCTGACATCAAGCGTGCAATACAAACAGGTCAAACGCAGATTGGTGAGCGGCTGATGTCGGGTCATCAAAATGAAAATGCCGTTTTTGGCTTTGACTCGGTGCCCTTTCTTGCCAGTTCATTCGACGATAGTGCGCGCCTTTTTGAAGCCGCTAAACCCACTATGGAAAAACTGCTTGATGAGCAGAATCTGGTCATGTTGTATGCAGTGCCATGGCCACCACAGGGGCTTTACTTCAACAAAGAAGTGAACTCAGTGGAAGACATGGAAGGCCTTAAGTTCCGTTCCTACAACAATGCAACAGCACGACTCGCTGAGCTAACGGGTATGTTGCCAGTGACCATCGAGGCGGCTGAAATCTCGCAAGCGTTTGCCACAGGTGTGGCTGAATCTATGGTCTCCTCTGGTGCTACGGGCTACGATCGTAAAGTGTGGGAGAGCTTGTCGCACTTCTACGAGGTAGATGCATGGCTTCCGTACAACTACGTTATGGTTAACAAAGATGTATGGGAAGATACTAGCGATGCCAATAAAGGCGTTATCCAGGCTTGTGCGCAATTGGCCCAGTACGCCGGCACTTGGCGTGCAAAAGAGTACACCGGTTTTACCATGGCAGGTCTTACTGCTGGTGGTATGACGGTGGGCCCTGCGGGTGATGCGTTGGTTGCCGAGCTGAAGGCCATTGGTGACACCATGACCAGTGAGTGGATAGAAGCTGCCGGAGACGACGGTAAGGCCATCATGGAAGCGTTTAACGCATCTAAGTAAGTGCATCCCGATCTGACGACATAGGGTTTGCGCAAGAGGCTGCCTCGTATCCAAATTGCTTTGCCATTGACAAGTGGTAGGTGCGGACCGAAAGGCAGCCTTTTTCTACAGGCATTTTGCTAATATTTATATCACTCAGAGCCAAATTTTCCATGAAAGCCTACCGCCGGTTTTGTCAGGCACTTGATCATCTATACACGGCTGGAGGTGTTCTTGCGGCTTTGTTTCTTATCGCTATTCTTGTACTTATCATGGTGCAAATGCTAGCGCGCTGGACCGGCCAAGTTTTTAGCGGTGCACCTGACTACGCAGGTTACTGTATGGCGGCAGCTTCCTTCCTCGCATTCGCACATGCATTGAATCGTGGTGCACACATTCGCGTCAGCTTACTCTTGAACGTAGCCGGAAGATTCCGCTACTACCTAGAGTTTTGGTGCTTTTCTGTTGGTGCCGCCGCTGCGGTTTATCTTGCTTGGTATGCAGTAAAAGCTACTGTCTGGTCACATAAATTCCACGATATCAGCCAAGGGCAGGATGCAACACCTATCTGGATCCCACAATTGGGGATGAGCATAGGTGCCGTCTTGTTGGCCATTTGTTTTTGTGACAATTTGATCAGACTCATCGTGCTAAAGAAGCATGCCATGGTCTCTGAAACCGTCGCTAACCACTGATCTTGTTACCGAGAAACTGATGCAAGAATTCGCTGCGATAGGTATTTTCTTATTTGTCCTGTTTGCACTGCTGGGCTCAGGCGTATGGGTAGGGCTTGCACTATTGGGTGTGGCCTTTGTAGGCATGACCTTATTCACCACACGTCCTCCAGGGGATGTGATGATCACCACTATCTGGTCGGCATCCTCATCGTGGACGCTAACCGCTTTGCCCTTGTTTATCTGGATGGGGGAGGTTTTATACCGAACCCGATTATCAGAAGATATGTTTCGTGGGTTGTCGCCTTGGTTGGCGCGATTGCCCGGAGGGCTTGTGCACACCAATGTAGTGGGCTGCGCTGTATTTGCAGCTGTGTCTGGCTCATCCGCTGCCACACTGACCACTGTTGGTAAGATGTCTATTCCCGAGCTGCGCAAGCGTCGCTACCCTGAAAAAATGATCATTGGAACACTGGCGGGCGCTGCAACACTTGGGTTGATGATTCCACCTTCGCTCACACTGATTGTTTATGGTGTAACGATCAATGAGAGCATCCGAAAATTATTTCTGGCGGGTGTCTTACCTGGCCTTGTCTTGGCGCTCATGTTTATGGCTTACATCGCCATCATGTCGAAGGTGTCTAAATCCTTTGACCCAGAACCAGAGCCTGTCATGACGTTCATGGAAAAAGTGCGTAATAGCCGTTATCTGATTCCAGTCATTTTATTGATATTGCTCGTCATTGGTTCCATGTACGCAGGTATTGCCACGGCAACTGAGGCAGCAGCATTTGGTGTTATCGGGGCCTTGGTTTTAGCGGCTGTTCAGGGGTCGCTCAACTGGACAACGTTTACTACCAGTTTAATGGGGGCCACACGCACATCTGCCATGATCGCGTTAATTCTTGCTGGCGCAGCTTTTCTATCTTTGTCTATGGGATTTACTGGTTTGCCCAGAGCGCTTGCAGATTTTATCGGTGGGCTGAATCTGTCGCAGTTTGAATTGCTGATGGCGCTACTGGTTTTCTACGTTATCTTGGGCTGCTTCCTTGACGGAATTTCTTCAGTGGTATTAACCATGGCTGTTGTAGAGCCTATGATACGGCAGGCGGGGATAGACCCCATCTGGTTTGGTATTTTCGTGGTGGTTGCGGTCGAGATGGCCCAGATTACACCACCCATTGGATTTAACCTTTTTGTACTACAGGGTATGACCGATCACGATATGGGCTACATCGCTAAAGCCGCCATTCCCATGTTTCTTATTATGGTACTGATGATCTTTGTACTCATCGCGGTACCTGAATTGGCTACGTGGCTGCCAGATACTATGCGTAATGCGCCTTAGCGTGTTCTATGGCACACGGATGTGCTTCGCACACGTGTCAGCAAATCAAGGTAGATCAGCCAGATCGTATAGTTCTAGTGGGATTAGGTAGAGGGTTTGTTGAATGCTTCAATGCCCGCACGCACTGCAGTACTGACTCGTCCGAAAAAGGTAACGAGCGTTGCAGGGCGGCCTAAATCGAGTCCTACTTTCTGACCAAAGAATATGTACGCTAGCATGAGCAGGGCAAGAGGCCATGCCATGAGAGCCAGCAGCACGGTAATGCCAATGTTTACACCGCTAAGGCCAGGTGCTAGTTGTTGTCGTAAGTTATTCACTTGATCATCCTAGTTAATCGTTATTAGGTAGATATGGTGACGACCAGCGTTATTTCAATTCGCCATTTAGCGAAATAGAAGAACCGGGACTTTGCAAGACCGGATCATTTCAGTGGTGGTTGAGCCAATGATCAGGTTGCGGATACGTGAATGGCCATAGGCTCCCATGATGACAAGGTTGTAGTCATGGGTTTCTACTTGTTCTGTTATGACCGTTTCGGGCTGCCCCTGCACGATGTCGCCTGTGGCTGTGAATCCTCCGCTCGACAGGGCAGCAACCGCGCCCTCTACTTGCCGGCGATTGTCGGCCGTGTCATTGCCTACCATGAGCACGTGACATGCAAGGTCATTGTACTGTGAGCGTTGAGCGAAAAATTCTATAGCCTTCAAAGCGCTTTTGCCGCCATCAAAGGCTATAAGGATGCGGCTGATGGGGTTGAACCCGCGGGAGGCCACTAGAACCGGTTTGTTGGTGGAACGTATCACACGCTCCAAATTCGACCCAAGATGACCTTTGTCAAAGTTGGCGCCTTCTCCACGCTTCCCTAAAACTAATAGATCAGCTTCACTTTCGAGTGCTTGAACGGACTCAACAATCTCACCATTTCTGAGCTTTGTGTGAACGGAGCTAATGCCTCGCGATACCAGCAGCTCTTGTGCATCTTCAAGGATCGCCCGACCACGCTTGTGAGCAAGTTTTGCCTTTTGCTCGTCGAGTTCTGCAAGCTCGTTCAATAGCGATGAACGAGCGCCGAGGCCAATGCTACCGCTCAAATTTGAGCCTTCAGATACGATGCGGCGTCCAAGAACATGGACGACGTCGATCTCACTGCCTGCGCGGTTAGCCACCCAGGCTGCGTGTTCGCAGACGCTTGCAGAATAGGAAGAGCCGTCAATTACTGCAATGAGTTTGCTCACAGTCTGTGTCTCGGGGTTTGTCACAGTGGGATGTTTTCCTTGTTCAGTGGCCGATCATATCGTCGAGGGCACCAGGCTTATCGTGAACGGCGAGTTGGTCAACAATGGTCTCGCTCGCCTTGTTCAGTCCGATAATCTCCACGGTGCTTCCTTCTCGTCTGAACTTCAGTACTACCATATCCAAGGCCTGCACGCTAGATATGTCCCAGATATGCGCATCGTTAACATCGATAATGATGGTTTCCAATGCCTCTTTAAAATCAAATGCCGCTGTGAATTCGTCACTGGAAGCGAAGAACAATTGACCCTCTACCTTGTAGGTGCGGCTGAGTTCGTCGGCTGAAAGAGTGGAGGTCACCCTGAAAATTTGGGAGATCTTCCAGGCGAAGAAAATACCAGAGAACAACACACCTACCGCAACACCGATGGCTAAGTTGTGAGTAGCCACGACCACAATAACGGTAGCCAGCATGACCACAGAGGAGCTACGCGGATGGTCGCGTAAGTTCACTAAAGACGACCAGCTGAAGGTACCAATGGATACCATGATCATGATGGCAACCAAGGCAGGCATGGGGATTTGCTTAACCCAGTCACCCAGAAAAACGATCATTATCAATAAAAAGATACCAGCACAGAATGTAGAAAGCCGGCCTCGTCCACCTGACTTTACATTGATAATTGACTGGCCGATCATGGCGCATCCTGCCATGCCGCCGATAAAACCCGTTGCAGTATTGGCAATACCTTGCCCGATGCATTCGCGATTCTTGTCGCTTTTGGTATCGGTGAGTTCATCGACGATGGAGGCGGTCATGAGAGATTCAAGCAAGCCCACCGCTGCCACGGCAATTGAGTAGGGCAGGATAATCTTCAGCGTTTCAAAATTAAGGGGAATGTCTGGTAGTAGAAAGATCGGGAGTGAATCGGGTAACTCGCCCATATCGCCAACCGTACGTACATCGAGCCCGAGCAGAAGCGAAATCACTGTGAGCACGATGATGCAGATCAGCGGCGAAGGCACCGCCTTGGTCACTCTGGGAAGCAGATAGATGATGCCTAGGCCTGCCGCCACCATAATGTATGTTAATGACGGGTTAGGAATATTGACAAGCTCAGGCAGTTGCGCCATGAATATCAGGATGGCCAGCGCATTAACGAAGCCTGTCATGACTGAACGCGATACAAAACGCATTACGTAGCCGAGTTTAAACAAGCCAGCTAAAATTTGAATAAGCCCCGCAAGTATTGTGGCTGCCAGTAGGTACTGAAGGCCGTGCTCTTTAACCAGAGTAACCATGAGGACCGCTGTAGCGGCGGTAGCCGCTGATATCATGCCAGGTCGGCCGCCAGTGATAGCGACTATGACGGCAATAGAGAACGAGGCATACAGCCCGACTTTGGGGTCAACGCCAGCAATAATCGAGAACGCTATGGCTTCTGGAATGAGCGCCAGCGCCACAACGAGGCCTGCTAGAATATCGGCGCGTATGTTTCCGAGCCATTCGTGCTGCCAGCCGTTTAGAGATTCAGTTTTCAATGGTGTATCGCGAGAGATTGTCGACTTGACAAGTCAAGCCGTAAAAAGGGCAGGTGAGCAAACTCATTACTGGCTACATCAGGTTTAAGAGCCCTGGCGTATGAGGCAATTGAGTGAACACAGGTGTGATGGCGTACAATTTACACTATCTTGTATAGCAACCGATGTCGCTGCTCGGTAGGTAATCTGGCAAACGATTCCGAACGTTTGGCACAGATAAGAGCAAAGAGCACAATCGTTTAATGTAGTGCATAATAGTAGGTATCGCTCGGATTTGGTGGTAACTTAACTTATCGTTGCCACAGTCAGCTCCCGATTAGTAATGAGCATGAGCACTACCCACGTCAAAAACCATGATTTCGTTAGCATGCAGCCTCTTGTGGCTCCTGTGCTCGGGTAGGCATGACGACTGATCGTTACGATAGTAAGGTAACCATTATGATGTTAGTAGTATGACAAGCAGTGATACTCAAGATTCTGGGGCTAGTTCCAGCGGTTCGGCCGAAGCAGGCGGTAGCCGCAATGACAGCAACAGCGAAGGCGGGTCACGTCCAGCCCCCAGACGCGGTCGAGGTCGAGGTAACCCCAACAACAGCCAAAGACCGGCCGGGCAAGGTGCTGCGGGAGGCGGAGCGAACAATCGCAACCGTAATAACAACAAACGCAAGGGCGCTCGCAACAACCGTGGGCGCGGCCGTGATGATGACAACGTTGGCAACCGCATAGAAAAAGGCAACCGAGCGTTGCGTCCACCTCGTGAAATTACCGAGGCAATGGACAACATCGGTAATCGCGCCTTACCCGAGCAGCCTGCTTTTGTCGAGAACGAAGACGACAATTTTGGCAATCGCGATCGTTGTAACGTCAATAACCGCTTCCCTTCCGACAGTAACCTGATTGGCATGGAAGATCCCTACCAAGTGGGTAGTCTGGTGATGGGGGCAAATAGTAATAACCCCCGTGGTCGAGGCAGATCAAACCAGAGAAACGATCGCAACGGCAATGCTCAGGGTCGATCCAGATCAAACAATGCTCAACCGCGTCAGGGTCGCAACGCTAACAACCAGCAACAGCGAAACAACCGACAGCAAGGTGGTGCGCAAGCTAACGCCCAAAACCCTAACCAGCGGCGTAATCAAGGGCAGGGCGAGGGTAATAGGCAAAACAGAAACAACCGCAATCAGAATCGTGGCCAGAACCGGAACAACAGAAATAACCGTAACAGAAATCAAAACCGGACTGATTCAGAAAATCCTAATAACAACGCAGGTACTCACTCAAACGCGAACCAAGCCCCGTCACAAGCTGCCGTAACGCAGCAAGGTCCAGCGTCTGTTGATCAGTCGTCACGAGCGCCAGATAGGTCGGTACAGCAATCCACGGCTCCAGCTGTGAATTCAACTTCGTCATCTGCGCCTGCGTCGAATTCTGCGCCGGTATCCACATCAGCTCCAGCGGCCAATTCCACATCTCCTGATCGCGTAAAAGAGCCAGCGGCAAGAAAACCACGTGCGCCTCGTAAACGCCCTGAAGCGGGTGAGGCTGCGCCATCGTCAGCGAGTAGTGAGAGTTCACCTGCTGAAGCCAAGCCCAGAGCTGTGCGGAAAAAGGTAGCTAAGAAAACAGCGTCCAAAGTAGCGGCCAAGACCAAAGCTGAAAAAGTGGAATCACCTAAGCCAAAAGCCGATGCAGCAGAGAAGCCGAAGCCGCGTCGTGCGGCTGCTAGCCCGAAGAAGCCGCCGGCTGCCGATACCTCAGGTGGTGACTAAAGCTTTACCGTTGATTGGAGGCACCACTTGGGTGGGGCCTTCAACGGGCTGCGTCATCCATAGGCGAATGGCACTTACATAGGCTCGTCATTCCCACGTAAGTGGTGCTATAAATCTTAGATTCTTATCCTTCGTAGGAATGATGTTTCCCATTATTTTTACGTAAGTAAGTACTCTTCATGCACAGGCGAATTTGGCTCTTCATGTGTGTTCATTTATTTTGAACACGCCTGCGATAGGGTGGGTTAAATTCACCACTCGACAACGAGTCATTTTGTGTAGCAATGTAATGCTTTAGGCACGCAGGATACGGCTCGATGACTCCATCAATGGTACGTGGCATGTGGCTGATGGCTCTGGCTATCTTCGTTCTATCCAGCATGGATGTATTAGCTAAAATACTGATTGAGAATCAGGTTCATACGGTGACTATTCTGGCGATCCGTAGCGTCATAATCACGGCTGTATTACTGGGCACTCTTGGGTTTCAAAAAAAATTGAGTAAGCTGCGCACCAAACGCTTAGGTGCGCATATTTTGCGTGGCATGGTGGGATTGACAGCCGTGGGTGGTTTTTTTTCGTCCCTAAAATATTTGCCGCTAGCGGATGCAACCGTGGTCTTTTTTACCGGGACGTTGTTTATTGCAGTTGCATCGGTACTGGTACTTAAGGAACGCTTTGGCATGCACCGTTGGCTTGCGATTGTGGCCGGCTACGTAGGCGTGGCTATAGCGATTAACCCTAGTTTTGAAGAGTTCTCTATTGGTTATCTGCTGGCATTGGTGGGTAGCCTCAGTTACGCCGTTTTGTTTATCTCTGGAAAAATCATGGCGAAAACTGAATCTACAACCAGTTTGGTTTTTTATTTTAATGCCGGACTTGGCATCGTCGCTCTATGTGCTTTACCTTTCGTATGGCAACCGCTTGAGTTTACGTTATGGGTTTTAATTTTTGGCGTGGCTATGTTGGCACTGGTGGGGCACCTCGCTATAACCCAAGCCTTTAGCAGTCGTGAAGCATCGGTGTTGGCACCCATCGAATATACATCGCTGCTTTGGGCTATAGTTTTTGATTATATGCTTTGGTCACACTCGCCCAATAGCCACATTTTATGGGGCGGTGCTGTAGTGGTGGTTAGTGGTTTGTATTTTCTCCACCGTGAACAGCAAAATTCGGTAGCAACAGCAATACAGGCCACAAAGTAGTTACGCGGCAAAATACAGGAAACACTATGAAATTGTTTGGACATCCAGACTCAGGCCATGCGTTCAAAGTTAAGTTTTTTCTGCAGTGGGCCAATATCGAACACGACTACGAAACAATCGATATTTTCTTGCCACGGCCACATCGCCCTGCAGAATTCTTAGCGGCATCCAAATTTTGCGAAGTGCCCGCGCTTATCGACGGCGACAAACATTTGATTCAATCAAACGCTATCTTGCTGTACCTTGCCGAAAAACATGGGCATTTTGACTCAAAAACCAATCGTCAAAAAAACCTTGAGTGGCTGGTGTGGGAAGCCAATAAAATTGGTATGTGTTTGCCGCAACTGCGAGCCGACAAAAGGTTTGAGGATTCACAACTTAGCGAAGGTGCCCGCCACTGGCTGTTGGCAAGATACACACACGACAGTGGCATCATTGACGCTGAACTCAGTGACGGCCGCCCATTCCTGTTAGGCGACAAGATCAGCATCTCAGATTTCTCACTCAGTGCTTACTTAATGCACGCCGTTGAAGCGGAAGTAGAAGTGCCTTTTCATGTAGGAGCATGGTTGGATAGATTACGCACGCAGAATGGTTGGCAGCATCCCTATGAGATGTTAGCGGGTTAATACTGCAAGCCCTAATCCGCACGTAGCTTTGGATCTGACACGTATTTACTGATGATCACT
>JALZWO010000137.1 GCA_023300375.1 Granulosicoccus sp. | reverse complement strand
TGTCGTAGCCATCATTGGCATCTTGGCCGCATTTGCTGTTCCACAATACGGTGACTATGTAGCACAAGCCCATGTAGCAAGTGCACACAGCGAAATGGCTAATTTAAGAAGAAACATCGGAACTGAGCTACACATGGGAAATTATTCATTTTCTGCCAATGACGTTGGCTTCCGATCGTCGTATTATATGAATCAAGCTCCAACAACTAATTTCTTGTTTGATGGAAGCGGCACCCTGTCTGGCACTCTTGATGGTGCCGTAAGTACCGCTGTAAGAGGTGCTGTTGTTACCCTTACGCGAGAAGCAGATGGCGATTGGCTCTGTACCATAGACTCCTCTGCAGCCGCATCTTGGAAACCAAGTTACAGCCCAAGGCACTGTAATTAATTCTTACAAGTCAGCCAGCAGAAATTCACAAAAGTAGCGTTCAAACCTGCCATTGAAAGTGTATTAAATATACAATTTTTAATGATAAGCACAGGACGCTCTTTAAAAAGGCCTCTCGGATGAGAGGCCTTTTTTTTGGCAGAGTAAATAGTCCAAATTGCCCACAAGCTGTTAAAGCAAACACTCTTGCGGCCGATTAACTGGTAATAGCTCCTACTTCCGTGCATAAGACGGCAGACACCGAGACCTCCTCATGAACGATGCAAGTACCTCTCTAAACGGAATAGCCCGCCAACTCGTTAACCATGGATTGGTTTCTGCGGACATAGCCATAGCGGCTACCGAAGAAGCTGCGATAAAAAAATTGCCATTCATCACGGCACTGATGTCCAACAGTGAAGTGGATCCGAAATTAGTCGCACAACACATCAGCGTTGATTTTGGACTCCCTTTATTCGACTTGGAGTGCATACAAGCTGGCACTCTGCCTGTTGAATATTTCAAGGATGAACTACTCTCTACACAGAATGCGGTGCCTATTGCAAAGCGCGGATCTCGGTTGTTTGTTGCTATTTCAGATCCAACGAATAGTGAAGCGCTTGATAAGTACAAATTCGCCTCAGGTCTTAGCGTTGAGGCTGTCGTCGTTGAAGAACACAAGCTTGCTGAGCTAAGAACTCGTGCATTGGAAGGCCAAAATGCACTTACCGATGGCATGGACGAAGGCTTCGATCTAGAAGCTGAGAATGCGGTTAAGGATGATGAAGAGGAGGATGACTCTGGTGTTGACGAAACCCCAGTCGTAAAATTTGTCAACAAAGTGCTTCTCGATGCTATTAATCGAGGTGCCTCTGATATTCATGTGGAGCCTTATGAAAAGATTTTTCGTATTCGGTTTCGTGTAGATGGCGTACTGCAAGAGGTCACACACCCTCCATTGGAGATGGCAAACAGAATTACCGCTCGTATCAAAGTTATGTCAAGAATGGACATATCAGAGCGTCGCATACCACAAGATGGCCGTATCAAATTAAAAATCAGCAAAACCAAAGCCATTGACTTTCGTGTTAACACCTGCCCTACCCTGTTTGGCGAAAAAACAGTACTGCGTATTCTTGATCCGAGTAGTGCACAGTTGGGCATCGATGCACTTGGCTATGAGCCAGAACAAAAACGCTTATATATGGATGCTCTAGCGAATCCATACGGAATGATTCTGGTTACCGGCCCTACGGGCAGTGGTAAGACCGTATCGCTCTATACTGGCTTGAATATTCTTAATGAGCCAGGCACCAATATATCAACAGCAGAAGACCCGGCAGAAATTAACCTTGCGGGTATTAACCAGGTTAACGTCAATGCCAAAGCCGGACTGACTTTCGCAGAAGCGCTAAAGTCATTTTTGCGACAAGATCCAGATGTCATAATGGTAGGTGAGATACGTGATCTTGAAACCGCCAGCATTGCCGTGAAAGCGGCCCAAACCGGTCACTTGGTACTGTCAACTCTACACACCAATGATGCACCTCAGACACTATCTCGCCTGATCAACATGGGTGTACCGCCGTTCAATATAGCCACAGCGGTTTCACTGATTATAGCTCAACGACTAGGACGTCGGTTATGTACTGCCTGCAAGGTGCCAGAGGATGAACTACCGCACGAACTGCTTTTACAAGAAGGCTTTAAGGAAGAGCAGTTGGACAATATCACCATGTTCAAAGCGGTAGGCTGTAAAAAATGCAACGCCGGGTACAAAGGCCGAGTGGGAATCTATCAAGTTATGAAAATTAGTGAAGCGATCGGAAAAATTATTATGGCTGGTGGCAACGCCATTGAAATTGCTCAACAAGCAAAAGACGAGAACATACCCGACTTACGAGAATCAGCACTTAACAAAGTAGCAGAAGGTGTCATGAGTCTTGAAGAAGCTAACCGGGTAACCAAGGATTAGATTATGGCCACTGCAACAAAAGCCCATGTAATGTTCGAGTGGGAAGGAAAAAACAAAAACGGCCAGAAGCAAAGAGGCTTCACCTCTGCTCCGAATCAGGAACTGGTTAAGGCAAAGTTACGCCGCCAAGGCATCATTCCTACCAAAATTCGAAAGAAGCGTAAAGAATTTGGTGGCAAGGGTAAGATAACGCCCAGCGATATCGCCTTGTTTGCTCGACAGCTCACCACCATGATGGGTGCAGGCGTACCCATGGTGCAATCATTTGAGATTGTGGCCAACGGCGTTGAAAGCAAAGCCATGCGCGACATGATCAACGGTATCAAAGCTGAAGTTGAGGCTGGCAGTAATCTCACCAACGCCTTGCGCAAATACCCCGAACAATTTGACGAATTGTTCTGCAGCCTGACAGAGGCTGGCGAACAGTCGGGTACGCTTGAATCATTGCTCAACGAAATCGCTCTTTACAAAGAAAAATCAGAATCGTTAAAGAAGAAAATTAAGAAGGCGCTGTTCTACCCTGTTGCTGTTCTCGTTATCGCTTTCGTAGTAACTGCCATCCTTCTGGTATTCGTAGTGCCGCAATTCGAGTCATTATTTGAAGGCATGGGTGGTGAATTACCGGCTTTTACAAAAATGATCGTAACGGCTTCTGAGTTTATGCAAGCCTGGTGGTATGTTCTATTTGGTGGAGCTGGTGCTGTAGTCTGGGTATTCGTACAAGCCAAAAAACGAAGCAAAGCGTTTTCAGAGCTACTGGATCGGGTGGCCCTGAAGGCGCCAGTATTCGGCGACATCGTGGTCAAGGCAGCTATCGCTCGCTTTTCCAGAACCCTGGCAACCATGTCTAAAGCGGGTGTTCCACTAGTAGAAGCAATGGACTCAGTAGCCGGTGTGGCAGGCAACTCAGTTTTTGAGAAAGCTATTTATAAAATGCGAGACGAGGCAGCTACCGGTCAGAGGCTAACGGTATCTATCGAAGCTTCTGGTCTGTTCTCTAACATGGTGGTGCAAATGGTTGCCATCGGTGAAGAGGCTGGCTCTATTGATGATATGTTAGCCAAAGTGGCAGACTACTACGAAGAAGAAGTGGACAATGCAGTAGATGCTATGACCTCTCTCATGGAACCTATGATCATGTCGTTCCTAGGTGTGGTAATCGGTGGTCTTGTGGTGGGAATGTACCTGCCGATTTTCAAAATGGGCGACGCGTTCTAACGAACAACAGATACCTTTATAATGACTTTGCTCGAATTTATACAATCCAACGCTTTCGTGTTCTACACAGTTACAGCGTTTATCAGTTTGATGGTCGGCAGCTTTTTGAATGTGGTCATTCATAGGCTGCCCATCATGATGGAGCGAGGATGGCGCGATGGTGTCATTGAGTATCTGAACGATCAGCAGACAGACAAAAAGGCTGCGCCAGATTTACAGTTTCGTAACGAGCTACCTGCCGAGCCGTTCAACATCGCAACACCACGGTCACGTTGCCCGCAGTGTGATCACGCGATTACCGCCATGCAAAATATACCCATCGTCAGTTATCTGAAACTCGGTGGTAAATGTGCTGGCTGCAAAGCTGGCATCTCCATAAGATATCCTGTTATCGAATTTATCACCATGCTGCTATCAGTGATTGTGGCATGGAAACTAGGCCCTACGCCTGCCGCTGTTTTAGGCATCGTCGTTACTTGGTTTCTAGTAGCCATGACGATGATTGACTTCGACCATCAGCTACTCCCCGACTCGCTTACTCTGCCGTTAATGTGGATTGGCTTGCTGGCAGCCTTAGTGCCTGTGTATGCCGACCTGCAATCCGCTGTTGTGGGTGCGGCGCTTGGCTACATGGTCCTTTGGACAATCTATCAACTGTTCAAACTCATCACTGGCAAGGAAGGTATGGGCTTTGGCGATTTCAAACTACTTGCAGCCCTAGGCGCACTGCTGGGTTGGCAGTCTTTACCCGTGATTATTCTTCTATCCTCACTAGTTGGCGCGGTAGTGGGTATCACTCTGATAGTTGTCACGAAACGCGATAAAAATATTCCTATTCCGTTCGGCCCTTACCTGGCAGCTGCTGGCTGGCTGGCCATGTTATGGGGCGATGACCTCAGCACTTGGTACTATAGCGCTCTTAGTTGAGTATTTAAGGTAAGTAGCATGCTATTGATTGGCCTCACTGGCGGCATAGCCAGTGGAAAAAGTTTTGTATCGGAGTGCTTCGAAACACACGGTGCACCTATTATTGATGCCGACCAGCTGTCACGTGAAGTGGTGGAGCCTGGTGGCGAAGGCCTTGCGGCACTAGCGGCTCACTTTACTGACGCCATCATTCACAGTGATGGCTCACTCAATCGCCGCGCACTGCGAGACATCATTTTTGCCAACCCACAAGAACGCGAATTTCTGGATCAAACGCTGCATCCAATGATTCGTGAATTATCAGAATCGCGGATAGCGGAGGCTAGAAAACTGGCTTATCCCTACCTGGTGTATGCAGTGCCTTTATTGGTGGAAACCACCCAGCAAGAGCGTTTCGATCGCATTGTGGTCGTTGATGTACCAGAAGCACTGCAAATTCAGCGTTTGAAAATGCGCGATGGCAGCACCTCATGGGAAGCTCGATCCATTCTTGATGCGCAGGCAACTCGCCAGGAGAGATTAGACGTGGCAGATGATGTGGTGGATAATTCCTTGAGTAAAGAAGAAACTCAGGCTCGGGTCAGTGCACTACACGATACGTACATGGCAATGATCAGCCACTGATATTGACTATTCAAACCCGAAGGATACTCACGCACGCAACACTATTGGGCATTGTCATTCCCACCAAGGTGGGAATCCAAGGTATGGGTCGGAATTGACGTGAGGGTGACGAGCAATGCAGTACCTTTTTATTTACGCTCTAATAGTTGGTCAACCACTGCCTGATTAGCTGCCGGAAACGCATACGCTGACAGCTCGGTCAATGACACCCAGCGAAGCTCTTGCCCTTCACACCCCTTGGGCTCGCCAGTGAATGTCGTTACATCCCAGAAATGTAATTGCACGTGTTTATCGGAGTAGCGATGCTCTAGTGAGCACCGATGCTGACTACCGACAACAACAAGATTAATTTCTTCGAATAACTCGCGCGCTAGCGCATCAGCTTGCGACTCATCGGGTTCCAGCTTGCCACCGGGAAATTCCCACAAATTACCTTGATGCTGATCAGGTTTGCGCAATGCAAGCAGCACCTGTTCGCGGGCCGCATCAAAAATAATTCCAGCTACCACTTCAATGATTATTGCGTCCAAACGACATCACATCCAGTGAGGGCCATAGGCTAGTGCTTGCTCAACATGCCATCAGGATCGATAGTCAGCATTGATGCTCACGTAATCGTGTGACAGATCGCATGTATAGACAGTGGCGCTTGCCGAGCCCTGCGCCAAGTCTATGAAGATCTCAATTTCACTAGCCGCCATAACCGCGGCACCGCGCTCCTCTGTATAAGATGCAGCGATCCCAGCCGCCTCAAAGGCCAGCACATCGCCCAGGCTAACACTGACTTTGCAAGGGTCGAAGCTCACACCGGCTTTGCCTATGGCTGCTAGCAAGCGCCCTACATTGGCATCACTGGCGAACATGGCCGTCTTGACTAATGGCGAGTTGGCCACCGCGTAGGCCACCTGTTTGCATTCACTACGCTCTTTACCGCCAGTAACATGGACACTAATAAACTTAGTCGCACCTTCTGCATCACGAATAATCGCTTGAGCCAAATCGGAGCAAACGGTTGTTAACGCTTGCATAAAACTAGACCAGTCGTCGTTGCCACCAGGGCTCTCACTGAAACTCAAAGCCACATCGGCAGCACCCGTCGCTGCCAAAATTAAAGAGTCATTGGTTGAGGTATCGCTATCGACAGTAATGGCGTTGAACGACACATCAACTGCCTCCACCAAAGCGCGATTCAAATCATCTGCACTGATAGCTGCATCGGTAAAAACATAGCTAAGCATTGTGGCCATGTTCGGCTGGATCATGCCAGCACCTTTGGCCATACCAGTTATGGTGATTTGCTTACCCGATACCTGACACACTTGCGACGTTAACTTGGGTTGTGTATCGGTGGTCATGATACCCAGCGCAGCCGCTTGCCAAGCATTCAGCGAGGATGCCTCGGGCGCATCAAGCTGCTTTGCAGCTTGATCAATACCCTTACGTATCAGCTCATCAGGTAACAACTGACCGATTACACCCGTTGAAAAAGGCAATACCGCATCAGCTGACACTGCCAATGCTGAGGCAACAGCATTACAGTGACCTTGCGCCATCACCAGACCGGGCTCACCTGTTCCTGCGTTGGCGTTACCCGAATTCACTAACAAGGCCCGCACATTGCCCGCACACGATGGCAAATGAGACCGGCAAAGAGCCACTGGCGCCGCACTAAATACACTTTGTGTAAATACACCTGCACACGTGGAACCAGAAGACAGTCTTACCAGAACCATATCTGGCGAACCATCTTTCTTGATGCCTGCCGATAAGGTGGATAACTCAACCCCTGCTACAGGCTTGGCCTGCGGCAAGTTCAAATTGACTGGCATTACCCCAGTTTTCCGTGACAAGCCTTGTATTTTTTACCTGATCCACACGGACATGCCTCGTTGCGGCCTACCTTAGGCATGTCACGACGCACAGGTTGACTTGGAGTTGCATCAGCTTGCTCTTGATCAGAGGCGGCACCTCTATGCGCAGCCGCCGCAGCAACAGCTGCATCACCTGCCGCTTCCGGCGCATCAGATAACGAGCTGGCAGCCGGCTTGTGTTCGTAACTCACCTGCGGTTTTCTCTGATCTTGTGCCTCTGCTTGAGCCTTAGCTTCCTCTACTTGCGCAGCGTTTCTAACCTGTACTTTACTCAGAACGGTGACTACTTGAGCTTTGTATTCACCCAACATGGTGGTGAACAATTCGAAGGCTTCTTTCTTGTATTCCTGCTTAGGGTTCTTCTGCGCATATCCGCGTAAGCCAACACTTTGTCGTAGGTAATCCATGCCAGCCAAGTGTTCCTTCCAGCTATCATCAAGCGCCTGCAAGGATACATACCGCTCGAAATTTCTGAGGCCTTCAACCCCTGCCGTGGCTTCTTTTTCGTCATAAGCCTGGCTAAGCGCTTCGAGAACACGCCGATGAATATCGGCCTCTGGCAAGTTTGGATCTTCTTCCAGCCATGATTTAACATCGATTTGCTCGTTGGTCGCACTCAACAACTCGGCCTTCAGCCCGTCAAGATCCCACGCCTCGTCCAGTGAACCGGGCGGGATGTACTGATTGATCAGATCAGGAACCACCTCTTCTCGCAGTTCATCGACCAGTTCACGCATTTCTTCGGTTTCCATAAGCATATTGCGCAGCTCGTAAACTACCTTGCGTTGATCATTGGCTACATCATCGTATTCGAGCAAGCTCTTACGCATATCGAAGTTGTGCCCTTCAACTTTGCGCTGGGCGTTCTCAATAGCTTTGGTAACCCACGGATGCTCTATGGCTTCGCCCTCTTCCATCCCAAGCTTTTGCATCAAACCACTGACGCGCTCACTGGCGAATATACGCATTAAACTATCTTCAAGAGATAAGTAGAAACGTGTGGAACCCGGATCGCCTTGTCGGCCAGATCGCCCACGTAGCTGATTGTCTATACGCCTGGATTCGTGTCGCTCAGTACCGATAATATGCAGACCACCAGACTGCAACACCTCGTCGTGACGTTTTTGCCAGTTGGACTTAAGCTCTGACATATTGGCCTCTTCTGCACCACCTGAAGCTGTCACTAGTGCGGCCATTTCAGCCTCTAGGCTTCCACCCAATACAATATCAGTACCTCGCCCAGCCATATTCGTGGCTATGGTTACAGCCCCTGGGCGTCCTGCATTTTCAATGATGTTAGCTTCACGCTCATGTTGCTTGGCATTGAGCACTTCGTGCTTGATGCCTTTTTTCTTGAGCAGACCCGCCAGATACTCAGAGGTTTCGATACTGGTAGTACCAACGAGCACCGGTTGTTGTCGTTTGGAACAGTCCTCTATATCTTCAATAATGGCATCGTATTTTTCACGCTGCGTCAGGAATACAAGATCAGATTTATCATCGCGAGTGGTGGGACGATTGGTTGGGATAACCACCACTTCAAGCCCATAAATAGATTGAAATTCAAAGGCTTCTGTATCGGCCGTACCTGTCATACCTGCCAACTTGTTGTACAAGCGGAAATAGTTTTGGAACGTGATGGAAGCCAGCGTCTGGTTTTCGCGTTGAACGGCAACGTTTTCCTTGGATTCGATAGCCTGGTGCAATCCTTCAGACCAACGGCGGCCCGGCATAGTACGTCCGGTGAATTCATCGACAATAACGATCTGATCGTTACTGACAATGTAATCGACGTCTTTTTGAAACAGAGTGTGCGCGCGTAGGGCTGCGTTTAAATGATGTAAAACAGCGATATTGGCCGAATCGTACAGACTGCTGTTTTCAGCAAGAATATCTAGGCCCGCGAGGATTTGTTCGACGTTTTCCATACCGTCTTCGGTAAGAAGCACTTGCTTGGCTTTCTCGTCGACCGAGTAATCACCCTCGCCCTCTTCATCTTGCTGACGCACCAAGCTAGGCACAACCGAATTGAGTTTTCCATACAGCTCACTATCGCCATCAGCCGGGCCAGAGATAATCAGCGGCGTTCGAGCTTCATCGATAAGGATGGAGTCAACCTCATCGATGATGGCAAAGTTGAGGCCACGCTGTACGCGTTGCTCGGCACTGTGTGCCATGTTGTCGCGCAGGTAGTCGAAGCCGAATTCGTTATTGGTACCGTACGTAATATCGCAGGCATAGGCAGCACGGCGCTCGTCGGTACCTAAACCGCCAATGATCACGCCAACACTCATTCCTAAGAAATTGTAGAGCTTGGCCATCCATTCGGAGTCACGTTGCGCCAGATAATCATTGACCGTAATGACATGCACGCCGTTACCACTGAGTGCATTGAGATATACAGCAGCGGTAGCCACCAACGTTTTACCTTCGCCGGTGCGCATCTCTGCAATCTTGTTGCTGTTCAGCACCATACCGCCGATCAACTGGACGTCGAAGTGACGCATATTCATAGCACGCTTCCCAGCTTCGCGAGCTACTGCAAATGCCTCAGGTAGGAGACTCTCCAGCGTGTCGCCTTTGGCCAAGCGAGCTTTGAATTCTTCGGTCTTGGCCGCCAACTGCTCATCCGATAGAGCCTGCAACACCGGCTCGAACGCATTGATGGCATCGACTTCTTTTGTCATCCGCTTGACCGCACGATCGTTACTGCTGCCGATGAACTTCTTGACCAAATTACCTAACATGAATTCCAACCTTGATGCAGCACCGTGCCGCTGTTGTGACTGTGGCTCTCTCTATGAAACTCCATCTCATAGAGACCCCCTATTATGTCACCGAATTGACCACTCGGTAACTTGCTTCACATAAGTCCCTTCTAAGCTCGGGTGACGCGTTTACATTGTTGCTTAAGCTCAGAGATACCAAGCTGTTCAATCGTTTATTGAGTGATATGGCCCGCAACGCACTTTGCAAGCACAGAGCACCTCTGTAAACCCCACTGCAAGCGCCTTTACTAGCGCCTCAACCAATTGAATACATCTCGTATTTTAAAACTTCCGTGTGCGCCCCTAGCCTGACCAAACACAGTGCCAACATGCTAGCCTTCGACACAACAAGGCTCAAATAATTACCAGAAAGCACATTGAATCAACAAATAACGCGCGTCCGGAGCTAACTGAGAGCATGCTCTGGATAAAGCAATCAGCGATGAAGCCCTCATGAAGCCCTTTGGAGCCTTGGTTAACGTAGCGGCCAAGCAGGCGATGCGCGAAAACCTGAAAATCAAGCAGGTTATTTCAAAGATTGTGCCAGCCAACACCCTGGATCACATTGAGTTCTGCCGAATTGAAGGCGGTAGAATGCGAATAACAGTCGATAGCGCCACATGGATTGCCCGTTTACGGTTCTCTGAGCGGCAAATTATTAGCACACTGCGGGCACTGAATTTTGATTGTCATACTCTCAGCTATCACGTCGCACCGAGCGAAATGCCGGTCACTAGAAAAACTGTTCGTAAAGCTCATCGCCATGTATCAGGAGCGTCAGCGCTTGAACAGGCAGCCCGAGCATTAACCAACCCCGCTGCTGATGATACATCAGCGCCGAATGAGGCCAATGAGGAGCTTAGCTTGCAATTATTGAAGCTCGCTCAGACCTTACGATCTCAGCGCTAAGGGTTTGAGGATCTGAGAGTTATCCAGTGTGTCGATGTTTACGAATATCCGCGAATGCATCAGCGCTGAGTGCGCCCACATAATCTGCAATATATTGCATTTCACATCACTAACCGGCACTACTCTCAAAGCTGGCCAGAAAAACCCTATGCGGGTTGCGCCACCGGCTGATCGTACGTGATCGGTGAGGCTTGGACTTTTGCATCGTTGAAGACAACTTTTTCCCAGCACTGCGGCTGGAGCAGCATCTCGCGGACCAGCATATTGTTGAGTTTATGACCTGACTTGTAACCGCTAAATGAGCCTATCAAACTGTGCCCCATCAGGTATATGTCGCCAATTCCATCAAGAATTTTATGACGTACAAATTCGTTTTTATAACGCAGTCCTTCAGCATTTAGCACGCGATATTCATCAACAACGATGGCGTTCTCCATACTGCCACCCAATGCCAGGTTGTGTTTTCTCAGCTCTTCTATGTCACGCATGAAACCGAAAGTGCGCGCTCGGCTGATGTCTTTTACAAACGATGTTTTCGAGAAGTCAACACATAATCGCTGGGCATCTGCATGGAACGCAGGATGATTGAAATCGATGGTGAAATCGACTTTGAATCCGTCGAACGGTTCGAATTTAGCCCACTTGTCTTCAAGACGCACTTCTATGGGTTTGATGATTCGAATAAATTGTTTTGGAGCTGCCTGCTCTTCTATGCCCGCAGAATGCATCAAAAACACAAACGGAGCTGCACTGCCATCCATTATGGGTATTTCTTCGGCATTGACATCGACTTGGCAATTATCGATGCCCAAGCCTGCGAACGCTGCCATCAGATGCTCAATGGTAGACACGTGCACACCATCGGCGTTATGCAGCCGAGTGGCTAGCTGCGTGTTGCGCACGCCTAGCGCACTGACCGGAATAAGGGCTGCAGGGGATAGGTCGGTGCGGCGGAATACAATACCCGTGTTAACGGGTGCAGGGCTCAACGTAAGGTAAACCTTCTTACCTGTGTGTAAACCCACGCCTGTTGCGCGTACTGAATTTTTTAGAGTTCGTTGTCGAATCACAATAAATTCCCGCTGATCTGAAACCGCTGCCCTCATATATATAGCAGTAGATTTTCAGTTTCACAGCACCTTTGACCAGCATCGCTCCGAAAGTTGAACTTTCGGGTCTCAACCATCAACCACAGCCACCGCTACATCATTGGCGTTAACCAAGCAATGGCCACACACGTACACCAACAATCGTCTGGGCAGCATCAACATACCCACAAGATCGGACGCTGACCTTTCTCCCGCTTTACACGGAGGATTCGGTCAGCCCGAACACAAGTTTACGCGAATTAACTTGTGCTCGTCCGATACAAGTGCTTTACGTCTGGCTCGCCTAGTCCGCCTGACGACGCAAGAAAGCTGGAATGTCGAGATATTCTACGTCGTGGCCAGCCTGTGACAGCCCTACGGCAGCAGAAGAACCGTGTGCTGTTTTGCGTACAACTGTGGGCTTTTCGTAATTATCGTAAGGTGACGGTGTGTTAGATCTGACCTGTCGTCCCTGATTCATGCCGCCCGTTGAGCCGTTGCCACCGCCAGTTGAGTAGCTGGGAGCACCGTTGACAGTATTGCGTTGAACCGAACGTAATTGCTGAGTCTGTTGCTGCTGGCCTAGACCTGTTGCAACAACGGTAACGCGCAATTCGCCTTCTAATGCTTCATCAATCGCTGTTCCAACGACCACAGTGGCATCATCGGCTGCAAATGAACGAACCACGTTACCCACTTCTTCAAATTCACCAATTGCCATATCCAGACCAGCAGTGATGTTGACAAGAATGCCACGAGCACCCGCTAAATCGATGTCTTCGAGCAGTGGGCTAGAAATCGCCATCTCGGCAGCTTCAGTTGCACGCTCATCACCACGACCCACACCAGAGCCCATCATAGCCAGACCCATTTCGCTCATTACTGTGCGAACGTCCGCGAAGTCAACGTTGATCAGACCAGGGTTAGTGATCAGCTCAGCAATGCCTTGAACCGCACCACGAAGTACATCGTTAGCAGCAGAGAACGCGTCAAGCAGGCTGATGTTCTTGCCAAGCACAGACAGCAGCTTCTCGTTTGGAATAGTGATAAGCGAATCCACCTGTCCACGTAGCTCTTCAATGCCAGCTTCAGCCATACGCATGCGCTTGTTGCCTTCGAAAGGAAACGGCTTGGTTACAACGGCAACGGTAAGAACACCCATTTCACGAGCGATCTGAGCAACCACTGGAATGGCACCTGTGCCAGTACCACCACCCATACCAGCAGTGATGAATAGCATGTCAGTTCCTTCGATAAGATCTTGAATACGATCTCGATCTTCCATAGCGGCCTGACGTCCGATCTCTGGATTAGCACCAGCTCCCAGACCCTTAGTGATGCTTTGACCGATGTGCAGAACAGTCTCTGCGTTCATACCTTTAAGAGCTTGAGCATCGGTGTTAGCACAAATGAATTCAACGCCTTCAATACCTGATGCAACCATGTGCTGCACAGCATTGCTACCACCGCCACCAACACCAACGAGCTTGATTACTGGGGAATCGTTTATTGAGTCGACAAGTTCAAACATGGGTAGATCTCCTATTTTATAAAGTTAAAGTGTTACGTTCTCGAACGAATTGGTTTTCTGGTGAACCTTTTTCGTTTGTGTTTTAAATCTGTAGTAAAAAAAATAATGCGTTTAAAAATTTCTTTGAAACCATTCAGTCATACGCTGGAAGATGCTCTTTTCAGAACGAGCATCGAGCGTATCGCGTCGTGGGTTCTGGCGACGTTGTTGCCCATAGAGCAATAACCCTACGCCCGTGGCATGTATCGGATTGCGAGTTACATCAGACAACCCTTTCACATGTTGCGGAACTCCTAGCTTTACTGGCATATGGAAAATTTCCTCAGCCAGTTCTACAACGCCTTCCATTTTTGATGTACCACCGGTTAACACCACACCAGCGGCACAGGCGTCTTCAAAACCACTGCGTCTGAGTTCACCATGAACCAGTCCCAGCAATTCTTCATACCGAGGTTCTACAACCTCGGCCAAAGTTTGTCGTGCCAGTCGGCGCGCATTTCTATCGCCTACACCTGGCACTTCGATCATGTCGTCTGGGCTGGCCAGTTGGCGCAGTGCACAGGCGTACTTGAGTTTAATTTCTTCAGCGAACTGAGTCGGCGTTCTAAAGGCCACCGCGATATCGTTGGTCACTTGATCGCCAGCAATAGGGATAACTGCGGTATGACGGATAGCTCCTTCAGTAAATATAGCGATATCCGTAGTACCTCCTCCCATATCAACCAGCAAGACACCAAGATCTTTTTCATCCTGAGTAAGCACCGAATAACTGGAAGCAAGCTGCTCCAAAATGATTTCTTCTACTTCAAGATTGCATTGCTGAATACACTTGGCAATGTTTTGTGATGCGCTGATTGATCCCGAAACAAGATGTACCTTGGCCTCAAGACGAACACCTGCCATGCCTATGGGGCGATCAATACCATCTTGGCTGTCAATGATGAATTGCTGAGGGAGTACATGCAGGATTCTTTGGTCAGCAGGAATGGCAACTGCTTTGGCAGCATCGACTACTCGATCTACATCGTCCTGAGTAACTTCGGAATTTTTAATCGCCACTATGCCGTGCGAGTTTAGGCTTTTAATATGAGAGCCCGCAATGCCTGCAAACACTGAGCGTATTTGCACATCAGCTATTTGCTCTGCTTGCTCCACTGCCCGCCCAATAGCATGTACCGTCTGCTCTATGTTGACGACAACGCCTTTCTTCATACCTTGTGAAGGATGCGTACCCATGCCGATTAATTCGACACTACCATCAGTGTCAATCTCGGCTACCAGCGCCACAATTTTTGAGGTGCCAATGTCCAGACCAACAACCATCTGCTTGTCTGCTGATACTTTTTTGTCCACAGATCCACTCACAGTTTGTTATTCCTGAAATTCAATAGTGGATGCGCTGACGTCACCCAGAGCGAAACCACTTTCATAGCGCATATCAAAACTCATTTGCCTACCGCTACCTTGGGCAGCTAAATACTCATAGACATCGAGAAACCGATTCATGCGCAATACTTGTTGTTCACGCCCAAGTTTCACGCTCACACCATTAGCTAAAGTTAGAGTTTGAGATAAGCGCTCGTCTTCTTCGAGCAAAGCCATTTTCAACCCGAGGAGAGACAACTGCTGATCATAATCACGATAAGCGTCTAACAACACTTCATGACGCCCAAGTGATCCAAGTACTTGTGGCAATGGTTTAAACACATCACTCCATTGTTTGAAATCTGCACTCGCCCGCCTCAATTGATGAGGTTTGAACAGCTCTAGGCGTTTGCTGATCAGATGATCGTCATTCCATCGCGCAGCTGGCTCATGCTCTTCTATATCCAGCGTAATACGAGCCGGCCACACACGGCTGACTCTGGAACTGGCAACCCAATCATTACTCTCAAGACCTTGTCGCAAATCGTCAATATCGAGACCATAAAAACCCATCTCAGTGTGACGCTGAATAATATCCATTAACACATCGCGATTTGCGTAATCTAATGTACCCAGTACATCGACTTGTACCACTGGAAACCGCTTGGGATCAACAGCAAGGCGCGACGCAAAAGCGAGCAGTGCAATCAGCACCACGAGCCCTAGCATGGCAAATGCCGCTCGCTTGCTCAGACCCGGGGATAACCCATCTAAAGGCCAGACTTCGTGAAACTCGCTAAAGGTCGGATCAATTTTATTCATCTAACACCTTCTCAGCTTTTGCAGAAGTTGAAAGAGGTGTTGTTGTATTTTGCCCTGACAGAGTAGTTGCCAATATGCGTAGACAGAGTGCACCGAAATCTAAACCTGATTTTTTAGCCGCCACTGGCAGCAAACTATGGTTTGTCATGCCAGGTGCAGTATTGCATTCGATGAAATGCGCAACACCTTGCCCATCAAGCATGAAATCCACTCGTGCCCATCCTGAGCAACCCAGAGCTTTGTATACCCTAAGCGCCATTGCTTGAATATCAACTGTGGTTTTTGTATCAAGCAAGGCGGGGCAAACATACTCAGTATCTTCAGCAATGTACTTAGCGTGGTAATCGTAAAATTCGCCCGCAGCTCGCATGCTAACAAGCGGTAATACATGTCCGTCTATTATACCTGCAGTCACTTCAGAACCACTCATAAATTTTTCAATAAGTACCGCACCAAATTCACTGGCAAGTTCAAACGCTGGGGCAACTTGAGAGTTCTCGCTAACAATGCTCACACCAATACTTGACCCTTCGCTAGTGGGCTTTATAACAACAGGCAAACCTATGCTTGACACAACTGCCAGCGCATCATCCAAGTCCTTGGCCAGTTGTGCAGCGGGAGTGGCAACACCTTGCAATGAGACAAGTGCTTTTGCACGCCATTTATCCATACACAGTGCAGATCCGAGTACACCGGTACCCGTGTAAGGAATGCCAGCTAGCTCAAGTGCAGCTTGTACTAATCCATCTTCTCCACCTCTGCCGTGCAAAATGAGGAAGGCACGATCAAATCCGCCAGCACTAAGAACGCTGGCGATGTCTCGCCCAGCATCAACGGGATGGGCATCGACACCTGCACTGCTTAATGCATCAAAAATCTGTTGACCGCTCATCAGTGATACTTCACGTTCAGCTGACCAGCCACCCATAACTACCGCAACCTTGCCAAACTGTTGCGCTGTTATGGATTGAATATTAGGGAGTGCTTCAGTCATTGAAACACTCCACAAGACGAGTAGCCAAGTTGCCAACACTTCCAGCACCCAGTGTCAGGACGATATCGCCGTCTTCAATAATGCGTTGTAAGGCTTCAGGAACATCATCAATACCCTCAACGAATATGGGTTCAACCGCACCACGATTACGAATAGCGCGGGCCAAAGCACGGCCATCCGCACCAGTGATAGGGTCTTCACCTGCCGGATAAACCTCAGTTAACAACAACACATCAGTCAGCGACAAAGCTTCAGCGAAGTCTTCAAATAGATCGCGGGTACGCGTGTATCGATGAGGTTGAAAAATGACCACTAGCCTACGCTCAGGCCAACCGCCTTTAATCGCCTTCAAAGTGGCAACCACCTCAGTTGGATGATGGCCATAATCATCAATCAGATCTGCAACACCTTGTTCGAGCTGAAGTTGCCCATAAGGCTGAGCACGTCTGCCGATCCCAGCAAAGCGCAATAGTGCGCGCTTGCATGACTTAACATCGACGCCCACCTCCATAGCCACTGTGATGGCAGCTAGAGCGTTAAGTACATTGTGCCTACCAGGCATGTTGAGTGTGAAGCCACGAATTTCACTACTGACATCACCACCATCATCAATTCGCACATCGAAATGCATGCGCAGGCCGTCTTGGCGCACATTCAATGCTTGTACATCAGCGCCATCACTGAACCCATAACTACGTACCGGCCGGCCAACACGAGGCAGTACATCGCGAATATGCTCATCATCAATACACACAATAGCTAAGCCATAGAATGGCAAATGCATAAGAAAATCGACAAATGTTTGCTTTAGTTTTTCGAAGTCACCATCGTAGGTCGACAAATGATCAGCATCAATGTTAGTAACGATTGAAATCACCGGCTGCAGGTAAAGAAACGATGCGTCGCTCTCATCAGCCTCAGCAACCAACCATTCGGATTGACCAAGATAAGCATTGGAGGAAGAACTCGTGAGTCGCCCACCGATAACGTATGTGGGATCCATACCGCCTTCAGTCAGTAAACTGGCGACAAGACTGGTAGTCGTGGTCTTTCCATGAGTCCCTGCAACGGCAATACCCTGTTGAAAACGCATGAGCTCTGCAAGCATCTCGGCACGCCGTACTACAGGAATGCGCAACTCACGTGCGCGAACCAACTCTGGGTTATCAGCAGGCACTGCTGTGGATATCACAACCACGTCCGCATCAATGACATGCTCTGCAGCGTGACCACGTTGAACACTGACGCCTAATTTTTGTAGGCGTTGAGTCAGTGCATTACTTCCTAAGTCTGAGCCACTGACTCGAAATCCCAGGTGATGCATCACTTCGGCTATACCGCCCATACCCACTCCACCGATTCCGATGAAATGCATAGCGCGCACACGACGCATCTGACTTTTTACAACAGGTGAGATATCGACAGCCACTAGCGTGACACCTCCACCAAAGCCGAGGCAACCGCTTGAGCTGCATTGGGCATGAATCGGCTACGGGCTGCTTCACTCATCTGGCGAAGTTGAACCCTATCACCCGCTAGAGTATCTAGCATCTCAGCCAGCGACTCGGCACTTAAGGATTCTTGTGGCAACAGCTTCGCAGCGCCTGCGTCACTTAAATGCCGAGCGTTTTGCGTTTGATGGTCGTCAACAGCGAACGGGAAAGGTACTAGTATGCTGGGCATTGCCAGGGCGCTTAACTCTGTAACTGTCATGGCACCGCTTCGGCAGATAACCAGATCGGCCTGCTGGTAAGCAGCCGTCATTTCTTCAATGAATTCACTGACCACCACGTCCTCGTTGGATAAATTCGAATAGCACTCTTGCACTGACTCGGCGTTGCCAGCTCCACACTGATGGTGAATAGACAAAGGAAGAGCGCTTAACGCTGCGGCTTGAGGAACCAACTCGTTCAATACCTGTGCTCCACGACTACCGCCAACGACCAACACTCGTAGAGCTGCTAAACGATTCGCTTGTGATGTCAATGGCTCAGCTGCCAGTAGCTCCATCTCAGCTCGCACGGGATTGCCTATATGCACAGCACCTCTGGAGACAGGAAATACATTAGGCCAAGCGCTAAATACACGAGCAGCCATGCGGCTGAGCCACTGATTGGTCATACCAGCAACAGCATTTTGCTCATGAAGTACCAGAGGCGTGCGTAATACCAAAGCTGCCAGTCCAACAGGACCTGATACAAATCCTCCCATACCCAAAACGGCACGAGGATTGATGACACGCAATTGTTGCGCACTCTGAACAACAGCACGAAGCAGTTTCAAGGGTGCAAATAGAGTGTGCAGTACACCCTTACCCCGAAAGCCAAAAATGTCTATCCAACGCATGTCTATACCACTTGACGGAACCATCTGAGCTTCGAGCCCTTCACGCGTACCAAACCAAATGACAGGAATATTTTGTGCTTTGAGTGCAGCCGCAACCGCCAAGGCTGGCACCACATGCCCACCCGTGCCACCCGCAGCGATCACCACCGCGCGACGCAAGCCAGTATCGCCTGGTGCTTGCACCGACGTATTGACAGAGGCATTCATGGGTAAGCCTCCTGAAGTGCATCGCCCACATGCAAAGCAAGGCGCTCACGTTGAGCTAACTCCCATTCCACACGCAACAACAAGCCAAACGTAATGGCAAACACAACTGCACTACTTCCACCGTAGCTCATTAATGGCAGTGTGATGCCTTTGGTTGGCAAAACACCCATGCTGACACCCATATTGATAAATGACTGTAAACCGATCCAGATACCAATACCCAATGCGATATAACTAGCGAAACCATTTCCCTGAGCTTCCGCCTTTTTCGATAGATAGAAGCAACGAGACACTATAAACACATATAAGCTGATCGTAAAAATGATGCCGATCAGCCCTAACTCTTCACTCAAAACAGCGAATAGAAAATCAGTGTGTGCCTCGGGTAGAAAATGCATTTTTTGTACACTATTACCAAATCCAACTCCACTGATACCGCCCATACCAATAGCAATAAGCGACTGAGTTAACTGATAGCCTGACTCATAGGCATCTTTAAACGGATCCGTGAAACTGACCAAACGCTCTAGGCGATAAGGACTCCATATCACTAGAGACGCGCATATAGCGCCAAGTGCCCCAATCAGACAAGCGAATTGAGAGAACTTTACGCCGGCAACGAAAAGCATCAGTGAGGCAGTTACCGCAATAACCACAGCCGCACCAAAATCAGGTTCAAGTATTAACAAGAAACAGGCAAATGTTACTAGCAGTAATGCTCTACCAGAACCACCAAACGTGGTCTGCACTAGATGACCTCGGCGTACCAAGTATCCAGCCAGGTAGACAACGACAAAAAGCTTGACTGTTTCTGACACTTGGATCGTAAAAAAGCCTAAGTCTATCCAGCGCCGACTTCCATTAACTTTCACACCAATAAAAGGCACCAACACCAATACTAATCCTAGAATGGAAACCAAGATCAGATGTGGCCCATATTTTTCCCATAACGATAAAGGTACTTGAAAGGCGAGTACGCCAAATAGACACCCAACCCCTAAAAACATAACTTGTCTGGTCACGAAGTAAAACGGTGACAGATACGTTCGCTGGGCAAAAGCCATAGAAGCAGATGCAATCATGACTGCACCAAACAAGGCAAGCACCAGTATGCTCACGAGCAATGCATGATCTGAAAATTTTGAACCGCGATGCAGTCTGACCGTCGACACTCGGGCCTTAGCCACTCTTGAGATTACGGCACTCATGCGGCCAGTACCTCATTGACAGCTGCGACAAATTGTTCGCCACGATGCTCAAAATTATCAAACATATCGAAACTGGCACACGCCGGTGACAACAGAACTGCATCTCCCGATACAGCACACTGATGTGCAGTGGTTACTGCTTCATGCAGTGTATCGACGATTTGAATCTCCGCACTACCTTGCAAATCTGCAGCGATTGTTTGTTTGTCTTGTCCCAATAGCAGCAACAATTTCACATGCTCCTTCATCGTTGCTTGCAAGGTCGTAAAGTCAGCGCCCTTCGCTATGCCACCAGCGATGAGTATGACTGGACTGCCCATGGCAACTATCGCCTTCTCGCAGGCATCAACATTGGTGCCTTTAGAATCGTTAAACCAACGCACCCCAGCCGCTTCAACAACGAATTGACTGCGATGAGCCAAGCCACCAAATTTGCCAAGCGCGCTAATACAGCGCTCAATACACAAGTTCAATACTGACGACAAGGCAAGCACAACGAGTGCATTAGATTTATTGTGATCACCTGGAACAGCCAGAGATACATCAGCAACCAGAGCCCTTTGCCAACGAGCTGTTGACTCTTCTTTCGAGCCACTGTCAGTTGTACTAACAGAAAAGAAATCACACGAAAAATTTTCAGCAGGCTGTGGCCAAGTGCGCACATCATCGTAATTGGCAAGGCAGTATTCCGCATTTTCATAGATCCGCCGCTTAGTTGCTGCGTACTGTTCAATGTCGTCGTACCTATCAAGATGATCTTCGGAAACATTGAGCACGGTAGCAGCTATTGGACGCAACGAACGAGTGGACTCCAACTGATAACTGGAGAGTTCAAGAACCAACACCTGAGCATCGCCCAGCAACGCATCTAATGCCGGCTCACCAATGTTGCCGCAAGCGATCGCACGGGTTCCACACTCGTTAACCACATCGGTTAACCAGGCAACAACCGTACTTTTTCCGTTGGAGCCTGTTACAGCGATAACAGGCACATCGACCGCATCAGCAAACAGTTCGATATCGCCAATCACATCCACACCTGCCTGCAATGCCGCTGCAACTGCAGGATGAGCACGGGCAATCCCTGGGCTTAGGACAATAATGTCAAAGCTGCAGAACAGCTCTGCAGAGAATTGCGTGTGGCGTTGTACATTTTTGTTATGGATACCGATGCTCTGATGTGCATCACGCTCATCAGCAATGTCGAAATCTACACTAGTGCGAAGCAAATACTTCACCACCGAAAGACCTGTAACTCCAAGACCGGCAACCAGTACACGCTTTTGAATGATATCGCTAATTTTCATCAGCGTATCTTCAAGGTGGACAGACCCACCAGTACAAGAATGACAGTAATAATCCAAAAGCGCACGATGATCCGCGGCTCTGGCCAGCCTTTAAGTTCGAAATGGTGGTGAATAGGAGCCATACGAAATATTCGCTTGCCAGTCAGCTTATAAGAGCCAACTTGCAAGATCACGGAAACTGCTTCCAGTACAAAGATCCCGCCCATGATAAAAAGCACGAGCTCCTGACGTACCATAACAGCCACAATTCCTAATGCCGCACCAATGCTCAACGCACCAACATCACCCATAAATACTTGGGCTGGGTAAGTGTTGAACCATAAAAACCCAAGACCAGCACCCATTAAAGCACTACAAAATACAGTTAATTCACCAGCGCCCTTAACGTTCGGAATATTCAGATAATCTGCAAATATGGCGTGCCCTGACAGATAAGCGATGAGAGCCAGACCTGCCGCTACCATGACAGAGGGCAAAATAGCCAAGCCATCCAAACCATCCGTGAGATTAACCGCGTTGCTACTGCCTACAACGACTAGAAAAGCAAACGGTATAAACAGCCAGCCAAGATACACAACAGCCTCTTTAAAGAACGGTACAACCAACTCCAATTCAACACGCTCGGTGGCAGTCACATACAACATAAGAACGGCAACACCAGCAATAACTGTTTGCCCAATCAGCTTCTCTCGAGCTGTCAGACCTACAGAATTTGACAATACAACCTTGCGGTAATCATCAACCCAGCCAATACCACCAAAGCCAATAGTGACAAACAATACGATCCAAACCTGACGTACTGCAAGATCGGACCAAATCAGTGTACTGAATGCAACCGCCACGATGATCATGGCACCACCCATTGTTGGTGTACCTTGCTTGACCTTATGTGATTGTGGACCATCATCTCTTACCGACTGACCAATCTTTGCAGATGTTAGCCAAGCAATCAGCCGCGGTCCGACGATTAAGCAGATAATCAACGCCGTTAATGCCGCAAAAATAGCGCGTAGCGTTATGTAACGAACCACTTCAAAACCAGAATCTATGCTGGCTAACCAGTCACTAATCAGCAGCATCATGAGAGCAGCTCCACAGGGGAAATTGCCAGCAATTGATTGACAACATTCTCCATAACTGTGCTGCGTGACCCTTTGACCAGTACAGTGACGTCATTATCTAGCTGTTGGTTAATATCTTTTACCAGTGCGTCTTGGTCACTAAAATGATCACCCTGTATTGAGTAATGCTCATCGCCGCTTAACTTGTACGCATGTTGAATAAATGCTGACAACACTCCAACTGTCCAAAGACCATCTATTCCCTGAGCCTTTGCATACTTGCCTATGTCTTTATGCAGTCTGCTGGATGTTGGCCCCAGCTCTGCCATATCGCCCAGCACAAGGTATCGCTTGCCAGAATAACCCGCTAACACAGCTATCGCAGAACGCACAGAATCAGGACTGGCGTTATAACTGTCATCAATGATCACAGAGCCATTCAAGCCTTGTTTTCGCTCAAGCCGCCCCGGTACCGGTTTAATCGTAGCCAGTCCTGCGGTGATGACATCAACCTCCACATCCAGACATTGCACAGCAGCTACCGCCGCCAGTACATTCATGATGTTGTGCTCACCCTCAAGTGCAAACTGCGGTGAGAACGAGCTGCGCATGGTTTCAATAACCAATTCTTTGCCGGGCAATCCACGCACACTGGCGTCTTCACCACGACCAAACTGCCTCACCTGACAGTGTGTGGATGCATTGCGCATGACATCAGCAAAACGGTCGTCTGCATTGATTACCGCATATCCATCTGACTTGAGACCACTATAAATTTCAGACTTTGCAGAAGCTATGCCTTCCACACTGCCAAACCCTTCAAGATGCGCTGTACCTATATTTGTGACAACGGCAACATCAGAGTTAACGAGCGCTACCAGCGTAGCAATATCACCAGCACGGCTTGCGCCCATTTCAATAACCGCATAAAGATGCTCTCGACGCATTGCCAACAGTGTCAATGGAACGCCAATTTCATTGTTGAAGTTGCCTTTCGTAGACAACACAGGACCTAACTGCTGCAAAATGCCTGTCACAATTTGCTTGACTGTTGTCTTACCGTTACTGCCAGTAACAGCAATGGTAGGAATGGCAAATTGACTCGCCCATAATTTACCAAGTTGGCCTAATGCTGCTGTGGTATCAGCCACTTTTAAGCAAGGAAGCCCACTACTAACATCCTCACTGCAGACAATAGCCAAAGCACCAGCATCCTCAGCGGCTTGAACAAAATCATGTCCATTAAAGCGCTCACCAACAATAGCCACATACATGTCACCGACTTGCAGCGTGCGAGTGTCAATACTGACACCACTAACGATAGCGTTAGCGCCTTTCAATTCTGCGTCTAGTGATGCCACACAATCTTGCAACCTTAGAGAGAAGCTCATGACGCAAGCTCCAACGCTGCCAAAGAGACTTCACGGTCACTGAACTGAAGTCTTTCGGTGCCTACGATCTGGTAATCCTCATGCCCCTTGCCAGCAACAAGAATCAAATCACCCTTAGTAGCGTTCACTAAGGCATAGCGAATGGCCTGCTCACGATCACTGATAACTGTGACTGATGCGGGCTGAGTGAATCCTGACATGACTTGCTCAATGATCGAGCTTGAATTCTCTGTTCGTGGGTTGTCATCCGTGAGAATTATTCGATCAGCAGCCTCGGCAGCTTTTGCCATAGGGATACGCTTGCCGGTATCTCGATCACCACCACAACCAAAAACCACCCAGAGAGATTTGGCGCAATGTGCGCGGGTAGCTTCAATCGCCACTTGCAGAGCACCTGGTGTGTGGCAATAATCAATAACAACAGTGGGCTGTTGACCGCCACCTAGACGCTCCATCCGCCCCGCAACTGGCATTGCTTGCTCAATGCCGTGACAGGCATCGTTAGCTGCCACTCCACATGCACGTAAACACGCATAACAAGCCAGCAGGTTGTCCACGTTGAATCTACCGAGCAACCTGCTTGAAACTGAGAACCTATCCGCATTTTCAACAAGCTCGAATGTTAAACCTGAATCATGAGTTTGGACGTTGCACGCAAGTACCGTTGCAGCCCCAAGCAACGATTGCTTCCCACCAGATGAGTAAGCAACACACTGAGGAGCCGACAAACGCTCTAACAAACCACGTCCCATTACATCATCTGCATTTAATACCGCTGATTGCAATCCTTTCCAATCAAACAATTGCTCTTTGGCTGCACGATAAGCCTCTTCTGTGATGTGATAATCGAGGTGATCACGGCCAAGGTTAGTAAGCACAGCCACATCTATGGATAAATTATTTAGTCGGCCTTCAGCGATGCCGTGCGAGGAGGCTTCAAGCGCTACATATTGTGCACCCTGATCTCGCAGCGTGGCCAACATGCGCCGCAACGTCACACCATCAGGCGTTGTAAGTGCGGTTTCGTTAAGAACGTCGCCAAGCCCCCAGCCTAGCGTACCGATGTAGCCACAAACAGAATTATTAGCACGCAACGCTTGTGATATGAATCGGCATACCGACGTCTTACCATCAGTGCCAGTCACCGCAATCAGCTTCATAGACTGATCAGGATTGTTATAAAAACGCGATGCGATAGCGCTAGTGTGAAGTTCAAGCTCATTGACCACTAACACAGGCACATCACGCTGTTGCAGCTGCTCAATAATGACACTAAAACTGGCAGCTTCAGATGCAGATAAAGCAACAGCTACTGCTCCAGCAGTGACTGCTTGAATAGCGTAGTGAATACCGTGTGTGCTACTTCCCGCCACAGCCAGATACAAATCACCCTTGCTGACTAATCGGCTATCGAGATTTATCCCACAAACCTTGACAGCGGGTACAGTGTGTTCAACCCACGGACTCATCAATGAGTCGAGCAACCAATCAGTAGCGACATTCACGATCGCTCTCCAGGTGCTTTCATATGCACCTGAGCTCTCTCGCCATCAACATCATCTGGCTCAACGCCCATCAGTCGCAATGCATGAGACATAACTTCTGCAAATACAGGCGCTGCTACTGCACCACCAAAATGCTCACCCGCCTTTGGATCATGCACAACGACAACAGCTGCCAAACGCGGATTATCGACCGGAGCGAAACCTGCAAACAAAGAGGCATAACGATCTTCAGCGTATCCGCCCGATTGTGAACGATGTGCAGTACCTGTTTTGCCAGCGACCGTATAGCCTGGCACTTTTGCAAGTTTGCCAGAGCCGTTAGTCACCGCAGATTCAAGCATGATTTTTATGTCTGCAGCAATGTAACGATCAATGACTCGCTTTCCAGCCTCATCGCTTTCATCCTTGATAAAAGACACCGCTGGCATGATGCCCTCATTTGCAAGCGCAGCGTAGGCGCGAACAAGCTGCAATGCCGTGACAGAAAGACTGTATCCAAAAGACAAACTCGCTTGTTCGGAGCGATGCCATAGCGTTGAGTGATTAAAATATCCAGCCACTTCACCTGGAAATTCGCTACCCGTAGGATGACCAAACCCGAACGTATCAAACACCGACCACATTTGTTCAGGCTCTAATTGACCCGCAATTTTGCTGATCCCTACATTGCTTGATTTGGTCACAATGCCTTTGAGGTCTAACCAACCATAATCTTTGAAATCACTGATTTCATACTTACCAATCTGGTATCTACCGGGAGATGTATGAACAATGCTCTCTGGCTTGAAATCACCCGACTCGAGCGCGGCTGCAATGGTGAATGGCTTCATCGTTGAACCTGGCTCGAATACATCTGTCACGGCACGATTGCGTTGTTGTCCACCCACTCTGTCGCTGATATTGTTAGGGTTATAACTCGGATAATTAACCATACCCATCACTTCCCCTGTCTGAACATCAAGCACAACAACTGAACCACTCTCGGCATCATGTGTGTCGATAGCTTCGCGTAATGCTTTATCGGCGAAGTACTGAAGCTTGCTATCAATGCTCAAGGCCAGACTCTTGCCAGCCACCGCTGGTGCGAGAACATCCATACCGGCAATTTCACGACCAGTTCGATCTTGAACGAGACGACGCGCACCGGCATCACCTGACAACCAAGTGTCGTATGCCATCTCTAGGCCTTCCTGGCCTTGATCATCTATATTGGTAAAACCTACAATTTGTGATGCAGCGGCGCTACTTGGGTAATAACGGCGATACTCTCGCTGAACATCAAGCCCCTTGAGCTTTAATGCCTTTACACGCGCAACCACATCGGGCAACACGTGTCGTTTTACATACATAAACCCTCGTTTTTGACTCACCGCTCTATTGACGCGCGCTTGCAATCTGTTTGCATCAATATCCAGCAATTGCGCAGCTTCTTGTAACTTCTGAGGCTCTTTCGCAAGATCAGATGGAACTCCAAAAAACGAATCGATTGGCGTGCTTATCGCAAGAGGGTCGCCATTGCGATCAAATACATCACCACGATGCGCTGGAATTTCTACCGTTCGCAAGTGACGGTTTGCACCTTGCTCCTGATAAAACTCGCTTTGGACAACTTGCAATTGAACGGCACGCACCAAGAGCACCACCGCTAATGTACAAAAGCCAACGGTAACGACACTTCGACGCCAAGACCATTGATTTGTTTTTGAAGTAACCATGGTTAGCGCACAATCATCACAGAGCCTTCAAGGCCCGGAAAATTCATATTCAAACGTTCACGCGCCTGGCGCTCAATACGACCATATGAAGAAAATGTGCTCTCTTCAATTTGCAACTGACTCCACTGAACATCCAGCTCGTTAATGAGCGTACGATTTTCACTGATCTCTGCATATGCCTCACGCGTGAGGTGCTTACAAAACACCACTGCCAGTGCTGAACAGAAGCACAAAGCCGCAAGAACCAATGACGCCATGATAGTGCGACTCATAGCACTCTCTCCGCCACACGCAAAACAGCACTTCTTGCGCGAGGATTAGAGTCAAGCTCGGCACTTCCTGCTTTTATTGGCTTGCCTACAACACGCCATGGATGTGCCATGGACGCCGGCTGAGGCAGATGCCGTGGAATCCTTGGATCAGGTATCGGCTGCCGAAATGTGCGCTTGGCAATACGATCTTCTAAGGAGTGAAAACTTATTACTGCAACTCTGCCACCAATCTTAAGCACCTTGGCACAGGCTGCAAGCACAGTAGAAATAGCATCCAATTCACCATTTACTTGAATACGTATTGCCTGAAAGCTTCGGGTCGCAGGGTGATGATGGCGTTCCCATCGAGGATGAGCAACCTTTATGATCTCAGCCAGTTGTAAGGTACGGGTTATCGGCATTTCGTCGCGAGCAGACACAATCGCAGCAGCAATACGCTTGGCATATCGCTCGTCACCATACTCTTTGAGTACAACAGCAAGCTCTTGCGCTTCAACTTGCGATAACCACTGCGCTGCACTTTGCCCGTTCTGAGGGTCCATTCTCATGTCGAGATCGCCATCGCGCGAAAAACCAAAGCCGCGCTCTGCGACGTCTAATTGCGGCGAAGACACACCAAGATCAAGAAGCACACCATCAACCTCACCAAACCAGCCTTGCTCACTCAGCACCATTTCCAATTCAGCAAAATTTGCTTTGCACATGGTAAATCTGGGCTCATCAGCAAAGCGTGCAGTGGCGTCAGCGACAGCCTCTGGGTCTCTATCTATTGCTAACAAGCTACCCTCTTGGGCTAATTGACTCAGCAGATACTGACTGTGGCCGCCTCGGCCGTAGGTGGCATCTACAAAGCGACCTTCATCGCTCAGTGTCAACGCTTCGACTGCCTCGTGCAATAGCACCGAAATATGGCCTGACTGCAACTCACTGATGCTAGAGGTATCCATCAGAACGAGAGCGCTTTTAGTTCAGGAGGCAGATCAGACAAATCAATTTCTTCGCTATCGAGCTTGCCAAATTTTTCTTCCCAGGTAACCTCATCCCAGATTTCAAATTTGTCACCCTGCCCAACCCACATTGCCTTGCGATCAATACCAGCTTTTTTGCGCTGCGGCGCTGTGAGACTCAGTCTTCCGGTACCATCCAGTTGTACAATTTCGCAGTAACCCATGTAGAGGTGCTGAAGCTGCTGGACGGCTTTTGACCCAGCATTGGGCACCGACATCAGCTTTTTTTCCATTTCCAACCAATTCTCTTTTGAATACACATTCAGACAACCGGAGGGGGACGCCGTAACCGCTAATTCTTTGACTCCACTGGCTTCAAGAGTATCTCTATGATCTTTGGGCACAGCAACGCGACCTTTCGCATCTACACTCAAATTTGTGAGGCCTCGAAACCACATTTCTTGCTACGACCTCCACGATTTGACACAGAATTGCACGTAGCCCCACTATACGACCCTTAAATGATGTGGTCAACGGTTATGCACGTCTAAGCACCTGTTTTTTCAAGAAAAAGCGTCGTTCATAAGGCTCTGAATGACCTCCAAATAATCAATGACTTAGCAAGGTTTAGTAAATTCGATGTTAAGTAAATGAGCTATCTCATTAATAAAACGTGACGGATTTCGCAAACAATGCAATATATTGGCAACTTTTTTTTACACGTCTGCGTCTGCAGTTGATTCGCGCATTCATTTTTTGAGTTTTTTGGCATTGCTCAACGCCCACTTGCAATCGATCAATACCACCGCCACATCACCGCAATCTGTCGAGCGTCTCCTGATACCGGCTTACACTAACTAGCTTACGTACGACAACATTCTGCCGTTACCTACTGCTATACGTGGTCAACCCAGTGTGTTGGAGTCAGATTGAAACAGATACCAAACAACAGCATTAAGAAATGGGCTTACTCCAGTGGCAACAAACTGTCGCATCCCGTATCGATAGCTGCCGTTTGCCCAGGCTGCTCCTTACATGTGACTTTCAACACAAAGCGACGCCAGTACGACCCAAATCGAGACACATCTTCCTGCTCAGCTGATTGCTCGGCCTGTGACACAACTGTCCATTTCTGGGTTGTCGATATGGTTGCCCATGCCCGTCAGGACGGCGAGGGTGACCCCAGCATTTTCATGCTGCCATCGCCAGTGGAACATATGCAACTGAACGAACAAGAGGACAACATTCCGGAAGATGTTCTGAAATATTGCAAAACCGCCCAAGACATTTTTTTCTCAGGGAATCTCATGGCTAGCAATGTCCTTATAAGGACCGCAATAGAAACCATATTTGAAGATTTTCTACCTACGGGAAGTAGCCGCGGTACGCTATCGAACATGATTAGGGACTCAATAAGCACCATAAATCACAACGAGCCTTTGGCCCAGCTTTCAGCGTCCACCGCTAAACAAGGCGACTTGCACGCATTGTTCAAAAAACATCACAGCACAGACAAGCCCACAGCTGATGGGCTTATGCAACTGCTGGAGACCTTAGTTTTGTATCTCTACATCTTGCCAGCGCGCTTTAAAGAACTTGAAAGTCTGTTTCAAGAACTCAACGAAGCAGATGCGCGCAAGAAGGAGGATGCCGACGCACAAGCGGCGGCCGGTGAATTGAGATCGAAAAGGCGAGATCCAACAGCCTATGACGATGACAACAGCCGCGCCGCGTAAATTAGAAAGGAGTTGGCCATAAGCCGGGTTCTGTCGAGGACTATCATTCATCTAGGCATACTGTCACCAGCACACTCCAGCGATCTACCCGGGGACAACGCGGACCACGCCTAACGTCCCTCTATTTGATCTTGCTCCAGACGGGGTTTACCATGCCATCGAATGTTGCCACCGACGCGGTGCGCTCTTACCGCACCCTTTCACCCTTACCGGCAATATCGGTATTGCTACCAGCTACTGCTTAGGCGGTTTACTCTCTGCTGCACTTTCCGTAGGCTCACGCCCCCCAGGTATTACCTGGCGCCTTGTCCTATGGAGCCCGGACTTTCCTCCCCTGACAAACCGCTTGCGCGGATATCAGCAGCGATAGCCTGACCAACTCCAACGCGGATACTAACACCGTTAACACCCGTACAACGCACAGATTAAACACTAAGTACACATCGCGTAAAACTCCAGTGTATCGCTGTGCTGTTCGCTCTGGGTAACTAGAGCGATATGAAGCGCGTCAGCTCTTTCCTTGCAACGCAAGAGCACGCTCATAGGCATCGCGCTTATTGATAGAAAACAGATCCGCTGCGGCCTTTGCTGCCACCTTTATCGGCAAATGCTCAAGCAAGACACCCAGCGTGCGGTCCAAACTTACCATTGAGGCAGCCTCATCACCCTGATGTGCCTTGCCTGAACCCGCAATGATCACCACAAACTCACCACGCTGCTGGTTCGCATCACTGGCTACCTGCGCCACTACGGAAGCCACAGTGCCTGAAATAACCGTTTCAAATTTCTTGGTCAATTCACGGGCTATACAGATTTCGTGCTTATCTCCAAACACCTCATTAATGTCAGCAAGGCATTCCACAATTCGATGTGGGGACTCGTACATTGCCACTGTATGGTCTAACTGAAGAAGAGATTTGAGAAACGCTTTGCGTGCCGATCGTTTTTGGGGCGCAAAGCCGACAAACTGAAATCTATCGGTGGGCAGGCCACTCACACTCAATGCCGCTACGAAGGCACAAGCACCTGGAATCGGCGACACCTTAATACCCGATTGACGGCAAGCTCTGACCAACCGAAAGCCAGGATCGCTAATCAGTGGCGTGCCAGCGTCAGATATGAGGGCCGCGCTATTGCCAGCCAGCAAATGCGCAATAACCACATCGATTTGTGCCTGTTCGTTGTGCTCATGCAAAGCTGAAACACGAGTTTCAATGCCATGATGGCGAAGTAGCGGTAAGCTATGCCGTGTATCCTCTGCATATATCCGATCAACAGTGCGCAACGCCTCGATTGCCCGGGCTGAAAAATCGCCCAGATTACCGATGGGAGTTGCCACAATGTACAAAATCTGCTGCAACGACATGATGAATTCGACCTTTCTTCGATGGGTATTTTTGGCCCTGCTAGCCAGCGTACTGTCAGCCTGCGCAACGTCGCCGGGCACATCACCCTTGCCAGATAGCCCAATGAACGCCAGAATAACAGACCCCGAGGCGCGTCGGCAGCTCCAACTGGGCAACGCATTGGCAGCAGCAGATATTTATTCAAAACGCGCACTAGACAGCCGCGATCCCGCGCTACGAGACGACTTCTTATTAATTGCCTCAGAAATTCTGTTTGATCGTGGCATGCAGGCGCAGGCACAGCTAAAGCTTGCCGACATTCCAGTAGAACTTGCCACCCTAGCGTTATCGCAAAGACGAGACATCCTCACTGCAAAAAGCGCCATCTACGACCGTGACGCAGAAGCGGCCCTGATATCCCTCCCAGATCCAGCAACCGTGAACTCACAACTTCATCGAGGCCGAATATTTGAAACACGCGCTCAGGCCTACGAGATCTTGCAAGATCCAGATAATGAGCTCATCGCTCGCATAAATCTTGAGAACCAACTCACTGATCCCTCTGTCATCGAGCGAAGTCATCAACAAATATGGCAGCTGCTAACGACAAATCCATTGTCAACTTTACGCAGCATGACAACCAATGTACGTGGCGACACCTATCAAGGCTGGATAGAACTTGCCATAGCACACGCCGGCTCTGGGAATGGCCTCGACACACGCGCACGACAAAACTCGGTTGCCGACTGGCAACAACGCTTCCCTGATCACCCTGCCAACCCCTCTTTCGTGAGCACGCTGTACAACCCCTCAAACTTTGACTCAGACCTAAACGGCGATGACGTGACTCAGATCGCTGTGCTGCTGCCTTTATCAGGAAAAGACACTGCAGCCGTTGCTGCAGCCATCCGTGACGGTATTGTGACTGCCCATCAACAAGCCAATTCGAGACAGAGCACGCCTGTGTTGCGCTTCTACGATGTAGGAGACAACCCCGGCTTCGCCAGAACCGCTTATCGCAACGCTGTGAGTGACGGTGCGAACGCCATCATAGGGCCATTGACCAAGAGCGCTGTCGCCGCTGTGGTCTCACAACAGAACATACCCGTACCCACTCTTACTCTTAACACTGTCGACACGTCGGGGCTAAGTAGCGATATTTCGAAAGTCATCCAGTTCGGACTAGCCCCTGAAGACGAAGCGCTTGCAGCGGCATCTCGTGCAACTGCACTAGGCTTGAAAAACGCCATTATCTTTCAAACTGATGACTCTCGTGGTGATCGAGAGGCTCGCGCTTTTCAAGACGCCATGTTTCTCTATGGAGGTGATGTGGTGCACATTTCTGTACTGCCTACTGACAGCTATGATTACTCTGCAGAAATAAAAGAGGCACTGTCCATCGATGAAAGCGACGCCAGATTTCGACGTCTTAGTAATACTCTTGGGGACAAATTGTTTTTCGAGCCTTCTATTCGAAGCGACGCCGATGTCGTCTTCCTTGCGCTAAGCAATGATCAGGCTCGTTCAGTACGCACCCAATTGGATTTCTTTTACGCTCGTGAAATCCCTCGATTAGGCACGTCACGCATTGCGGGCCGGGATGGCGACACAAAAAAGAATGCCGATCTGAATACTATTTATTATCCAGATGCGCCTTGGACACTTCGTACCTCGCTCGACGACAATCCAATCAAACAACAAATCATGGAAAGCTTCGGCAACCCCAACGGTGTATTCGGCAAACTCTACGCATTGGGCGCTGACGCCTATATGGTGATTAACAATCTGGAAAAACTGAAAAACGGTGAGCGCTTGACGGGATTCACTGGAGAGCTTGAACTGCAAACAAACGGACGCCTACAACGCTATCTCGACTGGGCACAATACGTACGAGGTGTCAGTGAAAACGTGGAAAATATTGAAGCTCCATCGTTACCTTCTTTGCGCACTGGGGTTATTAATTAACTGACACGGTTGTTACTCCAGCTAGGCCGTCATTCCCGCGAAGACGGGAATCCTTACACCTATGAAAGATAGATTCCCACTTTGGTGGGAACAACAGAGTTCGAGTTTGAATAAAAAATGTTCGGCTGACACGCGCAAATTCGCGGTACCCTAAGACCACAGCACATTGATCAAGGACGATCATGAACACACCATCATTACGCGCATTGGCCGGAACGCTCGGCGAAGCACTAGCCCGAAGTTATCTGGAAAGCATCAGATATCGCCACTTAGACAGCAATTACGCAAGGCGCGTTGGTGAGCTAGATCTGGTTATGCTTGAACCTGCGGGTCTGGACGGTCGGCGCACCATCGTCTTCGTAGAAGTACGCTACAGGACCCACGCAAGCTTCGGTGGAGCGCTAGAAAGCGTTGACTGGAAAAAGCAAAGAAAACTTCTTCGAGTATCGAGTCTTTGGTTACAACAACACGCCAGCAATAGAGCCAATGCAAGAATTGACGTTATTGCCATTCAACCTTTAAAGACATCGCCCGACGCACTACCAACGGGAGAGATTGAATGGCGCGGTCACCACATTGTGTGGATAAAAAACGCTATTGAGTCTGGCTGAGTACTAAGTGTTATCGCTCAGCACACAGCTACTGTGACACCTAGACTGCGCTACTTTACAATTTTCAAGTTTGGCCGTTTAACTTCTGGCGGCGCACCAGGCACTCGATCTACCTCAGGCTTTGCGCTGGCACCTGGATCTGGTGGAGTGTCATCCTGATCGCCAAACATCATTCCCTGACCATTCTCACGGGCATAGATAGCGAGTACGCTGACAACCGGTACATGTACATCCATAGCAGTGCCACTAAAGCGGGCATTGAAGGTGACTGCTTTATTGCCAAGCACTAGGCTGTGTGTGGCTTCGGGGCTGATATTCAAAATGATGCGCCCGTTTTCCACAAACGCACGAGGCACCTCTACTACATCCAATGCTGTATCCACAAGCATATAAGGTGTAAATCCGTTGTCGACAATCCACTCGTACAGAGCACGGATGAGGTACGGCCTGCTAGAAGTCATTGCACCATCTCACTTTCCATTTTATCCAAGCTAGCAACAAAGCCTGGTCTAGTCGTCATTCGCTTAGCGTACTTGAGTACAGCGGACGCAGAGTCAGGCAAATCAATGCCATATGCACCTAACCGCCACAGCATCGGTGCCAGCGTTGCGTCCAGTATAGAGTATTCCTCGCTCAGGAAAAAAGGCATTGCCGCAAAGACATCGTTAGAAGATGTCAAAGCTTTCACCAGAGCAGATTTCGCCTCTTCATTTGACAAATTATTAGTAGGTGCGCCCGGTAGCAGGGATAACCAGTCAGATTCTATACGGTGCAAAGCCAGTCGTGTTCGCGCTCTTGATACTGGATCGACAGGCATAAATGCCGGGTGTGGATAACGTTCATCCAGATAATCGATGATAACCCGAGCATCGTACAACGCCAGCTCACGATCTACCATCGTGGGGCACGTTCCAGCCGGATTCAGTTGCAGTAGATCTTTGTTGTCCTCACCCTGTGCAACAGAAACGATGTGCGCATCAATACTCTTCTCACTGAGTACAAGTCGCACACGATGGCAGCATAGCCCAGCCCAGGACAACGCATCCTCATGTGAATACATGATAACGGTAGAACTTCGATTACCGATAAGTGACAAGTGACAACCCCTTTAAGTTAAAAAGCCCGCTTTGAAACAAGGCGGGCTTTGTCGTACAGCACTTCTGATACTCCAAGAAAGCGCTAGACGACGTCTTTCCAATATTCTTTCTTCAGTATGTACGCAATAGCCAACAAACCAAACAAAAACAACATGACAAAAATGCCGATGCGATGTCGCGTCTGCTTGATAGGATCTGCCATGTAAGCGAGGAAATTAGTGATGTCTGCAACTAGATCGTCGTATTCTTCTGGCGACATTGTTCCAGCTTGGGCCAACTCCAAACCGGTAATCGGAACAGCACCATGCTCCTCTTCACCGAATATAGGTGTCTGCCAGCCTTGTTGCTCCCAGAGTATATGAGGCATTGCTGTTCCGGGGTAAACGAGGTTGTTTACACCGGTTCCAGATCGTGAAGGATCAACGTAGTAAGCTCTCAGGAAAGAATAAATCCAATCAACCCCGCGAGATCGAGCTGTCAACGCTAAGTTAGGTGGCACAACACCAAACGACTGACGACCGTATTCAGTTGTCATGTTGTTGGCCATCAATGCACCCACCTTAGTCGGCTCTCCAGCTTCGTCAGTGGTAAATATCAGGTTCGCCGCTACATCTTCTTCACTTAAGCCCAAGTCTTGAGCAAGGCGACTATAGCGCTGGTAGTTAGCCGTATGGCAACCCATGCAGTTGTTCACGAAAGCCTGCGCTCCACGCTGCAAAGAGCGCTGATTGCCTTGATCGATTCGGGGAGACTCCAGAGCCACTGCTGAACCTGCAGCGGATGACTTACCAGCGATAAACAGCATCGCAACACCCAACACAATAGCTGAACCCGTGAGAACGAGTTTAGGCATGCTTGACGTATGTACCGCCCGGGCGCGTGCCACGGGCTGCGCTCGGCGAGATCGAATTACGCCTCGCTCCTCTCTGTTAAAGCTACTCACGCGGTTACCCTCGTAGGCAATGGTTTTGTTGTCTCAAATTTACTGACGAAAAACAATCCGACAAAAAAGCCGAAGTAGATAGCAGTACCGATTCGAGAGAGTAATGTGTATAGAGGCGTCGCTGGCGATATACCCAGAAAACCAAGCATGATGAAGGCTGCAACAAAAGTGAACAACAAGATTTTGTACCAGATAGACCGGTATCGAATTGAGCGTACCGGGCTTCGATCGATCCATGGCAACACAAACAGCACAAGAATCGCTGCACCCATAGCTATTACACCACCAAGCTTGTCGGGTATTGCACGCAGAATGGCGTAAAACGGCGTGAAGTACCAGACAGGAGCGATGTGCTCTGGCGTTTTCAATGGATCTGCCGGAACAAAGTTCGCGTGCTCTAGGAAATA
>JALZWO010000136.1 GCA_023300375.1 Granulosicoccus sp. | reverse complement strand
TTGTTCGGCATACTTGGCGCTTCAATGCAGGCCATGGCTAGCCTTAAGCTTTGGCCGAGTTTTTCGCGCTCGTTAATGTCGAATGAGGACATGCCAAAGCGAATTGAGCTGTCAGCTTTTGCACCCGCTTCGTTATTGATAAGTACCGTTGAATCGTCCATGAAATCGTGCTCCGTTTGATGATTTATTATATCATTGGTCAGTGGTGTTATTAGGAGAAAACTGGCATTTTAAACAGTGTTGATAAAAGGCATTATCCCTCTGTTTATCTTCAAAATAATATTGAATTCTGAAAGCAGAATAAGATTAGTTTGTGCTAAAACAGACGATAGCGGTTGACGAGTTAGTTGTCATTGCTAAGCATTTTTTTGACGAGGTGGTCTTAGTTAGCGACGTGCGAATATTTTTAGATTAATGCCTGTATTGTGAGATTACGGTGCTGAGTTGTACTCGGAAATATTATTTGTGACTCTGCAATTTTTGCATTGTGTTGATGTTGATTTATAGCGAAATCTCAGTGAGCGCAGTGCGTAAAATGTCGGACTACACTGCCTTTTTTTAGTTATCTCACCACTCTTTTAGTTATCTCACCACTCTTGGAATCACTGTGCAACTGAAATCTATTGACGACAAACGGGCGCGGTTCAGGGCAAAATACAAAGGATTATTCTTTAATTCATACCTTAATGGTTTACTCGTTTGTATTATTTTATCGGGCTTCGTATACTGCTCAGCCCTAAATATTCATTGGGATTTACGGTTAACTATTCTCCTTCCGCTTGGCTTCCTATTCAGCGATGCAGCGATGTACTTGGCTCACAGATACCAACAACACAAGAAGGTTAAATTTCAAGAAGCCGTATTTGAGATGCATACATTTTGGCATCATGGAATGTTCACAAATGAAAAAATGCATGTTAAGTCAACGCAAGATATGAATATGGTGATACTGCCTTTTTTTGTTCACGCTCTTGTTTTAGGTGGAGTCTATCTGCCTGTTGCGCTTCTTGGTAGTCATCTTCAGTTAGATGTTGGCTGGATATTGCTATTTTCAGTGGCGATACACTCGATGTGGTACGAGTTTATTCACACTATTGCTCATCTAGAAAATCCTCCGGTTTTCAAAAATCTTGCAAACCACCACAAGGAGCATCACAACCCAAAGAACATGGGTAGTGTTAATTTTGGCATTGCTACCACTCTATTTGATCGAGTGTTTGGTACTCGGTTTATTTCTAGCGAGTAATGCTTTGGTGCACTCTCAAAGCGTTTAACGCAAACGCTCACTCGAGCGCAAATCTATAATTTTGGTGGGCTCGTTTAAGGTTCCAACGTTGGCATCAATAACTACATCTAGTTTGTTGCCAAATGCGGTTCGAACCTCTTGAGCGGAGCGTAACGCCTCTTGCCCGGACAGGTTAGCGCTAGTAGAGACGATGGCGCTGCCAAACTGGTCGCATAGTTGGATAACAACGGGGTGGGTGCTTACTCGCACTGCTAAGGTATCGCGATATCCGCTAAGTAGCGAGTTGCTGTTTCGAGTGTTGGCAGGTACGACGAAGGTGACAGGGCCGGGCCAATGCGCATCTAATGTTTCCTGCTGCACAGCAGACACGGGTGCAATAAATTCGCGCAATTGATGTTGGGACGATGCAATCAGGATGAGGCCTTTGTGGCTATCGCGTCCTTTTACATCGATTACGCTCTGCAGCGCACTTTCATTGTCAGGATCGCACCCCAGGCCGAAAACAGCTTCGGTGGGGTAGGCGATAACGCGGCCGGCCTTCAAGGCTACAACCGCTCGTTCTATGTCTGTCAACACACGCCTCTGTTAACGTAAGCCTCGTCGTTATTTCGACCCATTATTCCTGACTGGCTGTAGCTTTTTTCTTGGCGGCAGCACGCTTCTTGGCCGCAGCTTTTTTGCTCGCAGCTGATTTCTTTTTCGATTTCTTCTTAGCAGTGGATTTTTTCTTTGAAGTAGCTTTCTTCTTGGATTCCGCTTTTTTAGCGGCTGCTTTCTTTTTACCTCGACCCTTTCGTTCAGGAGCCTCAGCCAGTAATTTCAGACATGTGTCCAGATCGATGGCTGCAGGTGTTTCTTTAAGCTCTTTAGGGATTTTTGCGTTCTTGTTTCCGTCGGTGATGTAAGCGCCCCAACGACCGTTGAGTATCTGAACATCGGTGCCATCAAATTCCTTGACGAGCTTATTGGCATCAGCCACTTTTTTCTCAGCAATGATTTCGAGTGCGCGCTCGTGTCCGACGGTATACGGATCGTCTTCTTTGAGAGAGACAAACTTGGCGTCGTATTTCAGATACGGGCCAAATCTACCGATGTTGGCTGTGATCTTTTCACCTTCAGGGGTCTCGCCAAGTTTTCGCGGCAAGTCAAACAACTGAATGGCTTCGGGGAGAGTGATGGAATTCATGCGCTGGCCTGGACGTAAGCCGGCAAATTTTGGTTTTTCTTCGTCTTCACGTGTGCCTATCTGAACGAACGCGCCGTATTGACCGATGCGAACGCTAATAGGCCGTCCGCTCTCTTCATCAATGCCCAGCGCGCGAGCTTGGATAGCTTCGTCTTTGGAGACGTTTTCCAGTTTGTCTTCGACTTGCGCGTGGAAGGGGTTCCAGAAATCAGCAAGCAGTGGTACCCAATCTTTTTCGCCGCGCGACACCGCATCAAGCTCATCTTCTAAGTTGGCTGTGAAGTCGTAATCAACGTATTTATCGAAGTGTTTTGACAGAAAGCCGGATACAACACGACCTGTGTCTGTGGGGAAAAATCGCCTAGCTTCGATCTCTACGTATTCACGTGATTGCAACGTAGAAATGATAGAGGCGTAGGTTGATGGGCGACCAATACCGTATTCTTCTAGCGTTTTAACCAAGCTTGCTTCGGAGAATCGCGGTGGTGGCTCAGTGAAGTGCTGCGTGAGTTTGATTTCTTGCAACGGCACAACGTCACCTTCTTGTAACTCGGGTAGCAACTTGTCATCGTCTTCCGCTTTTTTCTTATCGTCTACATCTTCAAGATAGACGCTCATAAAGCCGGGGAATTTGACAGTTGAGCCATTGGCGCGGAACAGGTTTCCGTCACCACAGGCGAAATCAACGGCAACCCCATCAATGGTGGCGAAGATCATCTGGCTGGCTACGGTTCGCTTCCAAATCAGGTTATACAACTTGTATTGATCTTCTTCGAGAAACGACTTGATTTCATCAGGTGCACGCATGACCGAGCTGGGGCGGATGGCTTCGTGAGCCTCTTGTGCATTTTTTGATTTGTTTTTGTACGTGTTCAATTCAGCGGGTAGGTAGTCCTTGCCAAAGCGCTGTGGAATGAGCTCTCTAAGCTCGTCTAGGCAATCTTGAGACAAAGTGATTGAGTCGGTACGCATATAGGTGATGAGGCCGACAGCGCCTTCGTCACCCAGCTTAATGCCTTCGTAGAGCTTCTGCGCTGTACGCATGGTGCGTTGAGCACCAAAGCCAAGCTTGCGTGAAGCCTCTTGTTGCAATGTTGAGGTGGTAAACGGTGCGGTCGGGTTTCGCTTACGTTGCTTTTTCTCCACCTTGACGGCGGTGAGTGAACCTTTGGCATGGCCCATGAGCATGTCGTACGTCTCATTGGCCTGCTCACCATTGGTGATGGTGAATTGTTTCATCTTGTCACCGTTTAGCGATGATAGCTTTGCGGTAAATGGCTGTGTGTCTTTTTGCAGGTCAGCCACAACGCTCCAGTATTCTTGCGGGTTGAAAGCTTCAATCTCGTTTTCACGCTCGCATATCATGCGCAGCGCCGGTGATTGAACACGACCTGCGGATAACCCACGACTAATTTTGCGCCATAGTAATGGCGACAGATTAAAACCGACCAAATAGTCAAGCGCTCGGCGGGCCTGTTGCGCATTAATTAGATCCTGACCCAGCTCACGCGGGTTATCAACGGCTTCCTGTACGGCGCGCTTAGTAATTTCGTGAAACACAACGCGCTGAACTTTTTTGTCTTTGAGATCGCCTTCTTCACGTAAATGTTCTACCAAGTGCCAACTGATCGCCTCACCTTCGCGATCCGGGTCAGTCGCGAGAAGTAGAGTGTCAGCTTTTTTTAGCGCTTTCTTGATGTTGTTGACGTGCTTTTCGTTCCTTTCGATCAACTGGTACTTCATTTTGAAGTCGTTGTCAGGATCAACCGCCCCTTCTTTAGGCAGTAAATCGCGAACGTGCCCGTAGGAGGCAAGTACCTTGTAGTCCTTGCCCAGGTACTTTTCGATGGTCTTTCCCTTGGCGGGCGACTCTACGATGACGAGGTTTTTGCTCATTTATCAACTGCTGTTTACGGGTCGGATTTCGGACGTACCAAGCCATAGCCTCGTCGCTTGATCTTGCTTTGTCAACGGGGAGGTGTGATTTGTCTGATATTTAATGTCTTAAATTCACATTTTTCGGGGCTTCTAGCGATACTAGTTCAGTTAAGCCTTAGGTTATATCGCCCATTGCTGGAAGCAATTATCTTGCCGTCAATTTCAAGCATTCCAAGGTAGGTGCCTAGCTCTGCAATCGTAATTTGCGTGTGCGTCATTAATTCGTCTATTGAGGCTGGAGCCTCGCGGAGAGCGCTCAGTATTTGTGCCTCAATGGCGTCAGTTGCAGGTGTGCTCTCGGTAGACAGTGATAAATCCAGATCTGTCTGAGGTGCAGAGTCGTGATTTTCAATTGAGCGCAGTAATGGCCAAGCTAAGGCGTCCAAAATATCGTGTTCGTCCTCTACGAGGGTCGCGCCCTGTTTGATGAGGGAGTGGCATCCACGAAATTGCTCGTTTACCACATTACCGGGAATGGCCATAACTTCACGGCCTTGCTCAATGGCGTGGTTGGCGGTGGTCAGGGTGCCGCTGGGCAGGGCGGCTTCCGCTACTAGAACCCCCAAGCTTAGCCCGCTAATGATGCGATTTCGACGTGGAAAATGCCAGCGTAATGTTTTTGACCTCAAGGAATACTCGGTGACCACCAAGCCACCGTTATTGATGATTCTCTGTTCCAACGCCTGATGCTGTCGCGGATAGACTATGTCGGGTGAGGTCGCGGCTACGGCAATCGTGCGACCGCCCACTGATAGCGCCCCTTCATGCGCCGCCGCATCGATGCCACGTGCAAGTCCACTAACAATAGTGACGCCGCGAGCTGCCATAGCCGCCGCTAGCCGGTACGTCAGATCAATGCTGAGCTTGCTGGCCTTGCGAGAGCCCACAATGGCCAGAGCAGGCTGTGTGAAAGCAGCTAAATTTCCTTTCGCATACAAAAGAACTGGGGCGTTAATGGTCTCTTGCAGCTGGAGTGGATACGCCGGATGGTCTAGGCCTATCAGGTGATGGTGAGGGTTTGAAGTGGACCATCGTCTAGCTTCCTCTACTTTACGCTTAACTCGCTCACTCTCTAACTCAGCGAGCTGAGAATCGTTGAGTTTGGTGCGGAGTGCCTCGGCTAGACCGGTTCGTTGGCCGGCGAGATAGTCTGTGATTAGGCTGCCGATCGCCACCGCGTTGGGTTGTGCCTGCCGGATATGCTGGCAATGACGCGCGCTGGCATCGAAAGCCTGCGAGAACGTCAGCCATGTTGACGTTGGTGTCGGCAGGTGTGTTGGCTTATCTGCTGATGAACATGCCGATGAGCGTGGCAAATTCGAGAGGGAACTGCTGTTCGTATCTTCCATGATAGTGTCCGCGGTTGGTGCCCGCGGCCACTGGATGCATTGCCGAGAGCGTGTTTAGATACCCGTAATGATGTCGTTGACCTTTATCGGGCGAGTCGATTCCATGACTAGCGCATAGCTTACCTTGTCAAACGTCTTGAATACCATTAAAACGCCGGTACGTTGGTTCGGCAGTTGGACATGCTCGCGTTTGTGAGCGCCGTGGGTGTCAATAACGTTCAAACCTCGCGTCTCCACTGCCAGCACATCGCCTTCTTGTAAGTTTGAGTCAGAACCCACGTTCAGCACCACGACTTGGTCTTTTCCAGTTTGTGTAATCGCATTCGCCAATGAGACAATTCGTCCTTCGCCTTCCAGAGCAGGTAGCCGAGGTGTGTAGTTATAGCTGGTCAGCTCGTGATCAACTGGTAACAGGATATCCCCCGTGACAGTTTCCATTTTGTTTCTGGTCAAGCTCAAGACTGAAGGGTCTCCTACGCTGAGCAGCTTTGCATCAGAAACATGAACGATTTCATATCCCAGCTTTTTGCCGTCAACCGGATCAATCAACACTTTATTTTTGCGGAATATGCTGTAGCTGGTCAGGTTGCGATTGAACTTGCCACGCGCGTAAATCTTACTGCCAGTAGAACTGATGAGGCGATCATCACCATTGGCGACAACGTAAGGCGACGAGGCTAAATCGCTCTCCTCCATGACCCGAGGGTGCATCAAAAACTGTGCAATTGAATCCCGCTTGATGGTTGAGATGGCGTCCTCTAGCGATTCTTTTCGAATACGTGGCGATAATTTGACGATGCCATTGGCCACCGTTGTGTTGGTGCCTTGAGCTGTTGAGACTCCCAAAGAGGGAATTAGGGTCCCGTTGCGGGTTAGTGAGATTATTGGTTTTCCGTCAACGTAGTTCAGTGCAATAACATCCTTAGGATAGATGAGGTGCGGGTTGAGAATCTGCTCGTTATACTTCCAGATCTCGGTCCAACGCCATGGCTCTTTGAGAAATCGATCGGAGATGTCCCATAGTGTGTCGCCACGGACCACTGTGTAAGTCTGTGGGGCGTTGTCCTCAATTTGATCTGCAGATAAATAAACCCGAGGAGTTACAGCCGGATAGCTGGCTTGAAGCAAGGCGCTGTCGCTATTTCTAGATTGTTTTTCGGCTGGAGCTACGATGGATATAGTCGAGGAGGGGCCTGTACTCGCACAGGCGGCGAGCACTGCGGACAAACCCAACGCAAGCGTCAAGCGTACAGGTGTCATTTTCATTGTGTAGTTGTGGCCCATTCTTGGGAACTCTCCGTCGTGATTCGGTGATTGCTAAAGGCTGCATCGGCGACTATTTGTAATACTTGAGATGCAAGGGCGGTGCCTTGTTATTTGTCCCGAGTGTGCCAAGCGTGAAAATCGGTGACGTTAATTAAGAGAATTTGAGGGTTTAAATTTGGTGTTCGGGCTAGAATTAACGACCTCGAAGTCTCAATCAGGAAATTATGTTGTGTCATTGCTAGATATCCTTTACTACCCTGACCCGCAACTGCGAACGTCGGCCAGCGAGGTCCGGGATGTGGATGGCAACGTTGCGAAACTGGTCGACGATATGTTTGCGACGATGTACGAGGCGCCGGGCATTGGGTTAGCTGCAACGCAGGTGAATGTTCACCAACAAGTTGTTGTTATTGATGTTTCCGAGGAAAACGACACCCCGCTCACGTTCATCAACCCCAAAATTATCGTGGCTGAAGGCATGGCTGAGATGCAGGAGGGGTGCTTGTCGATTCCAGGCGTTTACGAAACGATTAAACGGCCCAGTGAGGTGCGAATAGCGGCTTTAGATCGTGAGGGGAACCCGTTTGAGATGGATGCTGATGGGTTACTTGCGGTGTGTATTCAGCACGAGATAGACCATCTGCAAGGCAAATTATTTGTCGATTATCTGTCCACCTTAAAGCGCAATCGAATTCGAAAAAAATTGGAGAAATGGGTGCGTGACGGAGCTGACCTGGACGACATACCCGAACCTGTGTCACGCAGTCGATAGCGTATGAATTGCGAAGGTCTAAAAATAGCTTTTGCTGGAACCCCCGAGTTTGCAGCAGTGGCGCTAAAAGAACTGTTAAGCAGTTCTCATGAAGTGGTGGGTGTTCTGACTCAGCCTGACAGGCCCGCAGGGCGTGGCCGTAAACTCACCGCAAGCGCAGTTAAGATTATGGCGCAAGAGGCAGGTGTGCCTGTTCTGCAGCCTGTGTCGTTGAAAAACGAAGAGGCACAAGCGGCCTTTAATGCCCTCAACGCCGATGTGCTGGTGGTTGCGGCTTACGGATTAATTTTGCCTAAAGCTGTGCTCGACGTGCCACCTTTGGGGTGTTTGAATATTCATGGGTCATTGTTACCGCGCTGGCGGGGTGCTGCGCCGATTCATCGCGCAATACTCGCGGGTGACACCGAGACGGGTGTGTGCATTATGCAAATGGACGAAGGTCTGGATACTGGCGATGTGCTGTTGGAAAAGGCCACACCGATAGGCATTGATGAGAGCGTGGCGCAGCTACATGATCGTCTTGCGACAATGGGCGCTAAGATGTTAATCGAAGCGCTTCCAGCGCGATGCCTGGGCAGCTTACAGACGAAGGTTCAGGACAATACGCTCGCCACTTACGCCGACAAACTCTACAAAAGCGAAGCGGCACTGGATTTCACGATGTCAGCTGAGGAATTAGATAGACGAATCCGAGCTTTCAACCCCTGGCCTGTGGCTGAAGCTCAGTTGCAGGGGAAACGCGTAAGAATTTGGCAGTCTCGCATTGTCGAGCGCCATGAAGCTGAAACTGCCAAGGCTTGCGGCACCATAGTGGCGGTAACAGGTGATGCCGTGCGGGTGCAAGCCGGAGATGCCACTATTGATCTTACTGTACTGCAGTGGCCTGGCAAAAAAGCCCAGCCTGCAGCTGAATTTTTACAAGGACACTCTCTGCAAGGAGAAACCTTTAGCTCCGTGCAAAATTAATGTCAAAGCCTGTCGCTGAGTCAGCGACCAATCTGCGTTATCAAGCGCTGCAGCTTATGTTGCAATTGCAAAAGCACAGTGGCTCGCTCACCCGCTTGTTACCTGAGGCTCAAGAGCGCGTGGCTGCCAGTGAACAAGCACAACTGCAAGCGTGGATTTTTGGATGGTGTCGCTGGTCACATGAACTGGAAGGATTGGTTGGTCAGCTGTTGCAAAAACCGCTCAAACAAAAAGATCAGGATGTGTATCTGCTGATGCAGTTGGGCGTATTTCAGCTCAAACACACGCCGACAGCTGATCATGCGGCAGTTGATGAAACTGTTAAGGTGATTAAACGATTGAAAAAGCCCTGGGCGCGTGGTGTTGTCAATGCAGTGCTTCGCAACTATCAACGTCAGAGCCAGCAGCTACATGAATCATTAAGTGAAACCCAGCAGTATTCGCATCCCACGTGGTTATTGGAGATCATCAAAACCGACTGGCCCGAGCAGTGGCAGGCGGTGTGTTTAGCTAATAATGAGCAGGGGCCCATGTGGCTGCGAGTCAATTGCTTGCACGGTTCGCTTGATTCGTACCAGGATCGTCTGCGCGAACAATCAATGGAGTCCAGTGTTCTATCTGAAATTCCAGATGCGCTGTTGCTGGAAAAACCAGTTCCAGTCACAGCTTTGCCAGGCTTCGAGCAGGGGGACATCAGTATTCAGGACGGAGCTGCGCAAATGGCTTCTCAGTTGCTTGCCAAGTACCAGCCTGAGGGCGGACGCTTGCTCGACGCTTGCGCGGCCCCCGGTGGTAAAACGGCTCATGCTGCTGAGAGCGGCAGGTATACCCAGATTGTCGCCATTGATCGGGATGAGTTCAGACTTAACAGTGTTCACTCTACGTTGCAGAGGCTGAATCTTGAAGCCAACGTCAATGTTGTATTAGGTGACGCCGCAACACCGACAAGCTGGTGGGATGGTCAGCCATTCAACGCCATATTGCTGGATGCTCCCTGCTCAGGTACAGGTGTCATCCGACGGCATCCTGATATTAAGTTGCTGCGACGCGCCAGCGATATTGAAAATCTTGTTGCGTTGCAAGCTCAATTGCTTGATGCGCTTTGGCCTACCTTGGCTCCGGGTGGCGTGTTGTTATATGCAACTTGCTCTATTTTCAAAGATGAGAACGAACGACAGATAGGACATTTTTTGCAACGTAATCCACAGGCATCCTTATTGGATCAGGTTCTCCAGATTTTGCCTGGAGACCGAGGTATGGACGGATTTTTTTACGCAGCTATGGCTAAGCCACACGTTTGATAGTTCAGGGTACCAAAACCGGAATGAGTGTGTTTTTGCTAGCCTGCTTGGTCGGTCTCGTTGTGGTTGCATTCACTGTTTATTATAGTGAACGCTCGAGCCCTGACGAGCAAGGCAGTATTGAGTTTGGAGATGTGCAGCTGCGTGTTAACACTGATGTTTTAGAATTACAGACAAGCGCCAATGTGCAATTGCCGACCAATGTACAAAACGGACTTCACAGCGGTGTACCGCTGACCTTTGTCTTACAGCTTGATGTACAGCAGCTGCGTTCGTTCTGGTTTCCTGCCTCAATTTTTTCAGCAAAAATTCATTACACGGTGACTTACTACGAACTCACGCGGCACTATCGGGTCAGTACTGTGGAAAGTAACGTCAACCGTAATTTCAGATCGCTGTCTTCTGCTCTGTCAGGGTTGGGTGAAATTGCAACTCTGCGTTTCAGTCTTGAAGAAGAGCAACAAAAAGCACTAAATAGTATTAGGCCAGATAATCAAGAGTTTGTGGGTACTTTGTCTATGCGTCTTTCGACATCCACATTACCGCTGTCACTACAACCTCTTTTGCGCTCTGTTTGGAAGCTGACCAGCGAGGAGTATCGATGGTCAATTACCTAGCACGAATACGTCAACGGTTGTTGAACAGTGCTGTGCTTATGGGCCTGTTGTTTGTCGTGTTGATCGCCTCGCTCTACGTGCTGGGAACAATAGCGTTGCAGCTGGATCGTTTTGGTCAACATTACCGTTGGCTGCTGATTGGCAATGGTTTGGCTCTTTGTTTTATTGCTGCGCTTATTATCAACAATGGGTGGCGTCTTACCAAGGAATTTCGCGCGCGAATTGCAGGTTCAAGGCTCACTGTAAAACTGGTTATTGTCTCTGTATTGCTCTCTTTGATACCGGTAACGTTGGTCTATGGTTTTTCGATACGTTTTTTACGAGCCAATATTAATAGCTACTTTGATCTCGAGATTGAAAAAGCACTTGATGATGCACTGGAGTTAAGCCGCGAGTCGTTGGAGTTGCAAATGAGCATTTTGCAGCGCGATGCATTAAAAGTGGCCGAACAACTGGTAGGGATTAGCGAGTCGGTAGCTGTTGTGGAGTTAAATTCTTTAAGTGCTGACAGTTATGCCAGTGAGATGACGCTAATTGGCCCTGATAACAGAATTATCGCCTCTACTGGCTTGTTGGATAGCATTAGCGTTCAACCTCATCGTCCGGAGAATGATCTACTCACTAGAGCACGCCAAGGCTTGTCTTATGTGGGTGTCGATCCTATTGGGCGTGGTGGGCTATATATTCGTGTAGTGGCTCCCGTGTTCGCAATAGATGCCTCGCAGGAAAGCTCAGTATTACAAGTTTTGTACCCCATCAATGATCGCTCAGCCGAATTAGCCGAGAGCGTACAGTCAAGTTATCAACAGTACAGGCAATTAGTTTTTCTACGTAATCCTCTAACAATTAGCCTGATGTTCACCTTAACCTTAGCGTTGTTGCTTTCGGCCATGATGGCTCTGTGGTTTGCGTTGTATGCAGCAAGGCGAATGATGGTGCCCATTCATGATTTGGTGGAAGGCACACGATCGGTTGCGCAGGGTAATTACGCCAAGCGGATCTATAAACGAACTAAAAACGATGAGCTTGGTTTTCTGGTTCAATCATTTAACTACATGACGTTGCAGCTCGAGCAAAGTCGCCAGAATGCAGAGCAGAGCCAGCGCCAAATTGAACGTCAGCGTGCGCGATTACAAGCGGTGCTTGGGCAAATATCCAGCGGTGTTATCACCCTTGATGCACAAAATAAAATATTGACGAGCAATCCTGCGGCCTCTTCTATTCTCGGCGGTGAGCTGGCTCAGATGCGCGGACAAGCCTTGGTACATCAAGAGCGTAACAATAGTGTCATAGCGCAGTTCAGTGAACAAATTAGTGCTCCACTAGAGCAACAACCAGATGCCGAATGGTCTACAGAGATTGATGTGTTTGATCAGAGTGGCCGGCGGTTTCTTTTTTGCCGCGGCACTGTGTTACTTGATACAGCGGGTCAGTTAACGGGGCGTGTCATCGTCATCGATGACATGACTACGCTAATAAGTGCTCAGCGTGATGCTGCTTGGAGTGAAGTTGCCCGACGCCTGGCGCATGAAATCAAGAATCCCTTAACCCCCATCAGGCTGTCAGCCGAACGCTTACGCCACAAATTTGGGGATCGTCTTGACGGCCGGGACCTTGAGCTTTTAAATCGGCTCACCGTTACCATAGAGAATCAGGTCGATTCTATGAAAGATATGGTAGACGCGTTTGCCGAATATTCGGCTAGCCCTAGCCTTAAGCTATTGCCTGCTTGTGTAAACAAGCTGCTGTGTGAGGTATCTGATTTATACGTCAACAGTGACGAGTCACTGCAGGTGTCGCTTACCTTGTCGCCCACTGCAACACCCTTATCGCTGGATTTACCAAGAATGAGGCAACTACTTCATAACTTGATAAAGAACGCTCTGGAGGCACAACAAGGTAAGCTACGCAAAGTGGTGCATCTAACAACGCGTGTACGTAATGAACAAACTAACGATGTACTTGAAATCCTTACAGAGGATGAAGGATCAGGCATTCCCATTCAATTACAGGAAAGGTTGTTTGAACCCTACGTTACATCCAAGCCGAAAGGCACTGGATTGGGACTTGCTATCGTGAAGAAAATTGTAGAAGAGCATAACGGCAAGATCAGGGCGGAAAATCGCACTGAAGGCGGCGCTGTGATCATTGTGAGTTTGCCATATGCCTCCAGTTTGCGGCTTCGAGGAGATGCAGCATGAATGAACGTTCCGTGCTTATCGTCGATGATGAACCCGATATTCGTGGTTTGATACAAGAAATCCTTGAAGACGAGGGCTATGTGGTGTCGGTTGCAGATAGCGCAGCGAGTGCGCAAGCGGCCATAGAAGAATCCACACCCAACTTGGTCCTTCTGGATATTTGGATGCCTGATATGGATGGGGTCTCTTTACTTAAATCCTGGAAAAATACGAACGCACTCAAATTTCCGGTCATCATGATTTCTGGCCACGGCACTGTTGAAACTGCCGTGGAGGCGACTCGTCATGGAGCGGTGGACTTCATAGAGAAGCCTTTGTCTCTAGCCAAGCTGTTGTTAACCGTTGAAAAGGCTTTAGCGGAAGGGCCGCCGCAAGTTGCTCATGCTGGGCAGTTGCGTGAAATGCCAAGGCGTTTGCCTTTTTTGTTAGGCGTGAGCGACTATGTCAAAGCTCTGAAAGAGATTATTGCTACTCAGGCTACGCAAACTAATTCATTGTTGTTGTTAGGTGAGTCGGGCAGTGGTCGAGTGTTATTTGCGCAGAGTCTGCACGATAGGCATTCGGAAATGACTGGGCGTTTTATTCAACTTCGATGCGATACCTTATCTGTTGTCAATGCACATCGTGAGCTGTTTGGTGAGGAGCGCGACGGTACAGTACGAATGGGGTTTCTCGAGTCTGCAGCGGCAGGAACGCTTTTTCTCAACGATTTGGAGCTATTGCCGGTCAGTGCACAACAATGCCTGTTGCAGGCGATTGAGCAACAGGGATTCATGCGTGTAGGGTCAAATCTTCGTGTGCCTTTTCATTGTCGAATTATTTCATCGTCTCGACAAGATCTGAACCTGGCAGTTCAACGAGGCAGTTTTGACTCTGTGTTGGCGCGTTTGCTGTGCACTGAAGTTTTGGAAATCAAGCCATTGAGAGAACACCCTGAAGATATTCCTGCATTACTCGAAGGCTTGGTTGACTGGCATGTGCAAGAAGAAGGGCTCGCTTACAGACACTTTAGTGTGGCGGCACAAAACAGATTGAGAAATATTGAATGGCCGGGTAACCTTCTTGAATTAAAAAATTTCGTGCAGCGTGTGCTTCTTCTTGGTGGTGCATCTGACATTGAGTCTGCAGAGATTGATCGTGCTCTAGGTGCTGCGCATAGTGCCGATACCACACTTGCATTACGTTATGATTTGCCTCTAAGAGAAGCTCGTGCAGCGTTTGAACGCCAATACTTGCTGAAATGCCTTGCTGTCACGCAAGGAAATATAGGTGATCTGGCCAAGCATGTTGGCATGGAACGTACGCACTTATACCGAAAACTAAGAAGTCTTGACATTGATTTAGATAAGGTGCGAGTTTAACCAGAAATGAAAATAATCGTACTTGGGGCTGGGCGTGTTGGTCAATCTGTGGCGCGAAGCTTAGCTGCAGAGCAAAACGATCTAGTTGTGGTTGACGCCGATGAGGAATCTCTTAAGCATCTTGAAGAGGTGGAGGAGTTGCAAACCGTAGTAGGCTATGCATCGCATCCTGAAGTGTTGCGAGAGGCTGGTGCTGAAGACGCGGATATGATCATCGCTGCGACTGACTCTGATGAGACTAATATTGTTGCAATACAGATTGCTTACAGTCTTTATCGCACACCGATAAAGATTGCACGAATTCGCTCTGCAGAGTATGTGCGTGAAAAGAATTTGTTCCAGAATGACAATATCCCCATAGACACTATCATCAGTCCGGAGCAACTGATCACTGATCATGTCGAGCGCATCATCGAACACCCGGGTGCTATACAAGTGGTCGATTTCGCTGACAGTAAGGTAAGACTGGTGGGCGTAAAAGTACAAGCTAAAGCGCCAATGGACGGATGGCCCTTGTCACATCTTCAACAGCTGTTGGGCAATATCGATACTCGGGTTGTTGCTATCTATCGAGGTGATAGAGCCAAGGATGAAGAGAACTCTGGTGCTGACGAGGTGAGTGCTGTAGAAAAATCAATTATTCCTGATGGCAGGACTGTGATTCATGCTGAGGATGTCATTTTCTTCATGGGGCGGCGACGTGATACTGCAAAAGTCAAAGCGCAGTTTTATCATGATGAGGTGCCTTGTCGACGCATTATGATCGCTGGTGGTGGAAATATCGGGCTGCTGCTAGCACGTAAGCTTGAAGATCGCTATGCGGTAAAAATTGTCGAAATGGATCCTGAGCGTTCGGTGTATTTATCTTCGATGTTGCGCGACTCATCGGTACACACTGGCGACGCAGCCGATATCGATCTCATGAAAAAAGAATATATTGAGGCGATGGACGTTTACTGTGCACTCACTAACGACGATGAGGCAAATATCCTTTCAGCGATGTTGGCTAAAAAGAGAGGCGCAGGTAAGGTTATGTCATTAATTAACCGCCCGGCGTACGTCGACCTTATTGAAGATGGAATGATAGACGTAGCCATCTCGCCTCAACAAATTACTATTGGTGCGCTTCTAACCCTGACCCGTCAGGGGGATGTGGTTGCCGTACATTCCTTACGCCGAGGTAGCGCCGAAGCTCTGGAAGGTGTCGCTAAAGGTGACAGTCAAACATCGCAGCTTGTTGGGCGATATGTCAGTGACTTAAATTTACCCGAGAGTGCCAGTATTGGTGTGGTGGTTCGAGGTGACAAAGTCATGATTGCTCATCATGATTTGATGATTGAATCTGAAGATCATTTGATATTGCTGATAACGGATAAAAGCGATATCCATGCGGTAGAAAAATTATTTCAGGTGGGCTTTGGTTTTGTCTAGTCGCGTATCGCCAATACCGGTTCAGTTACGGGTAGTTCAGCGTGTGGTGGGTGTATTACTCACCCTGTTTAGTATCACCATGATTACCCCTGTGCTTGTGGGTATTGCCTATGGTGATCAAGTGCATGCGCTCACACCGTTTATTAGAGCTTTTCTGGCAACGGTAGCAGTAGGGCTACTGCTGTACCTGCCAGTACGAAATTATGAAACTGAACTTCGCATTCGCGATGGTTTTCTTATCGTTGTCTTATTTTGGGCGGTATTGGGTATCTTTGGTGGCTTGCCGTTCTATCTGTATTCGCCACTGGATTTGTCAGTGGCCAGTGCCGTTTTTGAATCCATGTCAGGATTGACTACGACTGGGGCCACGTTAATCGTCGGACTCGATCTGCTGCCAAAGTCTATTTTGTTTTATAGACAACAAATGCAATGGCTGGGTGGTATGGGAATTATTGTCCTTGCAGTGGCTGTATTGCCGCTGTTGGGTATCGGTGGACAGCAGCTCTATAAAGCTGAAACGCCCGGTATCAATAAAGGCAAATTGACTCCGCGAATTGCCAGCACTGCCAAAGCGTTGTGGTACATCTATCTGGGGCTGACAATTTTGTGCGCGGTGGCGTATTGGGCCGCTGGTATGACTTTTTTTGATGCTGTTAGCCATAGCTTTTCAACCGTTGCTATCGGTGGGTTTTCAACACACGATAGAAGTATTGGTTATTTCGACAGTACAGCTATCGAAATGATTGCTGTGGTGTTCATGCTGATTTCCGGAGTGAACTTCGCTTTGCACTTTGCAGCGACGCGTCACCTTCCAAATTTAAATTTGCGTCACTATTGGAAAGATGAAGAGTTTCGTACCTACATCTATATAGCCTTAACTCTGACGGTGGTTACTAGCAGCTATTTGTTTATCACTGAAACGTCAGAGTGGCGAAAATCGATACGCGATGCACTTTTTCATGTGGTGTCTATTGGCACCACCACAGGGTTTACCTCTGAAGAATATTTTAACTGGCCAGGATTCTTGCCTGTCCTGTTGTTATTCGCAAGCTTTGCAGGCGGTTGTGCAGGGTCCACTGGTGGTGGAATGAAAGTGGTGCGCGTTCTGTTGCTATTTAAGCAGGGCCAGAGAGAGTTGCATCGCATGCTACACCCTTACTCTACGGTGGTAGTTAAAGTAGGTAGGACCACGATGCCCAGTCATATGATAGATGTGGTTTGGGGGTTCTTTGCCAGTTATGTTGTTGTGCTAGCGGTTATGTTGCTACTGCTAATGGCAGCAGGGCTGGACCAAGAAAGCGCTTTTTCTGCCGTGGTTGCTTGTCTGAATAATCTGGGTCCCGGGTTGGGCATTGTGGCTGCGAACTATTCCAGCTTGGGCGACTTTGAGCTTGGCGTCCTGTGCTTTGCCATGCTCTTCGGGCGACTAGAAATATTCACTTTATTAGTGTTATTCACACCTGCGTTTTGGAAATATTAGTCTTGATTTTCAGGGCATCACAATGAGCAAACCGGTCGTTAGTAAGTGGAATGCCCGATATGCGCACTCTGGAGCTGGCATCCCTGCGCCTTCGGAAGTGTTAAGTCGTGGTGCTCGATGGTTGCCCGAGGCCCAAGCACCCGTCGTCGATGGAGTCGTAAGTCAACGACGTGCGCTGGACCTAGCGTGTGGCTTGGGGGGGAATGCGCATTTCCTCGCGAAAGCGGGTTTTATTGTTTCCGCATGGGATATCAGTGACGTGGTCATCGAGCAAATACGTGGCCGAAAGCTTAGCTCTATTGCCCATACTGAGCTCAGAGATGTAGTGGCTTTCCCTCCGGAACCCAATTCATTTAATGTGATAGTGGTTTCACGTTTTCTGGATCGATCACTATGCCCGCATATCGTTAATGCCCTGAGGCCAGATGGCATCCTGTTTTATCAAACGTTTGTGCGTGGTTTGAAAAACAAGAATTTTATGCTCAAATCCAACGAGCTGTTGTCCCTATTCAAGCCGTTGCATGTGCTCGAATATCACGAGCCAGAGCCTGAACAACAATGTGATGATGCCCCCCGCGTCGACGGTGCTCCCTTTGAAGCAAGTTTGATTGCCAGACATTCGTGATGAAGGGGTGATCTCGACGTTTGGTAGATGAAATCACTTCGCTAATGGATGGTTGGGACCTTTTTGTTGCTTTGCCGGTCCGACACGCTAGGATCTCGTTACTGACCACTCGGTTTAATGTGCCTGAAACAGGTTCGAGACTAAAAAGCCATAAACCAACAAGAGTTAGTTTACGTAATATTACGTGGTTAGTTGTTTTACCCTGAGACACGGTTCAATAGGATAGGAGATAGTCACACAAGTGCCAAGCTCATTTGTTGAATCCAACACATAAGTATAACCAGTAACATAACACTATGATTAATATGAATAAAACACTCTCGTGTGCTGCAGTGGGCCTTGCGATTCTTGGTGGTGTTGCGATAGCAGCCGGAGACGGAGAAACTGTCGACGATGGTTTCGTAGCTGAACAACGTGCAAACCTTGCGACTAACACTGATGGTGCAGGCTTTGGTCCTCAAGCGCCAAGAGATATCGAGTCAAAGGCAGGAACCAACACGCGTCTATTTCAGAGTGCGCCGGCTTTCACGGCTATGAACCTATGTAATATTCATTTCCACGAGGGAGCTGAGCACAAAGGTGGTCAATTTGGTAAGTACGCTGGTAACGGCAATGGCGAAGGCTACAACAGTGGCTTTGAATATTCTGGCGAACTCAGCGAAGCTGAATTGGCGAGCTCAGAAGCTGATGCAGCAGGCCTCCAACCGGGCGATACTGTCGAAGTTCATTATGTCCACACTACGGCACAAATTACACCGGGACCCACATTAGGCGCTTGCTTGAGCGAGTCAATTATGAACCCTCAGCTCCGTGTTGAAGCACAAGTTTATGTGATAGTGAATGATGAAAGTGCTATGGATTTCGCTTCATTAATGGCAGTAGGCGAAGTTGATGGGTATCACCAAGCGCTTAACATTCCAGCGAATACAGGTACTCCAGTAGCTTATGCTGGTTCAACTACAGGCCCAAGTTACAACGAGGCAGGTTCTCCGTTGCAGGTAAGCTGGAGCGTGCGACCAGAGATCGTCAAAGTGCATATCGACACTGTTGCTGCCTGGTTCAGCGACAACCCGTTTGATGAGAAGAAGGCACACGCTGTTCGTAATCTTGTCACTAACCCTTCGTTGTTGTCACCCATCAACTAAGGTTTAGTAAACGTCTCTGGCTGATGTAAATCAGTCAGAGCACTTCAAGCTGCGGCTAGTAAATTAAGTTGCTAGCCGCAAGCTGCTATGAGGTACCGGGCCTAGGGCTCTAATTCCTTCCAGTTAACTCGGCCTTTTAACCCTAACGAGTCGAGCGTCGAGGTGGAGGTACCAGACCCATCTGGGTTGCTAGTAAAAACGATGTCCTCATCTGTGCCGCTTGCGATAGTGGGAGGTGAAAAAGGGTTTCCTAACGCATTGACACCCGCTACCCTCTCATTCGATGTAAAAGCGCTGTCACCGTTCAGATCGATGGATGTTTCGGACATTGCGCCAGAGGCCGCGTCCAGAACCATAAGCCACCCTGAGGATTCTGGGTTACACTCATCGCCTATGGGAATGTATGTGTTGAAGATGATCCTGCCCTCTCTGAGATTCGGTTGTGCAACGACCTGTTCGCCAGTAGCAGTTATGTATTCCAAGTCCATAAACCACCCCAAATGCTTATTCCAATCAATCTCGTGTTGGGTGCTCTCACGAACGAATGCAGAAGACTCATCAATGCCGTCGCCATCAGTATCGAAATAAACGACTTTTTCAGCGGTTATCGATTGTTTTAAGAATCGGCCTGGAAATCTGCTGGCTCCTCTGAGGTTTGGATCAACGTAGGGGTCTCTATCCCATAAAGCGTAGATTTTATGCAGGGCACCATCGTTTACTAGATCAGAGGGTTCCAGGAATTTCCCTGTAGCGAGGTACAGCAAAACCCCTTCGCCTGTAGGATGACTGCCGACTGCCATTTGCGTGGTGACTGGTTCAGCATTAGATTCATTACTGGAGCCGGTTCGGTCAGTAGTGAAAAACATCTGATCACTGATGCGCTCCCATTGACTATCGTTGGTAGAAGAGAGGTTGTATTTGCTGACAACACCGCGCGTATCGGTTGCGTAAACAATATCAACCTTGTTATCGTCGTCTAAATCAACAGCGGTTGGGGCGTTGATAGCATTGGGTATTGAGTCTGATCCGTCATCTGTGAACAATTTTGTAATCAGATCTCCCGTTTCAAGGTCGACGATAAAGATCGCCCCCAATGGATTATCCGCTTCAAAGCCATCGGATTGCGATGAGTTGTAACCGTTTCCAAATATGGCAGCCCAACGCCCGTTGTTCATACGTGCAATCAACGGACTGGTGTATGAATAGCCCATATGGCTATCGTCTTTTTCTGTGAACTCCCATAAGACCGTGGCCTCAGCATCGCTCTCCTCGATGTTCCCAACGTCGGTGATATCCAGCGCATAAATGCCTTGTCCACCTTTGCCCAAACCACCAACGAGAATGGTGCGCCACTGCCCACCGATAAATGCGTCGGCAATGCGTGGCGTTGCATCAACATAGAATCTATGGGAATAGTCAAGACGGCTTAGTTCGGGTAGTTCCTCAAATACAGGTGAAGGGACGTAGGCAAATATTTCCTCACCATTACCCAAATCGTAACTACCATTGCTGAACTCACCTGCGTTAAACGCATGCAGCATGCCGTCGTTGGCACCGACGTAAATTGCTCGCTGTCGCTCTGAATATCTTGTGGCAAATTCTGAGTAGGGCTGACTCGACTCCGGCTCCCCGGGGCCCCAGTCGTCAGGGTAACGGGAGGCAGGTGGACCAACGAACTGTGCAGCAGAATTAACAATATCGCCCAGAGGTAGTTGGCGGGGACGGAAACCTTCTACATGGTTCCCACGTAGGTAATTCAATCTCGTCTCACCTAGTGAATCGGGAGTCTCAGCTATAGGGTCAGTTGACAATGAGCTGACTTGTTCCACATCTAACTCAGTAGGTAGCGGTGAAAACTCATTGCTTGGCCACTGAAATGGGATGCCGGTTTTGGTAGATGGCTTATAGGTGAAAATAGTGCGATCGCTGTTTGCAATTTGATTGGCCAATTCTGTATTGACATTCCAATCAATCTCATCTGCAAGATTACCGAAGCCGTCAATTCCGCGTGAAGTGAGGTCTGAGTGCCACTCACCGGTGTTGAAATTGGATTCGAAAATTCTTGAATCAGAGGTTAGGGATGAGCCAGTGACACTTGATGCAGACAAGCTATTATTGCTAGCACTGATGGAGCTAAATATGTTGCCAAGCGTTTGTTCTATAAGGCTGGGGTCGGCCGCATTGAAGTAGTTGTCAGGATCGCCGTCACCGTTGCTGTCCCATTCTGCTGTTTGTGGTAGTCCGTCGTCGTTTGCATCCCTGAACCCGCCCCATTTAGCGGCATACCATAGAGGTGACTCTAAGGTTTGCGCAGCTGGCGCTGAAGAGGGTGTAAACGTTATGGCGCTGTTATGCGGTAATGCCTGTCCATCTTCCCAGTTAGCTGAACCTGCTCTCTGGCCGGCGGGAACATCAAGCTTAAAGTCTTCATCCTTGTTTGCATTGGTGACTTTGTCGCGCACCACCAAGTAGATACCATCTGCGGTTGTGCCAGAGATGGAAAAACCCAGATGCTGATTGAAGCAGCCTGAAGAGCCGAGAGTGGTTGTAGTCACTTCCACTTCACCGCCAATCACTTCATATTCATAGCGAACAAGTGTATCCATGTCGTTATTTCCGCCTTGTTCCATATTCTCAAATGAAACTCGGAAACTCCCTGTAGTGTCTGAGGCGTTTTCAACATCAAAGCCAACGATAGCATCGACAGGTGCAAATACATCGCTATCGACTGATGCAAATGGTGCCCCACGGATTTTACATGCGCTATTTACTGTTACAGCATATGGGGCAATTTGAACTTCATTGGATCCTACCTTAACCTTGATGGTGGGTATTTGTGAGCCTAGAGCTAAAGTGAAGTTACTAACGTTTTGTTCACCGTTGACATTTGGGTGAACGTCATTCTGATGGCCATAGTACGCAACACTTGATGCGTAGTAACTGCCCTCCCGATGGGCTGCCTCTGGCGACTGTCCTCTGGCCGTTGCAAATGTGGTAACGAGTTTTGCTGATGGAGCACGATCAGAAACGCCGTTAGCCTCTCCGATAAACTTTAATCCCGGTAGCTCTGGTTCTTGGCTAGAGATAAAGTCTGCTAGAGAGCCCACGTCCATTGAACCAAGGGCACTTTGCGTAAACGTGTCGAATTCGCTCCCGGGTAGCTGATCACCATCGAACGAAGGGCTAGGGTCGCTAATGACAAGCTGATACGCAGATGAGCATTGCCCATAGGGTTGGTTTGCGCTGTAGGGGTCATCCCAGCTTGCAGTTGGTAAGCCCAGCTCATTGTCCACTGATGCTGCGTTAGCAGCATCGTCATAGAACATGGGAGTGGGAGCACCAGCGCCTGCGAGGTACCGCATGCCTTCAAACATCATCTCAGCAATAGGGTTACCCCACACTCTACATTCACCATTGTTGAAAATTCTTTCTGAGATGAATCCGCAATCATTCATTTCAGCGGTTGTGCCATTTCTAAAATCATTCGGTATTTGAATGGAATTTAATGTGTGAACAATGCCTTCAGATGAGTTGTATACCCCTGTAAAAGAGTCTATTTCGTCAGTGAAAGATTTCATGGATTTTCTTAGAACACCACCTTGCAAATTATTTTCAAAGCTGCCAGTCAGCAAGCTGAAATACATGGCATTATTTTCACCGTACGTGTGCAGTATTCCGGTCGGTTTGTGGTTCCCATTAGGGTACAAAGAGCAGGCCTCATTGATGAATCCCGGAGCGCAGACTTCAACATCCACGATAAGGTCTTCATCGGAGGAGCCATCTCCTTGCGTATTGTTTTTGTCTACCCAGTCCCAGATTCTACCGTTAGAGTTTTCGCGAATTCGGAGATGCGGTATATCACCCAAACTCACTCTATTGTTGGTTGCAAAGTGGTGGCGTCGACCATTTTGAGGCTGACTCAGGGGGGTGTAGTCGGATAACCTGTAACCATCTACGCTCTCAGATTCATACTCAACTCCCCAGGTATGGATAGTCCAGGGCACGAATGCCCGTCTCAACACGGTTTGAGAATCTGTGTCGATGATACGTCTACCACCGTATAGCGCTCGTAACATGACGTCCATTCTTGTCATGGTGGCGTAGTTCAAAAAATCGCCACTCCAGCTATTTGGATCAGCCGTACACTTTTTGTCTATACCCAATGAGCTTGCAGAGAAATAGCTACCATTGTGTGTGTAACAGAAATCAGATGAAAAATAGCCGTAGTAGTCGATCTCATCGGGTTTGAATTTATTGTCCAGAACCCCATCGCCATTGATATCCTGATAGGTCGGGTAGGCTTCAAAAAAAAGTTTGTTATCTCTTTCAACAATGAGTTGAACCAGAGCGGTTTTGCTGCCTGCTACATTTAAAGGTGTATCAGGTAAGTTGAGTTGTGTCGCTGATGAATTAGCACTGAGACACAGAAAAAAAATACTGCATAACAGCATAAATGATGATCTAAGATGTTCCTTAAACATTGATATTTTCTGAATCGAATTCATGTCTTGGGATTAAATAATGAGGTTAGTTTTGATTGCTGCTCAGTGATGCTATTACCAAACTGAGCATGTTTCACATGCACAATAGTGTCCAATCGAAGAAAGGAACACTTAGATTTGTGTGAGGCAATTGGCATCGAACCCATTTGTAATGTGTTACCCGTTAACTGAATCGACCTCAGTTTTTTGGAATTTGCGGTTAGCTTTAAGACGCGTGTACATCTGCCGTTAAAAGAATAGCGTTGTGAACCTACCTTTCGTTCATGGCTAATCGGTCAATAGGAAATCGTATTTTCTATTGATACCCTTTACACAGACATCTGAGTTGATTAAAGGTGAAGCATAGCGTTGGTTTTACATTGGTCGAGCTGTTGGTAACCCTGGTTGTCATGGCTGTGGCTTTGGGCCTTGCTGCCCCTAGCTTCAAAACGTTGGTTAGCGACACCCGACAGGAATCATCCTTTAAAAGGCTCAATGGCGCTTTATTGTTTGCACGATCTGAAGCAATAAAAAGCACCTCACCTGTGTCGTTGTGTGCACGTGCAACGGATGCTAGTTGCGGGCAGGATTGGTCGAACGGTGTGCTTGTATTCAACGATAGTGCCGCTGACGGTGCTGCCTCTGTATTTGATGGCTCTGATCTGCTGTTACGTGTGGAGCAGCTACAGTCCACTGGTATGGCAATTGCAGCTACTGCTAGGTCGGCTAACGGCGTACTACCTGTTTCAACCATAAGATTTAACAGACTCGGTGAGACTAATTGGTTGGATGGCACGTTTGTTTTCTGCGATGAACGCGGAAGAGAGTCTGCAAAAGGACTCATTTTTGCACGATCGGGGTCGTCCCGACAGGCAACCAGTGCTAATAATTTTGACGGCGTTGTTCAAGATGCCAACGGCTCTGAGGTGCAGTGTTGATAAGAGTGCATACAAGTTGCGATACACCACTAAAATGTTCAGAACCGATGCTTTCTAAAAATTCTGGGATTGGACTCATCGAGGTTGTTGTTGCTTTGCTAGTGTTGGCAATCGGCTTCCTGTTGTCTGGAAATATGCAATTGAAGGGCTTAAGAGAACATCGCTTGTCTAGCCAATACTCTCAGGCGGTGATGATTGCGGACGATATTATGGATCGTATGTTGAATAACCGTGAAGGGGTTGAAGCCGGATTTTATGATGGTATTCGTACAGGTGCGGTGACACGACCTGGGTGTGCTGACACTGGATGTGATGCCTCTGAACTTGCGCAATTAGACCTCTTCGAATGGAGTTCTCATTTGGTGAATGTGAGCGGTCGGAATGATTTTATTCCTGCGTTACCCGTCAGTGAGAATGGTACTTCAGCCACCGCCTCTGTATCAAACCCTGATGTGGACGGCGTGTACACAATATCAGTCGACTGGACTCGGCAAGACGATAATGAAGTCAATGAAACGTTATCAGTGAAATTTACGCAATGACAAAAATGCAATCGCACGCTGCTAATGTTGGGTACCGAAGATACAAGGGTTTCTCACTGATTGAATTAATGATAGCGGTGGTGCTTGGTGCCATCATAATTGGTGGTATTGCATCTATATTCTTAGGTGTTGCTAAGTCGGCAAAGCTCAATGAAGCCGTTGCACATTTACAAAATAATGCCAGAGTCGCGCTTGACGCAATGGCGCGTGATGTGAGAGCTGCGGGGTTCATTGGCTGTGCGACAGGTGACGACGCTACTCTTAATATCAATGCGGCGAACGCACCGACAACAAATTTTTCGGATACTGCAATTACCGGTTATCGCGTCGGTAGTAATACGTGGTTGCCTTCGTTGCCGTTCGGGTATACCCCTCCAACGACAGTCGGTAGGCCGGTAGAAGGAACCCATGCCTTCAGTGTTCAATATGCGGAGTTCCCAGGATTGCCTATGGTGTCTTCAATGTCTTCAGTTCTGGACAACGTGTCATTGGAAGCGGTTGATGATATCGATTTGGCTACACGTGAATTAGTGGTTATCTCTGATTGCAGTACAGCTGATCTTTTTGCTCCTGGATTTGTATCTGTCAACAGATCGATTGTGACCGTTGGAACATCGTCTCCGATGTCAAAACTCTATACCCTAGATACAGAATTTCCAGATAGCACTCGAGTTATGTCGTTTGTGAGTAGCATTTACTACATTGGCGACACACAAAGAACGAACTCTGATGGCGATCGCGTAAGTTCGTTGTTTGTTCAGCACTATCCCTACGAGACGTCTAACCCGCCTATTGAACTCTCCGAGGGGGTGGATCAGATGATTCTTGAATTTGGTGTCAAGATATCTAATGACACAGTGTTGTTCGTTGAGGCTAATGAATACGATGTTCCTGATTCAGACATTGTTACTCTGAGAGTAGGCTTATTGCTGAGTTCCGTAGAACGATTTGAAGATGCTGATGCAAGCAGAGTTTATTCATTGGCGGGTCAAAGCGTAGGCCCTGATAGTCCGTCAGCTGGAAATGCCTTCACTTACGTCAGCAACGACCGATTTCGAATGCCATTCAATGCCACTTTTAACGTTCGTAACAACAGCAATTAAACATGCATAGCTCTATTAAAAAAATAGATAATCGCAAGCAGAAGGGATCGGTTCTTTTAGTTGCGCTGGTCCTTGTACTGGTGAGCGCCTTGTTAGGGGTTTCTGCTATGCAATCGAGCCGTCTTGAAAGTCAGTTGACCAACAATGTGCGTTTTGAGCAAACGACATTTCGTACTGCAGAAGCGGCTGCAGAGTCATTATTAACGACCGATAATATTTTCTTTCTGGCCAATAATTTGGACGACACGGTTAGCTCAATACAGAGTATTGAGTCTGCTGTGAATGTTGAAGCCCACTTCGAATTACTCGGTGTTGCCCCCGCTATTGGATACAGCCTTGGTGGCTCCAATGGGTTTCAAAATATTAATTTTAAAGCCACATCAGTTGCAACTATTAAATCAGTGAATAGTGCAAAGAAAATTATTGTCGGCGTAAAACGTCTTGCTGTTGCTGATATATAAGTGAAAAGAATATTCATGAATAGTAATAACAGAAAACAACTTGTGTCGATCAAGACGACGTTTTTGTCAGCTTTGTTGGTGGCCACTGCTGTGTCATCAGCAGTAAGCTCAGCAGACGATACAGAAATATTTTTCTCGCAATCGTTAACATCAGAAAATACTTCGAGCAACGTCATGTTTATGCTCGATACTTCGGGCTCGATGAACAACACGGATGATTTGGGTATTCGTCGTATCGATCGATTAAAGTCTGCGTTGTATGATGTATTGAACTTTGCAGAAGATGTTAATGTTGGGATTAGCACGTTTGGTGGGCATCGAAAAGGGGGAACGATCAGATACCCGGCCACCAATTTAGAAAAAGACACGTGTCCTTCAGCAGCTTGTACCTCCCTGAAGGTAAGAAACGATATTTTGCACAATGAGGACGATGGTGCTGCAATCAACGATGCTGGAAATAAGCGTGTTGATTTATTTTCCGACGTTCTTGAGTTGGGCGACTACTCTTCATCTTCGAGTGAAAATCAGACGATATGGGCATTGAGGTTTGATGGGGTAGATGTTCCGCGTGGTGCAGATATCAATCTGGCGCAGTTCGTTATATCAAGCACAACGCTTCAAAATGGTGATATTGAATTTATTATTGCCGGTGAAGACACAGGGCATTCTCTACCACTGGTAAACGACAGCTATGATCAGCTAGTGGGTCGTTTTGACATAGCGTCAGGTGGCACCAACGAACGCGTCGCTTGGTCTGTTGACGAAAGGTGGTCTACAAACAGGCCTTACTATGCCCCAGATATAAAATCAGTAATCCAAGAAATTACTGACCGCGCCGATTGGTGTGGTGGAAATGCCTTAACACTGTTGATCAAGACGGAAGGCCCACGTAGTGTACACAGCCGCGACGGAACGACGTGGCAGGCTCCAGCGTTACACATCGACTATGACCCATCGAGCGTGGATTGGACTGATACCTGTTTAAGTCTCGGGGTTAGCAGTAACATTGTTGACGGTGGCAATGACGTGATAGAAAATCTTGCCACAGGCATGATTGAGAGAGCATCCTCAACATTAAGTACAGTTGTTGGTGGAGATGAACAGACTGTAGGCCTTCGGTTTTCGGACGTGAATGTGCCTCCGAACGCTACGATCACAAGTTCGTATATTGAGCTCTCGTCCGAAGGCTCTACGAACGGTACCGTTAACTTAGCTATAAGAGCTGAGAACACAGACAATGCAGCTGCAATTAATGCTGTTGCTCTTAGCTCGAGAAATTATCACTCTCAAACTGTGTTTTGGAATGACGTGCCGACCGTGATCAACGGTAGTAAACTGCGAACACCCAGTCTCGATCAGTTAATGACTCGTGTTGTTAATACCCCCGGCTGGATTTCCGGAAATCAAATGCTGATGACTTTGTCGCATGAATCAGGCTCTACGGGAGCTCGTTTTTTCTCAGCACATGAGTCCTCTGTTGGTGCAGCTGCAAGACTGGTGGTCAACTATAGAAGAAATAGCGCAGAGTTAGCAGGCTCTCCACCCTTATTGAGTACAGCTAGAGATGAGTTGATAGACACCGTGCTGGAGTTTCAAAGAAAAGGTAATACTCCGCTGGTAGATGCTTATCTGGAAACGGCTCAGTACATGCGAGGGGCGGAGCTTGTATTTGGTTCACAGCGTGGATTTCAGAGTAGCGATGATGCTGAGTTTCGGTTGTCGACGCCAAGCTCATACGAAGGGGGAGGGGGTGTCTTTCGTCCGGTAGACTGCAGAGATGATAATTTAAATGGGCAGGCCTGTGTCTTTGAAGAAATTGTAGGGTCTCCAAGCTACATACAGCCCGAGGGTGGTAGCTGTGCTGCAAATCATATTGTCTTACTGACGGACGGAGCATCTTCGCACAATAGCAGTACAGAATATATCAGTGGATTAATAGGCGAATCATGCGACGTTCGTAATCGGAATACCGCCACCTGTGGAGTAGATTTGGCAAGGTGGTTGGTCGCCACTGATCACAACGATGCAGCCCCCGGTATGCAGTCTATCGTTACACATACAGTTGGCTTCAATGTCAATAGCAGCTTACTCGAAGACGTGGCCGCGGCAGGTGAGGGTGGATTTTTTCCTGCAACAACAGCCTCTGATCTAATTACTGCCTTTAATAGTGTTCTTGAGACATCAGTCAGTGGTGGTCTGGGCGTTTTAGCGCCCACTACAACCGTCAGTTTGGATAACCGTCTGCTGAACAGTAACGAAATCTATTATGCGATGTTCAGTCCATCGACACGAAGTCACTGGGACGGCAATGTAAAGCGTTTTCAATTCGGCCTTAATCGGGCAACAGGTCAATTAGAGGTACAAGATTCAAATGGAGTTGCTGCGCTTGGCAACGACGGTGTGCTCAGGGATACTTCACGCAGTTTTTGGAGTGACACTGATGACGGTCCAAATATTATGGAAGGTGGTGCCGCTTCGCGACAACAACTGGCAAGAGATATTTACACCTCAGTCCACAATGCAGGTAGCGGATCGACGCAACTGCTGGAGTTCCATGAGGATACAGCCGAGATTACCAACGAGCTTTTGGGTATTGGTGGTGCAACTGCGCAAGTGCGCAAATCGCTACTGCAGTGGGCGCGAGGTGTTGATGTTCAAGATATCGATAATGATGGTGATACAACTGAGGTTAGGGCTCAGATGGGCGACCCATTGCATTCTTCACAGTTAGTTCTTGAATATGCTGATGGGGGACGATCTATGTTGTTTGTGGGTACAAACCACGGTTTTTTGCATGCAATAGATACTGACACTGGAATCGAGAATTTTGCCTATATTCCTGATGACTTATTAAACGTTCTTGATCCTACCTTTCAAAATAGGCTGCAAGCGCATGGCGATAAAATCTATGGACTGGACGGTGAGATCGTTGGATGGCATAACGACACTAATGGAAATTCCATAGTCGATGGTGACGATACCGCGTATATCTACTTTGGTATGCGCCGTGGAGGTAACAATTACTATGCGTTGGATGTTACTGACCCTGACGAGCCGAAATTGCTCTGGACAATTGAGGGTGGAGTAGGTGATTTTGCAGAACTTGGGCAAACCTGGTCGAAACCTATACAGAGTACAGTCAATTATCTAGGCCAAGATCGGGATGTTCTGTTTTTTGCAGGTGGATACGATCCAGCTAATGATGGTGAAGTTGTGCGCACAGCTGACTCGGTGGGGCGTGGAATATTTATGGTTGATGCGACCACGGGGCAATTATTACTGCATAGGGACAGTACTGATCACCCGAGCATGGTGTACAGCATTCCGTCTGATATGCGAATCGTGAATCCAGACGGCGATATTTACGACAATGCTATTTATGTTGGTGACACAGGTGGACAAGTTTGGCGGTTCGATATCAACAACTTTGCCGCTACCAATGCAAGTTTTCTTACTGGCACTGTACTCGCATCGTTCGGTGGTACAACAGCATCGGAAAACCGGCAATTTTTCAATGAGCCTGATGTTGCGTTTGGTAGCAGTGCGCAAAACGGATTATTCCTGAATGTGGCTATTGGCTCTGGTGCTCGCCCTAACCCTAATAGCCTGATCGCTGACGACGCGTTCTATTCAATCAAAGATCCCAGTGTATTCGGCCCACCACGTAATGCTAACGGAGACATTGTTTACCCCCCCTCATTGGTCGAGGCGGATCTCGTCAATATAACGGGAACACGTGCAGAGAATGTGACTGCAGGGAATTTAGATGAAGGCTGGTTTTTCAGATTAATTACTGACGGTGAAAAATCGATGAGCAGCGCGTTAACCTTGAACAATGAGATTTTCTTTACGACGTATGTTCCGTTCACATCGAGCGCATTTGGCAATTCGGATATCTGTACCCCTTCACTAGGTGCTGGCAGAATTTATCAGGTAAATTTATTGGACGGATCCGCCTCTGGAGGCGCAGGTAACGACGATGATCTTGATCGCTATCGTAAACTGGACCAAGTTGGTATCCCAGCTCGTGTTGTCGCAGTCATTGCGGAGGCATCTCCGGAGGTCGTGGCCACTTTCGTCGGGTTGGAGGCGGTAGGCAACGAGACAGATGTTGGGCCATTTGAGCGTGTTTTCTGGGCAGAGCGTTAGGGCTTCGGAATCACTCGAGCGAATTGCATCAAATTTTAGCCTAGAGGCGATATGCGAAAAGGTGTGTGTGTCTGCAAAATGTGCATGGCGCACACGTCCTCTCACCCTCGTTTTATAAATGACAGGTACCGAATTTTCGCCTCATGTGTCTGAGCATCAGTTAGCGGCGATATCAATACCCGCGCCTTCATGGCCGAGTATGGCGGGGAAAGTACCCTCTGGATCTGCACCTGAGCGAGTGAATTCGTCGGTGTGACAAATACCAGTCGCTTTGATTTCAACTAACACTTCGCCAGCCTTGGGACCTTCTAGGTCAACGTCAACAATTTCTAGTGGTTTACCTGGTTCAAACGCCACCGCAGCCCGAGTTTTCATAACAGCCTCTTGAGTTAATTTGGAATACAACAAGTACGGCGGCCGACCATAGAAGCAATACCAGCAAAGCGAAAGTACGAGCAGAATAGTTCGGCGTGCATCCTGCACATTCCTTGCACATTAGCCGAGTAGTTTGGATTCTGGTGTTTTCATACCCACAGTATTTTTCAGGAAGTTCTCATGGCAGGGTTTAATCAATATTGTTGTTTATCTTCGCTTGCGTTTGTTCTTGTGTCCTGTGGTTCTGGCAGCTCGCAAGCAATCGATGAGGTGATAGACGAGACCGAAGCCGTGCAGCCAAATATTTTGTTCATAGTGGCTGATGATCAAGGTCTGGATGCTTCAGCACAGTTTTCTCTAAGTAACGACCTACCTAATACACCGATTATCAATAGCTTGGCTAGTAACGGCATAGTGTTTGAAAACGCCTGGGCGACGCCCTCGTGCACAACCTCGCGCGGCACTCTCATATCAGGTTTGCACGGTATTAACAGTGGCATAGAAACCACTCCATCATTGATGGATACTGAGCTGCTTACGTTACAGCGACTTTTGAAAATGAATGACGAGATACCTGATTATGTATCTGCGGTGGTGGGTAAGTGGCATCTGGCGTCACCCGGTGCAATAAATGACCCTGAACTACTGACTCACCCCAACGATTCTGGAGTGGATTATTACGCTGGCAATATCGCCGGAAATCTAGACGATTACTTCAATTGGCCGTTAACTATTAATGGCAACACAAATAACTCAAGCACGTACCACACTACCGCTGTCACTGACTTGGCTATTGATTGGGTTGAGGCTCAGAGTGAGCCTTGGTTTATGTGGCTGGCTTATGCAGCACCACATGCGCCGTTTCATTTGCCTCCGAGCAATTTACATACGCGTGACTTGTCGGGCGATGCTGCTGATATTGCGGCTAATCCTCGAGCCTACTACCTTGCAGCGATAGAAGCCATGGACACCGAAATCGGTCGTCTACTTGACTCTATACCTGCCGATGAAATCGATAATACGTTTATCGTTTATCTTGGTGATAACGGAACACCTCGTGCGGTCTTGGATGCCTCTGTATTTCCGGTCAGTCACGGCAAGAATAGTCTTTATGAGGGAGGTGTTCGTGTTCCCATGATTGCGTCCGGAGCTGGAGTAACTCGATCCAATGAACGCGAATCAGCACTAGTAAATTCTGTTGATTTATACGCAACAGTTGCCGATCTTGCAGGCATTCCAATTACCGAAAGCGTTGATAGCATTAGCTTCAATGATTTATTGTCTGATGCTGCAGCTGCTGGTCGCCGTTTTAACTACAGCGAATTTGTAGACGAAGCTGCCACTGGCTGGGCTGTGCGAAGCGATACTCTCAAGTTAATTGAATATGCTGACGGAACCAGAGAGTTATACGATATGACGTCAGATTTACGAGAAGAGTTGAATTTGATATCGCAGGAGTTGCAATTTAGCAATCAAATTACAGAAATGGAAAATTTTGTTGCACAGCTGCGTTCTACCGATGGACTGACGCCAACTGAAAGTGCCACCGACATTACAGGTGCGATCTTGACAAACCAGACTGCCAACTGCGCAGACTATATCGGTAGCTCACGCTCCAGTGTAACCGACGTTTTTAATAGCGCTGTATTTGATGGTAATTTGCGTATTGAGGTTGACGGTGCAAGCTGTATTTTTTCCTCTAATGCTATTCCAAATCATGATTTTAATGATGGTACGAGAACATTTGCAAATGATGTGTCTGAGCAAGTCAATGTCTACACGATTCCCTCTAGCCCAGAGCTGGCTGTAACGCCCACAGCGCTGTCGCTCACCAGAGACAATGCTATTTTACTCAATGGAGTTAAGGTGGATATTCTGGCAGCAGCTTGCTTTGGTGTTAGTGATGAAAAAACGGGCTGTAACGACATTGATCAACCTTGGCGCTTTGATCCTATGTTTGCTGCCAATGGATTTAGTGTAGATACTCACAATGCGCACACGCAACCCAATGGTGATTATCATTATCACGGATTGCCCAACGCCTTGTTTTTGAACGACAACTCAACGGTATCGCCTGTAGTGGGTTTTGCCGCCGATGGTTTTCCTATTTATGGCTCATCTATTCAGGGCGATAGTGGTATTCGAAAGGTGCTTTCAAGCTACCAACTTAAATCAGGTTCAAGGCCCAGTGGGCCAGGCGAGCCAGGAGGCTTCTATAATGGCTCCTACCGAGACGATTATGAGTATGTCAGCGGATTGGGAGATCTTGACGAATGTAATGGGATGAGTGTCAATGGCTCTTATCGGTACCACATGACTGAAGCTTTCCCACACGTTCTTGGCTGCTTTCGCGGTACTCCAGATGATTCGTTTCTCAAGCGAAACTAGGTGTGGTTTGGGCACATTGACCTATAGCTAAGGTTTAGCGTAAGGATTTTTGTATTGTGGCCCGGGTGGCTTAAAACGCTTGTGCATCCAGAAGTACTGCTCCGGTTGCTTGCGTATTTGCGCTTCAAATATATCGTTGACTTGTTGTGTGGCTATTAGGTCGTCTTCACTGTCTATGTCTATAGGTTGACCAATTCGCAGTGTGTATCGGCCAGTGTTGCCGTGACGTGTTGGAATCAGTGGTACAACAATAGCGTTAGTCATGCTGGCGATACGTCGTGTGCCTACGGTAGTGAGCACAGGGTGTCCAAAGAATTGAGTGTCTATGGCTCCATGACGACGGCCGACGCTCTGATCAGGTGAGTACCAGACAATCCCGCCTTGTCTCAATCTGCGTATCATTATGCGTGTCTGTCGATTCTCAATGGCTGCCTGCACATACACATGGCGACGATTTTTAAGAAAGGCTGCAAACAGTTTATTTTTAGGTGGGTCAAAAACTACAGAGAACGGAAAATGTTCTCTAAAAATTGGAGCATTAAAATCTATCAGTGTGAAGTGTGCCTGAAGAAGAATAATGCCACGGCCCTGACTGAGTGCATTTTCAAGATGCTCAATGCCTTCCAAAGTGAACCGAGGTAGTATGAAACTCGCTGGTCGAAACCAGAGGGTTGCCATTTCGCTCACACTCATACCTACGTGTGAGTAAGCCAACCTAGCGAGCTTGTTATGTTCGGCAGGCGACATCTCCGGAAAGGCGATGCCAAGATTGATTAGGGTTACACGCCGTCGGTCTGGCGCTGCATGCCATATTATTTTGCCAATCTGACGACCCAGACTCAGCTGCGTGCCGAATGGCAAACGTGACAAGAGCCAAAGCATGAATAGGCCTATCCATGTTGCCCAGTATTTTGGCGAAAGAAAAGATTGCCAGCGAACGGATTGGAACGAAGAGTCTGTCATCAATCTGGAGTCTGCAAGGCGATGTTGGAAGTATAGCTGTTAAAGAGTTGAGGTGTGAAGCCTAAAAACGGGCAGGCCTGTTAAGAATGCAATATCATCGGGTATGAGCCTAGAGTGTGAATGCGTGGTTATTGGTGCCGGGGTGGTGGGGCTGGCGGTTGCGGCCAGACTTGCTTCGTGTGGACGACAAGTTGTCATTTTAGAGGCTGAGGCTGACTTCGGCAGTGGCAGCAGCGCTAGAAATTCTGAAGTCATACATGCAGGAATTTATTACAAGGCTGGCAGTCTCAAAGCTAAACTTTGTGTTAGTGGAAAACGGTTGCTGTACACCTATTGCCAAGATCGAAATATAGCGTTTAAACAATGTGGCAAGCTGATTGTTGCCAACAGTCCACAACAATGTGCACAGCTTGCCTCGATCAGAGATCGAGCCAACGATAATGGGGTGAATGACCTTGAATTGCTCAGTGCAGACAATGCTTGCGCACTCGAACCAGAGCTTGTCTGCTCTGGGGCACTTTTGTCACCTTCAACTGGCATTATTGACAGCCATGCCTTGATGGTGTCGTTGTTGGGTGACGCAGAGAATCACGGTGCAGCATTAGTATGCCACTCGCCTGTTCATGCGTTGGCCTATGAGTCACTAACGGGTGTATTTTCTGTGACAACGCAAGATCAGACAACACTGCGCTGCCAGCACGTGATCAATACAGCAGGGATTGGCGCCGTTGCTATTGCTAATAGCTTACCTGAGCTGCCGGAAAGCTTGCGAACGGTTTCAGCGATGTATAAGGGAAATTATTTTTCACTCAAAGCGAACTCACCGTTTTCGCGGCTTGTTTATCCTGTGCCAGAACAACATGGGCTCGGTGTGCATTTGACTATTGATCTGGCGGGTCGCGCCCGCTTCGGTCCTGACGTGGAGCGAGTGGAGAGCGTTGACTATTCAGTAGATCCAACGAGAGTTATGGCTTTTTATGATGCGATTAGAAAGTACTGGCCGGCATTGCCTGATGATGACTTGCAACCCGACTACGCAGGTATCCGTCCTCGTGTGGTGTCAGAGGGTCATTTACTCACTGATTTTGTCTTTCACGGTGCCTCAGAGCATGGGATGCCCGGACTTATTAACGCATTGGGTATTGAGTCTCCTGGCCTTACCGCCTGCCTAGCTATTGCTATTCACATTGAACAAATGCTGCATAACGATATACTGGGCTTGTGAATCCGATTATACGACAGTCCATGAACGTGCAAGACTGGGCAATGTTGCTTGTTTTGGCCACATTGTGGGGTGGATCGTTTTTTTTGATCGGTGTAGCCGTTACCGAATTAACACCACTCACCATTGTGTTTGTCAGGCTCGCTATTGCGGCGTTGACGTTGTGGGCAATTGTGTTGTTGCTACGGGTGCCACTACCAAGTACGCGACAAGCCTGGATTGCACTGTTTATGATGGGAGTGCTCAACAATGCCATTCCATTCACACTCATTGTTTGGGGGCAAACACAAATAGAATCTGGATTAGCCTCTATTTTTAATGCTATGACTCCGCTTTTCACTGTGTTGGTAGCAGGAATCTTTCTTACCGACGAACGCTTTAGTACCAGTCGTATCGTAGGGGTCCTATTAGGTTTGAGCGGTGCCATTGTGATTGTGGGTCCCGATGCGTTGAGTGGCTTGAGTAATGACGTCTGGGCTCAATTAGCTGTCATGGGGGCTGCGTTGTCGTACGGATTTGCCAGCGTCTTTGGACGGCGATTTAAGCGTCTTGACGTCAACCCAATTGCCGTAGCAGCGGGGCAAGTGAGTATGTCAGCGATGTTAATGCTACCGGTCACGTTAGCGTTCGATAAACCTTTCTCGCAACCGTTTCCAAGTGTGACAGTGGTTGTGGCCATGAGTGTGCTCGCCGTGTTTTGTACAGCCATTGCCTACATACTGTTTTTCAAATTATTGGCCTCTGCAGGTGCTACCAATGTGTCTCTGGTCACTTTTCTCGTGCCCGTGTCTGCGATTGTTCTCGGTTTTATATTTCTTGAAGAACGATTGCAGGTGTCGCACTTTGCTGGCATGTTTCTCATCGCCTTAGGGTTATCTGCGATAGATGGACGGCTTTGGCGTAGGCGTGTCTAGTTGATTTGCGTAATGTCGCAAAGCCAAGATTGAATATTTTAGTGCTAGAGCGATACTTTTTAAGGACAAGAGCTGCACGAACAACGATCAGCTTAGCTCTTCTCTGGAAAAGACAACGAGATGATCAAGTTGCAGTCGAATGCCAAATTGTTCTCCAACACGATGATTGTGGTGAGAGGGTGCTAAACATAGTAAACGCGTGTTTCCTGACATTCTCAGTGTGTACAGGTGGTCTGCACCACGGAAATCACGCGATACCACAGTGGCTTTGTTAGGGCTGTTGTCGTCGTGAATGATGTCATCTGGTCTAACCAGTAATTCAATCAGAGTTCCGGCGGGAACCTGGGCATTTAGCTCTCCGTGTATCGTTCCTAGTTCTGTTTGGATTACGTTGTCTTCGAGGGTATTGCCACACAGGAAAACACCTTCGCCAATAAAGTCGGCGACGAACTTATCAGCAGGCGTGTGATAAAGGCAAAAAGCGTCGTCCCATTGTCGTAACTGGCCTTTTGAAAGAACACCGATATGGTCAGCAAGTGCGAAGGCCTCAAATTGGTCGTGGGTGACTAATACGGCCGTAATGCCGTCTTGTTTTAATATCTCACGGACCTCATGGGCAAGCTGAACACGCCTTTCGGTGTCCTGACTACTAAAGGGCTCGTCGAGTAATAAAACGGGCGGGCGCGGTGCCATGGCTCTGATGAGTGCTACACGCTGTTGTTGGCCGCCAGAGAGCTGGTGCGGGTAGCTGTTGGCGTAGCGTTGCATACCGACAAGATCGAGTAGTTCGTCTACACGGGTTTTTATTTCCTTGGAGGATTGCCCCTTGAGACCGAAGCCTACGTTTTTGCGTACATTCATGTGCGGGAAAAGAGCAAGATCCTGAAAGACCATGCCTACTCTACGTTGCTCGGGCGAGATATACGTATTACCGCCTGCTACCTGTTTGCCAGCAATCAGCAATTCGCCACCCGAAGGCTGTTGAAAACCGCCAATGGTGCGAAGCAACGTTGTTTTGCCACATCCGCTGGGGCCTAATAGGCAACCTATATCGCCAGATTCTAACGAGAACGACACATTATCGATGATGCGCGTACCATCGATATCGACGAAGATATTATTTAATTCAAGTTGCCGTGTCATAGAGTCAATATTACCCGATGGCACTCTCGACGTGGTGACAAGCATCAGACTTTCTGATGCAAGCCACAAAGGTTAACCGGGGAGATTTAACGTGAGAAGTGAGTGTCCTGAGGGCCTGAAAACAGATGCACTGCTACAGCAGGTTGAAGCGATTCGTAATGCTTACTCAGAGCAACAGGGTGAGCAGGCAGAGAAGAGTAGTCGTTTTCTGGATCAGTGGTTGCTACCACTGTGCGCCGTGAGTCCTTACATTGCTCGAACGCTGACTCAGTATCCGACTGTGTTGCCCACTTTGATTGCACACAAAAGCATAGGGCCGACAGGCGATCTGCCTCCTGGTTTGCCCTCGGTTGAGTTTTTGCACAACGAGATTACAGCGCTACATACGCAGGCGTACTCGGAACTCAAAGATCAAGACATAAACTCAGTTGAAGCATCAGAGCAGCGCGTATTGCGTATTTTCCGTCATCGACATATGGTGAGAATTTTGTGGTGTGACCTGACAGAAAATTACTCGCTGGAACAAACTCTTGAGCAGCTATCGATATTGGCAGAAACCTGTGTTAGGGCCGCCGATCAATGGACTTACAACGCTCTTAGTGAACGATTTGGAACTCCTCTTGATGAAAATAAGCGCGAACAGCGGCTCATTATTATCGGTATGGGGAAATTGGGCGGAGGAGAGCTCAATGTCTCATCTGACATTGACATCATCTGTGTGTACCCAGCGGCTGGGCATACCGAGTTTATAACAAAAGCACTCAACACTGAAAACACGGGTAGAGATAAAACACGGGACAACAGCGATTTTTTCCGACGCTGTGTGCAACGCTTTTGCAAGCTGTTAAACAGCATGACCGAAGATGGTTTTGTTTACCGTGTAGACACTCGCTTGCGGCCGTTTGGGGAGAGTGGCCCGCCAGTAATTAACTTTGATGGACTGGAAAATTACTATTTCACGCAGGCACGCGATTGGGAGCGCTATGCAATGATTAAGGGGCGTGCGCTGTGCGGGCACCACGATGACATCCAAGTTCTGGAACAGTTGATTACCCCGTTTGTTTATCGACGCTATCTGGATTACAACGCCTTTGACGCACTGCGCTCGCTCAAGCGCAAAATTGCCTTGTCGTTGTTAAAGCAGTCGATGCAAGACAACATCAAACTGGGTAGTGGTGGCATACGCGAAATCGAATTTATTGGCCAGGCTTTTCAGTTGGTTAGAGGTGGTCAGGACACTCGGCTTCGTATTCGACCGATTATGCAAGTGTTGTCGTTGTTGGTAGAGCTGAATTTGTTGCCTGAGACTGAAGTTATTGAACTGCAGTCGGCTTATCGATATTTGCGGCGGGTAGAAAATGCCATACAGGCAATGCGTGATGAGCAGGTGCACACGTTGCCCAATGACCCAAGCGATAAAGAGCGGCTTCTTTGTATGCTTGATGAGCCTGATTGGGAATTTTTTCAACACACATTAACGCTACATCGAAATGGGGTATCCCAGTATTTTAATCAATTGTTTGCTATGGAAGATGCTGATAATGAAAGTGTAAATTCTGATGTTGACACTGTGTTAATTGATCAAGCGCATGATTTGTGGGTGGCGTTAGGGTCAGACGCAATCGATGACCAGCAGCGAAGTATGTTGTTGGAAAACGCTGGATTTTCCTCCGATGAAGCATTACTTGCCAGTATTGCTACCCTCACAAGAGGCAGTTTTTATCAACATCTTGCTGCTGATAGTCAATTGCGTGTGGAGCGATTGGTGCCTTCGGTTCTCATGCTGGCAAAAGAGTGTAATAAGCCAGGTGTCACGTTAGGTCGAGTGCTGAATTTCATTAGGGTAGTGGCGGGCCGTGGCGGGTACTTGCAAGTATTAACCGACCAGCCGAAAGCACTTCAACATCTGCTCACTCTTTTTTCCAACAGTCGCTGGATAGCAGGTTTTGTTGCAAGCCAACCTATCGTCATTGATGAACTGCTCACTCACTCATCTGTGCAAACAGATGCTCAGTCGGTGTTCAAAGAAACTACTGAGTTTGTTGAACGCTTAAAAGACAGTGATCTTGATGTGCAAATGGATTCACTTCGTCAATATCGCCAGACCCATCAGATGCGAATCGCGTGTGCACAATTGGACGGCAGTTTGAGTGTTATGCAAGTGAGTGATCAACTGACATGGCTAGCAGAATCCATTGTTTCGGGTGTACTCACACTGGTGGGTGCGCCGTTGAATGATCGATTTGGAAAGCCCGGATTCGGTGATGGGAGTTCGCGTGTAGAAAGTCATTTAGGTGTGCTTGCCTATGGCAAGCTGGGTGGTGTGGAGCTTGGTTTTGGATCAGATCTGGACTTGGTGTTCATGCATGATAGCGTAGGACCGGAGCAAGTGACCGATGGCTTAAAATCAATTGACAATGGGCTTTACTACGCCAAACTGGCACAAAAATTTGTGCACTTTATGGGCACCCGTACACCCGCGGGTATCCTGTATGAAATAGATTTACGCTTAAGGCCTAACGGTAGTGCCGGTGTCATGGTATGCAGTATTGAATCTTATGCAAAATACCAAAGTAGTGATGCCTGGACTTGGGAGCATCAGGCGCTCATTAGAGCCAGGTTAATAGTCGGGCATTCTGAACTTCAATCGCAGTTTTCCACGATCCGGCAAAGCGTGCTTGCCAGCAAACGCCCATTGCCTGAGTTGCAAAAATCTGTGGCTACTATGCGTGAACGGATGCGTGCGGCCCATGGCAACAAGAAAGCTGGAATCATGGATCTGAAGCAAGACTCTGGTGGAGTTGCGGACATCGAGTTTATTGTTCAGTTCCTCGTTTTAGCCTACTCTTCCGAGCACCCTGAGCTACTCACTTATACCGATAACATCAGAATTCTGGAATGCGTTGAAGCTCTTCGGTTTCTGCCGGTTAAGGACACTAAAGCTTTGCAGAGTGCCTATCTTATGCTGCGCGAGCGACTTCATCGGCAAGCGCTGGATGAAGAATCACCGCTGGAAACTATGGATGAATCACTGGAAAAGCTAGCTCAGAGTGTCATCAGGCTGCGGATCAAAATTCTTGGCTCACCGGAACTTTAGTGTGATCAAGTCATGGCTCTTGGCCCACAGGTGTAGGGTATTTCATGAGCCTATCTGATAGTGGAACCTTTTAGCTGTGCAACAGACTCCACAAAGGCCGATATAGCAAGTAAACTAGCCAGCTCTCAATCAGTAAACTTTGAGGCTTGACACTTACATGCAATCTTCCAATTCCAGTTCGCTCGTAGAAGTAACCCGCGAGCAGTTGCCCCTACATTGTCCAACACCTGATGGCCCTTTGTGGAATAGTCACCCCCGTGTGTACATACCGCTAGAGGATTCTCCCGAAGCGAGTTGTTCCTACTGCGGTACGGTATACCGTTTAGTCGATAGTAAAAGCAGCGAGAAAAGCTGATTCCTGCTATGGATGCGTGCCGTCGCTCACAAGGCGGTTGTTTAAATCAGCCCTATCTGTTCGAGCAACTGCGCAGCTTTGCCAGATAAATCGCTTGTTAAGCTCGCACATTGTGATAACTCGAGAGCTTGAATGCCCTCCATTGAGTGGCGTGGTTGACTCATCTGTCAAGCCGCGATTAATAACAGTGCGGCATCTAGACGATCCGAGTTGCCCACTGCGCGTTGAATACTTGAACTCACAATCGCTTCATTTGTTAGGAGTGGTGAAGGGTTCCGCTAGTGCAGGGCGTGGCAATACCACGTTTTTTCAGATTGGTGACTCTTCCTTTGTGCTCCGGCACTACTACAGAGGCGGACTTGTCAGAAAAATAAGCAAACAGCACTACCTGTACACTGGTCTTAACAATTCGCGCGCCTTTAGAGAATTTGATCTGCTTGTGCATCTTCAAAAAGCGTCTCTACCAGCACCCATCCCTTATGCCTGTGGTGTCCGTAGGCAAGGTTTTTTATATTGTGCCAGCTTAATCACCCATCGTTTGCCTGGCAGTACCCTAGCGTCAAGATTACAGAGCACGGGTAAACTGTCACATGATTCTGCACGTGACAATGTTCTATGGCAGCTTGTGGGGCAGGTGATAGCCCAGTTTCATCGGGCGGGTATCTATCATGCCGATTTAAACGCACACAATATACTGATAGATGAAGGCGAAAAAAGTGACGACAACGCTGTGTACCTCATCGATTTTGATAGAGGGCGAATTCGCTCGTTGCCCGCCAGTCCTCAATCGACAGGTTGGTGTGTTGGCAATATGCGTCGTTTGGAACGATCGTGTCATAAAGTCGTGCGGCAAAGTTTAAATACTGGCATAGATAACGCGTACCTAAACGATCACTTCAATAGTTGTCGATCAAGCTGGGCTAGCATCCTGAGCTGATCGACAAAAGGGCTGAGCTAGTCTGCGGCATGTGCACGCTTAAGCTAGATATCTGGCTGTAGCTGCTCGAGATAAGTGTCTACGATACTTTCAAAACGCACTGCGCGTTCGTGGGCTCGCAGTGCCATTGGCCTGTACGCCTCTTCATTGTTCAGAGCCTCAATTAAAAATGACACTACTTCTTGGGCATTTTTTGCAATGACAATGGCTTGCGCTGCAATCAATGAATCCACAATATCATTAAAATTGAATGTGTGATGCCCCACCACAATTGGGCAAGACGCACGAGCTGGTTCAAGCATATTGTGCCCGCCACGAGTAATTAGCGATCCACCTACAAAGCAGGCATTTGCTTGTGAGTACCATGCTTGTAATTCACCTAGCGTGTCAGCTATGTAGATTTTACTGTTTGCTGGGATAGCGGAGGTTTGACTCCGCAACACAGCGTCTATCCCTGCATCGGCCAAATCTCTGACTATTGCCGCTCCACGCTCAGGGTGGCGAGGCACAATTACCAGTAAGGCATCTTGATCCACTGTGGCAAACTGTTGACTCCACTGCAGGGCTAGTTGAATTTCTTCGTTGTCATGTGTGGATGCGGCCAGTACATAGCGCCTTGCAAGTAAGGGCTCACGAACAGATAGAGTAGATTCGGCATCAGGCTTAGCATATTTAAGATCACCCACTACGCTGATTTGTGACGCAGAGGCTCCCAAGTTGGCAAAACCTGTCGCATCTTGTGCAGATCTTGCCAGAATATTCACGGTTGCTAAAGCGCTTGCATAGGTCGATGCTAGCAGTCCATTTGACTGCTCACTGGTGCGTTTTGACAAACGGGCATTGATAATGGTGAGCGGTACAGATTGGGCGTATGCCGTTGAATACAGCCATGGCCAAATTTCGGTTTCTACTATCCAGCCTTCACTGATGTTCATGTGTTTGAAAAAGCGTTTGCAAGCACCTGGAAAGTCTAAGGGGAGAAACACGTGCTTAACATGAGCTAATTGTTGCTGCTTTAGAACTAAAGCACCCGTGGGGCTCATGGTGGTAACTAACAGAGGCTGCTTTATGCGTTGTATAAGTGGCAACACAGTAAACACTTCGCCGACAGATGCAGCATGAATCCATAGAGTAGGGGGCTGCGTGGTGTTAGTGTTTCCATAGCCCAACCCAAATCGTTGCCAAAAATAGCGTTTGCCACCGTCCTTTAGAGAGCGCCACACGGTATAGATAATAAGAAGCGGGCAGAGAACGATCACGAGTACTCGGTAGCGTCGAGTGGGTTTGTTCTGGCTCATTACCAATTATACGACGTTGAAAAATCTGGGAATGACCGGCGTTTTGCCGATTAATGATTGACCAATCAATGGTGCATTAGTGCAGCGCTGAACGTCGCTCTCACAGTTACTCAGGCACTGCAAGAAAACGATTGATAGCGTACAAATCATCTTCACTCAAGGTACCTGAGGCAGCTTTTAAGTTAAGCGTGTTGATGATGTAATCGTAGCGAGCACCAGCAAAGTCTGATTTAGCGCTGAAGGTATCTCGTAGTGCTTGTAAGACTTCCACCGATGTTCGGGTGCCAGCACGAAAACCAGCTTCTGTTGCTTCAGTGGATGCTTCAGTAGATGCAAGTGCTTGCTGCAGCGCTCGCACCTGACTAATTGATGCCTGAACACCCCGGTAAGCATCACGTGTTTGTTGTACGGTAGTGCGCTCTTGTGCCAGTAGTTCTTGATTTGATGCTCGGGCGTCAGCTCGTGCTTGTGCAACTGAAGCATTGATTCTGCCGCCGGTCGACAGAGGAAGATTGAATTGCACGCTGAAGTCAGCAAAGTTGGTATCTAATTGCCCAAATCGATCGGTGGCTGTGGAGGTGGCTGATCCGACAAAGTTAATGGTAGGGTAACGAACGGCCTTTTCGACACCAATCTGCATTTGGTTACTTTGATCTGCCAAATTGGCGCTAACCAGTTCTAGATTCTGTTCCAGGGCGAGTGCCACCCAAGCGTCGATATCTGCTGGTTGAGGTGGTGTCAATGGCAAATCGTCTGCTAGTGGAGTGGGGTTCTGGACATCAATTCCACTGATTCTTAATAGAGCTTCACGGGCGGTAAACAACTCGTTGGACGCAACTATTTCTTGCGCCACAGCTAAATCGAATTGTGCTTGTGCGGTACGTACATCGGTCACTGGAACCAAGCCAACATCGAAGCGGCGTTCGGCCTGCTCACGCTGTCGATCGATAGCCTCAAGCTCAGATTGGCTGAACTCAACATTAACTTGTGCACGTAGGACTTCGAAATAAGCCGTGGCAACACGCAAAATAAGGGTTTGCCCGATGGCTGCATATTGAGCTTCGGCCTGACGTACGCTGACCTGCGCCTGATCAAGCTCTCTGCTGCTATTGACGTCAAACAATGTTTGAGTCAGTGACAAAGAAATGGCCGATTCAGCGAAAGGGCCTTCGCCATCATCCTCGACTGTTGCCAAGCCAGTTTCGGCGCCAAGCGTTAGCTGTGGTCGGAGCGCAGAGCGCGCCTGCGGCACCAACGTTCTCGTTGACTCAAGGTCAAATTGTCCCGCTTGAAATTCTGCATCGAATTCGCGTGCTCTTTCATAGACTGAGACCAGATCGGTCGTCAGCTGTGCTGTGTCTTGCGTTGTGCTTATAGTGTCGCTCGACTGCGCCAATACAGAGGTTGCAGAACTCATGGTGACTAGCACCACCGCTGCAAGCGATTGAACAAAGTGATCGTATTGTCTGGGGGCAGACCACGAAGAGACTGGCTTAGCGAAGCGATTCGACAGCTTTAGCATGGGCATACATTTTTCTTTAGGTGGAAATTCTAAAATACGAAAGTAGGTGCTACAGAATCGAAATTGATGAGTGGATCTACACTCACTTCGAACAGACTTTCCTCGCTCCATTCATTTTCCCTGACCCGTGTAAGGACAAGTGCTTCCATTGTTGGGTTAGAGATTTCTCCCACTATCGCAAATAGCCTGCCACCCACGTTCATTTTATGGCGATAGAACTCAGGAATAGCTGGCACAGCACCCGAAAATGCAATGGCATCGTAGCCATCGCGAGCGTCCCAGGTGGTTGAAGCGTCTTGTTGCATAACGTTTACGTTGCTCACGCCACGTTCGGCTAGTCTTGCGGTTGCACTTGCCGCAAGCTCTGGCACTATCTCAATGCTGTCAACATGCCCAGCCAGCTTCGCAAGGCAAGCGGTTAAATAACCGCTACCTGTACCAATCTCCAGCACGCTATCGGTTAGATTTAGCAACAAGGCTTGCAACAAACGACCATCGACTGTTGGCTTTAGCATGTGTTGTTTATGGCCAATGGGCAATGGGAAGTCGCTATAAGCAACACCTTTGTGCTCAGCGGCAAGGAATGCTTCGCGTGGCACTTCTGCTAGTACGTCGAGCACACGTTGGTCAAGAACGTCCCAAGGGCGCACTTGTTGTTCAATCATGTTACTTCGGGCGAGCTGTGTATCCATGGTATGGCTATTATCTGCGGTACTGTTGAATTTTCATTGCGTTGGCGTGTGCAAGCATCACGTCAATCACGGATATCAGTCGAGAGAATCTAAATCTGTGAGAAACGATGGTGAAGCAACCTTTGTGCATATTCTAACGCTAAGCCACAGTAACGTGGATACTTGGAAGCACAGTACTTGCCAGCTTAACGCTAGATCGACCCGATAATATAATTGAAATAACCGATTTATCGGGAATAACTGTTACGCAAAAGCGCAGCTTGGCGGTCAATCATTTGACGAAGTGTCTTGTGCCGTCGAGTTGGCGGCCTCAGTCGGTTTACGTCTACGTCTGCGTCTCTTTTTCTTTGGAGCATCTGTGCCAGCAGAGGTTGAATCGTTGGCTGAAGCTGGGCCCGGCTGATTACTTTCGTTTTTAGGTGTTGTAACGGGTGAATTGTTGGTGCTGTTTTGAGCGCCTTCAGTTGGCTTTGGTTGGTTCCTGCGTCGACTGGGACCACTTCCTGATCCTTTGCCAGCATTGCGCTGTGGGTGGCGGCCAGAACCACCAGCGCCCGGTTTCCTTCCTTGTCCAGGTTTATCCGGCCTATCACGTTCTACTCTCACCCGCGGTTTGGGATCGATTAATAGCTCGTCGGTAATCATCTCCAACGGAATGCTCTGGCCAATGTATTCCTGAATTTCTGGTAGTGAAAAGGAGTAATTTTCACAGGCAAAACTGACCGCTACGCCTTTTGTACCCGCTCGAGCGGTTCTTCCTATGCGATGAACATAATCTTCAGCTTGCTGTGGCAAGTCGTAGTTGAATACATGGCTGACATCGTCAATATGCAGGCCGCGCGCTGCAACATCTGTGGCGATCAGTACTGGCAGTTTGCCAGCGGTAAAGTCAGCCAAAATCTTTTGACGCTTGCTTTGTCTTACATCGCCAGAAAGGGTTCCACATGCCACATCATTGCCGAGCAAATAGCCTTCGATTTTCTCAGCAGCACGTTTGGTATTAACAAAAACAATGGATCGCGCAGGATCAAGTCGTTTTATTAATCCAAGCAGTAAAGGGACTTTCTCATCATCTGCTGGCTGGTAAAGCGATTGTTCAACGCCTTTCGCAGTAACACCCGTTGATTCGGTTTTGATAGCCTCAGGGTTATCCATGTGCTCGTAGGCCAGTTCCATCACTCTGTGTGACAGGGTGGCTGAAAACAGCATGCTCAAGCGTTCGCTGGGCTCGGGCATGCGACGCAGTAAAAACCGAATATCAGTGATAAATCCCAGATCGAACATGCGATCTGCTTCATCCAGAACAATGATTTCAAGTTTCTTCAGGTCGAATACTTTTTGTTTGAAGTAATCTATCAGCCTGCCGGGAGTGCCGATGATAACGTCGACCCCCGCCGCCAATTCTTTACGTTGTTTTTCGTAGTCGATGCCTCCGTACACCACAGCGCATTTTAGATCAGCATACTTACCCAGTGAATCAGCATCTTTCTTGATTTGCATGGCCAGTTCGCGTGTTGGAGCTATGACTAGCATGCGGGGCTGATTTTTAGCTCGTTCGCTGCGCTCGGTTTGCAGCAGACGCGTAAAGCTTCCTAGCAGGAAGGCGGCAGTTTTGCCGGTACCAGTCTGTGCCTGAGCCGCTACATCTGTGCCCTGTGCGATAGCGGGTAGGGTTAATCCTTGAATTTCGGTGCAGCGGTCGAAACCGAGCTCATCAGTCGCTTTCAATAAGACGTCTGGCAACCCTAGCTCTCTGAAAGCTGGCATTTCATTGGTCGAATTGGTATCTGTGGAATTTTTTGTCATGCGTTAGATGTCATACGATCGACAACCGATGTTTTATCGGTTGATAGCTCGGTGCTGGTTTCGCGAGCACGGGTTTCCTGCATTTATTTGACAGCCCCTATGGGCTAAGATCGCAGGTGTAAACTTTATGTCTTGTATATGGTCCCAAAAGGCCCCATCGTTTTACACGACAGGTAACACCTTACTGCATATAGTGTTGCATCAGTGTTTTTTATCGTTTTCACCAAACCGAAGTCCTTTTGCATCGGCACAACACACGGAGCTACGACCATTATGAGCGAACATATCATCCAAATCACCGACGCCAACTTTGAAGAAGAGGTGTTGAAGTCTGATGTACCTGTACTGGTCGATTATTGGGCTGAGTGGTGTGGCCCCTGCAAGGCTATTGCCCCCGTGCTCGAAGCTGTTGCACCGGGCTATTCGGGCAAAGTGAAAATCGTTAAGCTCAATATTGACGAAAACCCGAATACACCGCCTAAGTACGGCATTCGCAGTATTCCAACGTTGATGCTTTTCAAAAATGGTTCGGTCGAGAGCACTAAAATAGGTGGGCTCAACAAAGCTCAGCTAACAGAATTTCTAGATCAGAACGCATAACTCATCAAGAACAGGAGGTAGGGGGGCACGCATAGCTTGTCTTTCCCCTACTCAACCTTGCCGTAGCCTTGCGAGCAGTTCAAGGAAAGTGAATTTCTCATTGAAGATCCAGCAGGTTGTTCGACGAGTGTGATTCCGGTCACGTTCCTACAACACTTTGTATTTATAACGTACGCGCTTAGGAATCTGAGCTGGACATCACAAGACTTGTGGTGTAATCTTTTATCAAATGCATGTTTTGAAGAACGCTCTTCTGTAGCGAGCTCCGTGCAATTCGTTATTAACACCCACCAAATCCCACAGTTCTTCGCTGAATATCCAACGAAAACTCTTGCAAATTCAAACCCGTATTTAATTTATCTAACTTAACTGGTTACTGAATTGCCCTCTACTGTATTGAATAGTTGTTATTGAATACATTGGGCCTAGCATCCTCCCCTCGCGGCGATCCACGCCCTATCTGTGCGTTATTTGTATGAACCTTACCGACCTAAAAAAGAAAGCTCCTACCGAGTTGATAGAACTTGCTGAATCCATTGGTGTGGAGAGCGTTGCCAGACAACGCAAGCAGGACATGATCTTCTCGATACTCAAGGCACAATCAAGTAAAGGCGAAGATATCTTCGGCGGCGGTGTGCTAGAAATTTTGCAGGATGGATTTGGTTTTCTGCGATCAGCAGACAGCTCCTACCTTGCTGGGCCAGACGATATCTATGTGTCACCCAGCCAAGTTCGCCGTTTTGCACTGCGTACTGGCGATAGCATTTCGGGAAAAATACGTCCTCCAAAGGAAGGCGAGCGATATTTTGCCCTGCTCAAGGTCGACGAGATCAATTTCAGCCCGCCGGAGGAAGCCAAAAATAAGGTCCTATTTGAAAACCTTACGCCTCTGCACGCTAACGAACGTTTCACCATGGAACGCGGCAACGGTAGTACCGAAGATATTACTGCGCGAATCATAGATTTTGCATCGCCTATCGGCAAAGGTCAGCGCGGCCTCATCGTGTCACCCCCAAAAGCAGGTAAGACGCTGATGCTGCAGAACATAGCACAGAGCGTCGCGGCAAATTCTCCTGACTCACATCTCATCGTTCTGTTAATAGATGAACGACCTGAGGAAGTCACCGAGATGCAGCGCATGGTTCAAGGCGAAGTTATCTCCAGTACGTTTGATGAGCCAGCTGCACGTCACGTGCAAGTGGCGGAAATGGTCATAGAAAAAGCTAAGCGACTGGTAGAACACAAGAAAGACGTTGTGATTCTGCTCGACTCTATCACTCGACTAGCACGTGCTTACAACACCGTGGTTCCATCATCTGGAAAAGTTCTAACCGGTGGTGTTGACGCCAATGCGCTGCACAGGCCTAAGCGATTTTTTGGTGCTGCGCGGAATATAGAAGAGGGTGGTAGCTTGACTATCATTGCTACTGCATTGGTTGACACCGGTTCAAAAATGGACGAAGTCATCTACGAAGAATTCAAGGGCACCGGTAACATGGAGCTTCATCTGGATCGTCGTATTGCAGAAAAACGTGTATTCCCTGCCATTAACATTAATCGTTCAGGCACGCGTCGTGAGGAATTAATGATGGATCCAGAAGAGCTGCAGAAAACATGGATCTTGCGAAAATTCATCCACTCTATGGATGAGATTGAAGCGGTGGAATTCCTGCTTGGCCGATTGCAACAGACCAAGACGAATAATGAATTCTTCGATGCAATGAAGCGCTAACTATTGCAACTGTTCTCTAGCACTTAAGCAATAGTTGCCAACTGCCGGTCGTTTGCCTTGTTTCATCAACGACTGGCATTTCCAGAGTCGAGCGTGCTGCCCAATGAGCGCCACGCTTGACTCTAGGACGTGGATCTAGTCACTATTTGATCGCGCGATGACCGATATCGGACCGGTAGCGAACACCTTCCCATTGTATGCATGAGGCGGCTTTGTCAGCTGTTGCTTTTGCTTGCTCAAGCGTTGAGCCAATCGCTGTTGCGCACAACACTCGGCCACCGTTGGTTACCAAGGTGTCGTTATTCAGGCATGTGCCTGCATGGAAAACCTTGCATCCGTTGGTTTCTGCCTCTTCAATTCCAGTAATGGCTGCTCCCTTACTGCTGCCTTCGGGGTAGTTTCCTGCGGCAAGCACAACGCCAATTGCTGCACCTTCGTGCCACTGAACGTCGGCCTGTTCTAGTGACTCATCAACAGCATGATCTAAAAGGGCCAAGAGATCACTTTGCATGCGCATCATTAAGGGCTGTGTTTCTGGGTCACCCAGCCTGACGTTGAATTCGACCACGCTTGCGTTGTGTTTAGAGTCGATCATGAGTCCCACATAGAGATAGCCTGTAAATGGCATGCCTTCATCTGCTAAAGCGTTAATGGTGGGCTGAACAATGTCAGACATTACGTGTTCGTGCACGGTAGCGGTTACCACTGGAGCAGGTGAGTAAGCTCCCATGCCGCCGGTGTTGGGGCCTAAGTCGCCCACGTCGCGTGCTTTGTGATCTTGGCTTGTGGCAAGAGCCAAGCACTGTCGACCTGATACCACGACAATGAAGCTGGCCTCTTCACCTTCGAGGAATTGCTCGATAACAACTTGCGATCCAGCCTCGCCAAACTGACCATCAAACATAGATTGGATGGCCTCAATGGCCTGAGTGGTGTCGAACGCGACAACAACGCCCTTGCCAGCTGCCAGTCCATCGGCTTTGATTACGATGGGTGCGCCGTGCTGGTGGATGTAGGCAATAGCTTCATCAGCGTTTGTGAAGGTGGCATAGGAGGCTGTGGGGATGTTGTTCCTTGCCATGAAATCTTTTGCAAAGGCTTTACTGCCTTCTAATTGAGCCGCCTGTGCGCTTGGTCCGAATATGCGAAGGTTGCGCTCCTTGAATAGGTCCACAATGCCACCTACCAAAGGAGCCTCTGGCCCTACAATACTTAAATGCACATGGTGTGTGCTGGCAAATACTGCCAGCGCCTCAATGTCGTTTGAATCAATATCAATGCAGTGAACTTTGTTCTCTAGCTGCATGCCAGGATTACCGGGCGCGACACTTATACGTGTAACACTTGCTGATTGAGCTAGCTTCCACGCCATAGCATGCTCACGCCCACCGCCACCAATTAAAAGAAGATGCATACGCTGCTGATTGTTTGCCGTGTTTATATAGCTGGTATTCTAACGCACACCTGCCAGTTCAAACTGCCTGCGACCAAAGTATGCCTCTGTGGCATCGCACAATCGGTTTTCCAGATATTTTTTAAGAAGGTATTGGCAGCTGTTTTCACTCTTTGATAGTCAATAAGATCGTCAATAAATCACCATGAATACACCTGTGGAATGTCGTTCGGTTTTGTACATCCCGGCCAGTAACGAGCGTGCACTGGCCAAAGGTCCTTCTCTGGCCTGCGATGTTGTGCTTGTTGATTTGGAAGATTCAGTGGTAGATCAAGCTAAGTCAGATGCGAGGCTCAAGGCGATTAGTGCCTTGCGTGTTCTGGAGTTTGGATATCGTGTTCGCGCTTTGCGTATTAACGCTATCGATACGCCTTGGTACGCTGATGATATTGAGGCTGCCAGTCAATGTGAGCCTGATATCTTGGTCATACCAAAAGTTGATGCACCTGAGCACATCGCTCAATTGTCACAGGCGATGGATACGCATCCCGGATTTGCGAAGACGCGTATCTGGGCCATGATGGAATCTCCGAAAGCTGTGCTTAATGCGCAAGCGATTGCCGCCAGTTCGCAAATGTATCCCAGATTGTGTGCATTGCTTGTTGGCTCAAATGATTTGGCGCTTGCTGCGGGTATGCCCGTGAATGCAAGTAGACATTTGCTAGTGCCGTGGATGATGACTCTGGTTGCTGCGGCAAAAGCCTATGGTTTGCAGATTGTCGATGCGGTGTACAACGACTTTTCTGACGTGCAAGGTCTCACCTCTGAATGCAATGAAGGCGTTGCGATGGGTATGAACGGCAAAACCCTAATTCATCCATCGCAGCTGCAAATTGCTAATACTGCATTTTCGCCAACCCAAGAACAGATATCTATCGCATTGGCGATTGTTAGCGCATTCGCCCAGCCTGAGCACAAGGATGCAGGCGCTATCGCTATTGATGGTCGTATGACCGAACGTTTGCATCTGGGTATGGCAGAACAACTACTGGAGCGGGTAGAGCGTTTGCGTCTGCGCAGATGAAAAATTTAGGTTTAGCGCTGATGTTAGTGCTCGTGGCCATTTCGGCCATTGGGCCAATGGCTCTCAACGGCGTGTTGCCAGCTACGACGGCCATCATGGTGGATTTGTCCACGCGTTACGAATTAGTTCAGCTCGTACTTACAGCCTATCTATTAGCGAATCTGCTATCGCAACTGGTACTGGGGCCTGCAGCTGATCGATTTGGTAGGCGGCCAATTATGCTGCTCAGCTTGTGTATTTTTTGTGTGGGTAGCTTTGTGTGTGCAAAAGCGCCGTCTATTGAATGGCTCATTGGTGGACGCTTCTTACAGGGCATAGGCGGTGCCGTGTGTGCGTTTTTACCTCGAGCTGTGGTGCGTGATGTCTATTCACAAAACAAGGCTGCCAGTGTCATTGGTTATATAACCACCGCTATGATGGTGGCTCCGTTGTTTGCGCCTGCTGTGGGTGGCTGGATTACAGATCAATTTAGTTGGCGTTGGATGTACTACGGGCTATCTCTACTAGGCGCCGTGCTGGTTGTCCTGACTTATCGCTTTCAGTATGAAACTCTTGGAACTCAAAAGGGAGCAGACGAATTAACCGTCGCGTCAGCCAAGGTATCGTGGATAGCGTCTTCAAAGGTATTACTAAGCGATTCTCGATTCGTTGCGTGTGCCATCATGCAAGCTGGAACTATTGGTGTCTATTATGGTTTCCTGTCAGGCGCGCCCTATGTGGCTATGGAAAGTCGTGGATTGAGTGCATCAGAATACGGTATCTGGTTTTCAACAGTGGCTACTGGCTATCTCACTGGCAACCTTGTGGCTGGGCGCTTCTCTGAAAGCCAAGGTGTGTATCGAATGATTATCTTGGGGACTGTGCCGTTTGTATTAGGTGGCATCATGTTCTGGGTGGGAGCTGCTTTCATGCATCCTGCGGCACTTTTTCTTCCTATGTTTCTTGTTGCGTTAAGCAACGGTATGTCTTTGCCGAGTATGTTCAGCTTAGGAATGAGTGTGCGCCCTGAGTTTGCCGCTTCGGCGTCGGGTATTGCTGGAAGCTTGCAAACGGCTGTAGGTGTTTTACTGAGTGTTGCACTGGGTTATCTTTTGCCGTTCAGTGAGCTTTGGTTGTTTATCGTCATTAGCGTTTCCATGGCGTTATCTTTGAGTGGACTGTGGTTTACGCTACGACTCAATAAGCCCTAACAGGTGGTTGTAAAGTCAATGCCCTTATCGCTGACCACCATTGATCTCTATGACCTGACCCGTGATGTAGCCAGATAGCTCGTTTGAGGCAAGAAATAGAAAGCTGGGTGCGCAATCTTCGGCTTTTCCCAATCGTTGTAGTGGTATTGATTGACGCGTGTTTTCAAGTTTCTCCTCACTGGAGTAGCGTTTATGAAAATCGGTGTCTATTACCCCAGGGGATACAGCATTAACGCGGATTCCCATAGGCGCTAATTCACGCGCTAGGCCTTTAGAGTAGGTGGACACAAATGCTTTACTTGCCGAATAAATTGATGAACCAGGGCTACCACCAGTGAGTGCTGAGATGGACACGGTGTTGATTATTGATGCCGCACTGGACCGTTTTAGTTGCGGTAGCAGCCCGCGCGTAATGCGAACTACGGCATTCTGGTTGAGTTCCACAACAGCTTGATATTGTTCCTCTGTGAGGGTGTCGGCTGGGAATCGCCCGAACATAGTTCCAGCATTGTTTATCAAGACATTAACGGTGTCGGTTTGCTGCTCTACAAAGCGAATAAATTCTATTTGATCGTCTATTTTGGTGAAGTCTCCCGTGGTGTGGATAACACCTTCAGGCAAATCATAAGCGGCACCAGCATCGCGCCCCAAATGGGCGATGATCTTTGCTCCTGTTGCGTGGAAAGCAGACAATGCCGCGTAACCGATGCCGTTACCAGCACCCGTAATGACTATTGTCTGGCCGCTAAATAACTCGCTGTTAAATGCAAGAGGCAAAGTAGCTTTGTTCAATTCGCAGGCAAAGGATAACGAATCTGCTGGCCAACTTGTATCAGCGAGCCTTGAATTCCATTGATTTCCTGCAGGACACGTACTGATGTGCCGAATCTTATTGCAAGCCGAACTAGGTTGTCGCCCGAGACAATGGTGTAGCTTGCAAGGGCTGGCGCATCGCCAATTGCTTGGTTGGCATCGATTGATCTTGTTTGTTCTGACTGTAAGTTAACAACGGGGGAAGGGTCCTCACTGGGTTGGGTGCCGAGCTCTGTTGTAACGGGATTATTCGGCTCAGTGGTGCCTTGGTTGCTGTTAACAGCGGAGGTATTTGTGTTGGAGTTCTGGCTCGCGCTTGGATTGTTGGTGCTGTTTGGCGTGCCGCTGGCCGAAGAGCTGGCCGAAGAGCTGGATTGGGTAGTTGGCGCACGCTCGGGTACTGATTCCAGATTGTTTTGCCAGCGATACAAGCCGGCAACCAATGCCGTGGCAGATACCAAAACAAGTACCGCGTCCGAAACAGCAATCATGAACATCCCCAATACTCTAATGAATAGGTTACAAATTAATATGCCATGGCAAGGCAGTTAGTGGTAGAAAATGGTGGTAAAAAAGCCGTAGGCGATGGCAAACTATTGACATCAATCATTACCACTGACACCGGTAGTTTAGAAGATTAGATGTTGTTAAACACTAAAACTTCACTTTTAAATAGTTAACTAATGAAAAACGACACTCTTTAATGCGACGCTAGAGGTTAAATGGCATCGGCCATTGAATACCCTGACATAGCGAGTGCGAGTAATGTAGAGCGGCTGCGCGTACCACCCGGGAAGGGCTTGTTGGGAAGTTTTGTAAGCACGTTATAAAGTTCGTTTTTGCCCGACATGTGATCAGCAAGAGCTTTGCCATAGATACAAGCAAGTGCCACACCATGACCGGAGTAACCTCCGGCGGTATAGCGATCAGCTTGCACCTCTTTTATGTAGGGCAGACGGTTACGTGTGATAGCGAGGGTTCCGCCCCAGGCATAGTCAATCTCTACATCTTGCAATTGTGGAAAGATCGACAACATGGCCTTGCGAACTATTGGTGTGATGTTTTTTGGAAAACGATACGAATAGTTCTCGCCGCCGCCAAATAGAAGTCGAACGCCGGTAGTTGTGTGATCATTCATTGCGCCGTCTTGTGCTACGCCGTCTTGCACTAATCGATAGTAATTAACGACAAATCGTGAGTCGGCGACTGCATCATTGCATGGCAATAGTTGCTTCGCTCGTTCACCCAAGGGCTTGGTAACAACAATAAAATTGTTGATCGGCATCAGCCGCTTGTTGATTGAGTCATCCAGAGCATCGATGTATCCGTTAGTAGCCAGAATGACCCGGCGACATGTCACGCTGCCCATGGAGGTAACCACGCGTTGTGACTGATTTGTGGCTCTGCGCAAAATATCGGTTACTTCGCTGCGTTCAGCAATATGAGCACCAGCACGCACAGCCGCCTGCGCTAAGCCTCGTGCCAACTTGAGAGGATTCACGTGACCTGCACCTTCATCAATCGCACCGCCGTGATAATTTTCGCTGTTTACTCTGCCTTGTAGGGCTTGTTTGTCCAATGGGCGATACGCTGAATAGTTGTACTTAGAGTTCAGGTGTTCGCAATAAGTGTGCAAGGTCTTAACAAAGCGTTGACGATGCAAGGCGGTAACAATGCCGGGCTGGTAGTCGATATTTATGTCTTCACGCTCGCAGGTGTCGCGTATCCAGTGTTTTGCTTGTTCTGCAATCTGCCAAAGATCTTTTGCGGTGGATTCTCCAAGCGAAGATTCGAGCTCCATTTGATCCCTATTAAAGCCACTGCCTAATTGCCCACCGTTGCGTCCAGAAGCTCCCCAGCCCACTCTGTGTGCTTCGAGCAGCACACAAGAAATACCAGAACGTGCTAGCTCTAATGCGGTACTTAGACCGGTGAAGCCTGCACCGATAACACAAACGTCAGCGTCCAGATGCCCTTCAAGTTGCGGATACTGGGTAGTGTTTGCTGCAGCTGCATACCAAGAATTTGCATGTTTGCCGAGGCTATCGTTAGCGTGGAGAAGTTTCATAGGTGTGTCGGCTTAGTGTTCACACGTTGAGCAGCAGGTGCTCACGTTCCCAAGGACTTATTACTTGGAGGTAGGCGTCCACTTCCTGAGTTTTTACCGCGCGGTATAGCGAGCAAAATTCTGGTCCTAATAAGTTTTCGAGCTGAGGGCAATCGCTGAACAGATCAAGCGCTCGGGTCAGGTCGCGTGGGATATCCTGAGGTAGGGAGTACGCATCACTGGTATAGCATTCACGTGGTTTATGTTTTTCCAGCATGCCGATTAATCCACAAGCAAGGCTGGCTGCGATGGCTAGATACGGGTTGCAATCCATACCAACCACCCGATTCTCGACGCGCCGTCCTTTTGTGTTCGACAAGGGGATTCGGATACCTGTTGTTCGGTTGTCGATGCCCCATTCAAGATTGATGGGAGCAGAATCGTCACGTCGGAAGCGGCGATAAGAGTTGACGTATGGCGCAAGCATGCACAACACATTTGGGATCAGTTGCTGTTGCCCTGCGACAAATCCGTAAAACAGCTCTGATGGTTGATCGTTCTCATCATTAAAAATATTTTGCCCATTGGCGAGCGATATGACACTTTGGTGGATGTGCATGGCGCTACCGGGTTGCTCTTCCATAGGCTTGGCCATAAACGTGGCAAAGCACTTATTGCGCATGGCAGCTTCGCGTATCAATCGCTTGTAAAAGAACACCTGATCAGCTAAATGAACGGGGTCGCCATGTTGCAGGTTTATTTCTATCTGTCCTGCTCCACCTTCTTGAATAATGGTGTCGATCTCGAAGCCAGATGCTTCAGCAAAATCGTAAATATCATCAATAACAGGGCCGTACTCTTCAACGGCGCTCATACTATAGGCTTGCCTAGCGATACCTTGCCGGCCAGTACGACCAATGGGGGGCTCAACGGGCAGATTTGGATCGACGTTGGGTGCGGTTAGATAAAATTCAATTTCTGGTGCCACCACTGGCTGCCAACCTTGCTTTGTATATTCTTCAAGTACACGTTTAAGCACATTGCGTGGAGTCATCTGGTTAAGTGAGCCATCTTGATTTCTGACATCGTGCATGACTTGCAATGTGACATCAGCTGACCAAGGCACTGCCGTCGCTGCGCTAAAGTCTGGGGTCAGAACAAGATCTGATTCGGTCCATTGGTCTGGCATGTTTTCCAGATCAACGTATTCACCGTTGATTGTCTGGTAGAAAATCGACGTTGGCAGGTACATAGCATCTGCCCGTGCAAACTTGCGAGCTGGCATGGCTTTGCCTCTTGCGGTGCCTGCAAGATCAGCAATGATGCATTCCACATCGTCAACACGACGGCCATCCAGCCATTGGTGAAAGGCTTGTGGTAGAACGTCCATCCATTCCTGTTTGTAGCTCATGAATCTCCAGTGATTCGTTCAGTACGTGTGTGTTGTTGGCTGTATATTCGCTAGTGGTTTTGCCTTTACTGACGTAAACAGCCTTAGTTTTCAGCTCTGATCAAGTTTGCGCAGAGAACTAGGCTAC
>JALZWO010000135.1 GCA_023300375.1 Granulosicoccus sp. | reverse complement strand
TGTGTTTGTAGGTACAAATTACCCCAGTGAGTTTTTATGACAGGATCGGAGGTGGTTGCGTCCAGATCACGAAACAAGCGATTGGCTTGACGTATATCACCAAGCGCCGCCGCTGCATCCGCTTGCTCTAAGCCTCCGGAGTTGTCCAGAAGTGATTGGTAACACTCGTCTGCTTGCTCATCTTCTCCAACGTACAACAGCTGATCGCAAGCTTGTATATTCAACGAGCGTGTCTGACCGTAATGAATGGTAAAGGCATGAGACACCGAGCCGAACAGGAGCATGCCTAGACACAGTGCATAGTGGCAACTCATCAGTATCTTAGTTATTCGCATCTGAATCACTCCAACCAGTTGCAACGTCGATAGTCTGTTGTAGCGTTGCTATGGACAACAACAGCTCTTCCAGTTCACCGTAATACTCCTCTACGGGCATATCTGGCTTGCGCTCTGTGAGCAATTTAAACGAATTTTCAAGCGCCGATCGTTCATCTAGTAGAGTTACCACTGCGGGGTCATCCTTGGCGTGTCGCAAAGAACCCAGCAAAGCAACGGCCATTTCATCTGATTGTTCACCACGAAGTCGAGCATGCTCTGAAGCAAGCAATTTCTGCTGCTCATAGTACTCACGGGTACGAGCATCCGCAAAACGAAAAGCCTCAGCAATGGTGAGAATCTCGTTGCGGTTGTAGTCTGCCACATCTCCTTGAAAGGCTTGCGCAAGGTACGTAGGAAACCGAACTGCATTAATTTCACCGCCACTTTTAGTTGCGGTTACTAGCACTCGGCCTAGCTGCGATAGCGTGTCCAGCGCTGCACCACTGGCGCTGGCTCCTAGTACAAGCAGCTGACGACTGGTAGGCAACACATTCAATGCAGCCACGAGATCGTCTGTGGTCAAATCAGGGCCAGCAACATTAAAGCGCCACCCATCTGAACCAGCGTTTCCATGTCCTGTCAGGATTAGCACGAAAGTAGGCTCAATAGAGGTGCCTTGAAGAGACGCATTATCGATATCGACCTGCATCCTGCTAGCCATTTGCTCTATCGCTTGTAAAATTTGTTGCCGTGTAGCATTTTCGTCTAGCTGCTCAGTCAATAGATCATCGTTATCCAAAGAGCGCAGTGCTTGTACAAAGCTCCCAGACGACGCCTCAAAAGCGGCAGTATATTCAGGTGTACCACCCAATCCAGAAACCACTACTGAATACGTGCTGGCAGAGACAGGCAAGGTCGTGAACAGAAAAATCACAAACAAAAGCAACAGATTTGAAGGGATCATAGCCGTCTCCAACGCAGTCGAAGCAACCATTCTGCAAGCTTGGCAAACAACAAACCTAGAAACAAGATGGGCATGTTCCATAAAGGCAGACTGACCTGACGCTTAAGTGCCGCATTTTCTAATGAAAGAATATCAAGTACCGATGATGCCTCGCTGGATGGCAAATAACTTCCGCCTGTTACATCAGCGACACGCTGCAGAAATTCAGTTTGCTGCGTGTTGTTGAAACTCTCAGCAGTGCCCGATTCACTCACCCACCAAGTTTCTGCCACAGACGGTGTACCGCTAGGCGACTCCCCTCCCAACGGGGTTTGCGCGCTGATCATGTATGGCCCGTCCATGGGCATATCCACATCGGCTGTGTAGCGACCAAGCTGCTGTAGATCAGCGGTGAATTCTACACTCCGGCTTGATCCATCCGGTAAGGTTAAGGATGCGTTAACACTCGATTGCTGCAACGGAGTGTAATCGGGCAAGTAAGCAAGAAGAGACATTTCAGCATTGCTCACATCGCGATAAACGGGCTCTAGGCTGCTCACACGAATACGCGTCAGTACACCAGCCACCAGATGATTCGCCAGTTGCGTCCAGAATAGCTCATGCCGTTGATCTGTTGAATCGAGGCCCATTTGCCATCGCCAACTCCCGCTGGTGCCCAAGACAAAACTCTGACCTTTTCCATAACGCTGAGTCACCAATAAAGCCTGAGCTTCGCCAGCACTAGCATTGGGATCTTTTTGCTCAAGCAGTACAACAGCACCGGGCTTAACAGAGCCGAGCTGTTGAACATCTGCCACGCTGGGCAGGCCTTGCCAGGCGATGCGGTTTTCCTGTGCAGACTGGCCTAACTGCAACCAAGGCGTGCGATAGCCGGATGCTGTGGGCAACACCTGAGCACGGCGCCGATCGAAAGTTCGTGCCGATAATCGAGCATCGAGGATAACGGGCAAAGCTGCCGCAACAACCGAGCGTCCCCATCCTCCATCAGCCAAACCATGGCGCCCTCCGAGCATAAGCAGTGAGCCTCCGCGGACGTTGACAAAATCACGCAAAGCCAATTGCTGTTTACTCGATAACTCAGCAGCTTCCAAAGAGCCAATGATGATGGCATCGTAGTCGAACAGTGTTTCACGCTCTAGCGGAAAACCATCCGCCAATTCGTCTGCATCACGCACACCTTGCCGGTAAAATTTATTAGGCGAGGTGCGCAGCAGCGACACGATTTCTACCGATGGATTGCCGTTGAGCGCCCGACGCAAAAATTTGTATTCCCAACGCGGTTCGCCTTCCACGTAAAGAATTCTTTTTCGATCATCAGTGGTACGCACCATTCGTTGCTGACGATTATTGGTAGGGTTTGGATCGATGCGCTCGTCGTTATGAGTAATTTCGAAGCTCAACTGCCGCACACCAAGCTCGCCGGAGGGCACACCTATTTCATGTTGACTCTGTTGCACATTGTCAGGCAGAACGATGTCTTGTACGGCAAGAAGATCACGGCCGGAGAATACTCTGAGTCTGACATTGCCAGCGGTTGAATGCGAGACAGTGACGGTCGCCGTCAATTGCAGGCCAGGCGCTACGCTTTGAGGCAGAGTTACGTCGCTAAGCTGAATATCACTCGGATCGCTAATTTCACCCACTCCAATGGTGTGGACTGGCACACCAGCTGCACTCAACCGCTGCCACCACTGAGCATCTATGGACGGGGCATTTGTTGAGCCGTCAGAAATCAACACAACGGCTGCCATGGCGTTCTGGCTGACAGTGCCCAGAATTTCATCCAGTGAGTTCCCCAGATCGGTGCTATCGGATGGCTCGATAGTACTGAGCTGGTCGAGGGAGCTTACGGCTTGCAAAGACTCCGCCTGAGCATAGAGATCTGCCTGAAACTCGGCACTTTCGTTCAACGCAAAACTCTTGACTATATTGATGCCGGCGTCAAAGCGGGATAACGCAGAATTACCCGCCGCTTCCACATCTTGGGTTTGCATGCTGGCAGACGCATCGAGTATCCAAGCGACTGTGTTCTCACCTGCTTCGGCAACTTCAAGCTCGAGTATGGGCTGCCACATCATAAGAAGTAAGATTGCTGCTACCAACGATTGCAAAGCCACAACCACGGTTCGTCTGGCAACAGCGATAGGTTGCTTCCATGCACTGAATGCGATGAACAAGACTACGATTGCAAGACTTGCTAGCAGCAATGACCTTGGCATTAGCCCATCAAAAGCAAATACTGCTTCCTGCCATGCACTCACTGGATAATTGAACAACCACTCGAACATCTAGTATTAGCCTCCGCGATACCTGGTATACGTAAGTTTAGTGCGTCATCGCATAAAGCACATAATTCACACCCAGCCTGTAAGCATGGGCGGTTAATGTGGCTGGATAGGCAGCATCGTCTGCATGCTCCCACGCATCGCCGATGTCCTGATTAAAATTTATGGCAACCATCACTCTGCCATCATCATCGGAAATACCGCGCCAACGAGCCACTCGACCTCCTTTCTCATACGTTCGGTTGTTCATTAGCGCTCTTATACCCGGGATTTGTACCCGTTCAGACAAGTCGTAGAGTACGTGAAAAGCCTCGTTACCGTCATCAAGGTCAACAATAGAAATATCAGGAAATACCTGGCTCATTACTGCTTCAAATTGCCGCCATTCACTCACCCCATGAAAATCATCGACCATCATGAAACCGCCCCGTAACAAATACTCTCGCAACAAGGCAACCTCTGAACTCGACAGCATCATAGAGCCAACCTCTACCACATACAGCCAAGGGTAATCAAATATAGACTCATCATTCATTCTAACCAACACACCCTCTGCAGACACCTCCAGACGTGTAAGACGATCTAGCCCAGCGTTAAAATGTGTTTCAGCCTCAGGCCAATCCGCTCGCCAACGAGGCCAGTCGTCGAATAAAGACTGCGTATACACCAGACGTGCAAAGGTGAATTCTTCAGCTTTGGCCGTGCCTGCACAAGCCAGAGCTACAGAGAGCTGCAGAAAAAACACTGATAACCCTCTAAACACGAATCACACCGAAACCGCAAAGTTCGATCATAAGCAGCAACACCCTTCGCTGCCACCGCCAAGTATGGGTAAGGAAGCCAAGGAATAACGGCTTAAGAGTAAGACTTCTTCCAAGTACATTTTGTTTTATGTGTGGCCTATTAATGAAGGTTCATCATATACTCTGCACCCTGTAGTTCGAAGTACGGCGTTCCTTAGACATTGGTTTACGTTTTTGCGCCAATTTTTTGCCACACGCCAAACAATCTGCAACGAGTAGATCCCGCACGGTTCGCTGGGCTTATTAACGCGTGCCACTAATTTTATCTGTTCGTCCAAGGAGAACTCATGCCAAGTCACTCAGTGCGGACCATCCCGCCCAGAACAGCTTTTGCACTAGCCATTCTGTCACCTGTCGCTTTATTAAGTTCCGTACCTGTCGGTGCTGCAGGCTTTGCACTTATCGAACACGGTGCTTCAGGCCTTGGAAATGCTTACGCAGGTGCTTCAGCAAGCAGCGCAGATTCATCGACCGTGTGGTTTAACCCTGCAGGCATGAGTGAACTAGAGGGCCGCAAAGTCGCTATCGCGGGTCACCTCATAAGTTCCAATACAGATTTCACCAATGAAGGCACTTCTTTGGCAGCGTCACTGGGCGGCACTCCTGTATCTGGACCAGACACTGCCGACCCGGGAGCAAACACAGTACTGCCCAATTTTTATTACGTTGCTCCTATTAATAGACAATGGAAATATGGCTTAAGTGTTGGTGTGCCCTTCGGTTCATCCACTGATTACGATGATGATTGGGTAGGCCGTTACACCACTGTCGAGAGCAGTATCAGTGTTATCGACGTGAATCCGTCCCTCTCCTATCGAGTTTCAGACAAGGTAAGCTTGGGTTTTGGCGTCAGCGTTCAGCGGCTATCTGCGACTCTTGAAAACAATATCGACTCAGGCGCTGTGTGCCTGAATTTCGTAGGTCAAAGCAGCATCACTGAAACGCAGTGCTTTAATGCCGGGCTTACGCCAGGGAATCAAATTGTTGATTCGATCGGCGAAGTCGATGGTGATTCCACCACCCTGGGGTTTAATCTGGGCGCGCTATTTTCTCCCACTGATGCGCTAAAGATTGGTATCGCTTACCGCCACGGTACCGAACATGATCTTGATGGTGATGCCGACTTCACAGTCAACCCAAACTTGGCCGCTGTTCTGGCCAACAATACGAGCGCCAGCCCAGAGTCCCAATTTGCGACCGCCAATATACTGAACGACGTGCCCGGATCTGCAGAGGTAAGCTTACCAGCGACTTTTTCTGTGTCTGCGGCTTGGCAAGTGCACAACAAACTAGAACTGCTGACAGATCTGACTTGGACAGACTGGAGTGTTTTCGACGAACTTCGCGTGGAATTCGACAACCCTGCACAACCAGATTCTGTGTCATTACAAGATTGGGAAGACACCTTACGATTCTCTGCAGGCCTCAATTACCAACATAATTCAAAGATAACTTGGCGCGCCGGTTATGCGTTCGATGAGGAAGCCATTCCCAATGCCCAACGCCGCACCGCGCGCATACCGGGTAATGACCGGACCTGGCTATCAGTGGGCTTAGGCTACAAGGTATCAAAGCGATTTTCGTTTGATATCGGTTACGCACATCTGTTTCTGGATGACACGCCAATTGATAATCCTAATTTAGAAAGCCCTGGTGGCTCAGTGGTAAGGGGTGCATTCGAACCCGCAGTCGATATCGTGTCGGCACAGCTTAACTGGGACTTTAACTAAGATCATGTACATGACTACTATCCCAAAAATGAGCCATACCTGGCTGCCACTGGCCTTGGCTATGACACTTGTCGCCTGCACAGACGACACCAATTTCGACTTCGAACAAAGTATTGCTGATTCGCAGGCAATCGCACTTGCCAATAGTGCTCCTGAAGCCCTATTCAATCCTGCAGCTGGCGATACACCGTTCCCTAATAATCTGCTGTTTTTAGGCAGCGCTGATGGCACGCTTAACATTCCTCTAGGGGAAGGCCAAGACATTCCAAGTAATCCTGCGGTTGCTATGAATCAACAAACAGGATTTTCCACGGTAGCTTCCATTACTACGCCAGTGTCCAAATCACTGCTTGCAGAGTCGGTAAATTCAGGAAACGTACGCATACTGGAAGTGAGCCTAGGGTCCTTCGTTGATGCACAAGATCCAGTGCTTACAGGCACTGTGGCATCGCTACGTTCTTTCATTGATCCAGCGGTGACCGATGTCACGGGCAGTTTCTTTGTCAGTGCCACAGATGGTCAAGTCATACTGACCCCGCTTGCACCCATGCAGCCCAATACGAGCTACATGGTTTTCCTCACTACAGGAGTTACAGACGACAACATAGAGGCAGACGGTACGTCAAATCCTCGGCCGCTCTCTAGAAGCTTTGTTTACAGATTACTTACCAGTGATGAATCTATTGGCAATGAAGAGTTAGCAGCCGTTGAAGGCCTAAGCGGTGAAGCTGAAGCTGAACGCCAAGCAACCCTGACCAGTTTTCGTGTGCTCGAAGCTTTACGCATCAGTGTGGGCTCTCAACTCGCCGCCATCGATACGCTTACTGGCGTTGAAGCCAGCGAAGTGGCTCTATCTTGGGTGTTTACTACACAAGATACCCAGCAAACATTGTTGGACGTGAAAGGCATTTCAGTAGCCTCATCTAGTTTTGAGTTTCAGCCATCGGATGTAGCGGCCAGCGACGTATTTCCAACACTGACAACAGTAGCATTCGACATATTTGAAGGCGCTATTGATCTTCCCTACTATTTGACGGCGGTTGGTAATGATGGCAATCCAGTAAGCGCGCTCAATAGTTTCTGGGCCAACGCTGATGGTGGATTTCTGGGCGCACCGAATGCCAGTGGTGCTCCTGATTTTACGCCTGCCAGTACTGGCGACGTGACTGTTCCTGTCTTGTTAACTGTGCCATTAGGCGACATGCCAGCTGGTGGATGGCCGGTCACCATTTATCAGCACGGCATTACAGGCAACCGTTCGCAAATGCTACCCACTGCCAACGCTATGGCTCAAGCCGGGCGTGCAGTTGTAGCCATCGATATGCCAGTTCACGGTGTGGATTCTGATAATCCGCTATTTGTGGTTTCAGACGACGGCTCTGGAGCACAGGAAGGGAACATTCTTGGTGCAAGTGAGAGAACATTCGCTATCGACGCCGATCAAGACGGCATTGCTGATGACTCTGGCACGCACTTCATCAATCTGGGTAACCTGGCCAATACAAGAGATAACTTGCGACAGGCCGTTGCCGATTTATTTGTCCTCAGTGCAAGTTTAGACAATGCGACATTCCCAGAAGGCGACAACACATCGTTTGATGTCAGTAACAAATCATTTGTTGGCCATTCACTGGGTAGCATTGTGGGTACTACCATGTTGGCATTTGATGACAGCTTCAACGCCGCCACCCTCGCTATGCCGGGTGGCGGAGTAGCGCAACTGCTATCCAACTCTGACAGCTTTGGCCCTGTTATCCGTGCAGGACTAGCTGAAGCCGGTATCGAAGATGGTTCAGCTGACTTCCAACAGTTCCTCATTGCCGCACAAACTCTCGTGGACTCAGGCGATCCGATTAATCATGCAGTTGCTTTGGGCACATCAGGAAACGCTGCTCTGCACTTGATTGAAGTTATTGGAGATACGGTTGTGCCCAACGGCCAATTTGCAGGCCCTCTGTTTGGCACGGAGCCTTTAATCAGGTTGCTGGGTCTGAGCGCGGTTGGCGCTGACAATGCAACATCTGCGGCGCCAAATTCGGCAGTGCGGTTTATCGCTGGCGATCACGGTTCAATTATTGACCCTACTGCCAGCCTGGACGCCACTGTGGAGATGCAAACGCAGACCGCAAGCTTTGCAGCCACGCAAGGTACAATGCTCTCAGTCAGTGACACCACTGTCCTGCAAGAGACTGCTGGAGAATTGCAATGAATAATGGCACCATAAGAACAGCCACTAAGCTCTTTGCTTGCCTGTTGCTGTCTTTTAGCCTCTTCTCAGCGACAACGGGAGCAGCTAATGCCGCCACCGTCGCTGGGGTCGAGCTGGAGGAGAGCATTTCAGTCGATGAAGGCGAGGGCTTGGTTCTGAATGGCGCAGGAATACGTACGCGCTTGATCCTTAAGCTGTATGTAGGCAGCTTGTACGTGACTGAGGCCATGAAAGGTGCAGATGCTCAAGACATCATCAGTGCCGATGAAGACATGCTTGTGCAGATGAATATCCGCAGCAAGCTGCTGACCCGAAAAAAGATGGTAGCCGCTATTAATTCGGGGCTTCGCAAATCAACCGGCAACAACACAGCGCCTATTCAAGAGCAAATTAGCGCAATGGAAAGTGCCTTGGATGAAGCGCTAACGCCAGGCGACGTTCTACAAATCTCCTATAACGCTCAAACTGGCATCACCACGATGATCAAAAATGGTGAGTCGAAGGCCGAGATGTCAGGCCTTGAATTTAAGCAGGCTATGTTTGGTATCTGGCTATCTGATGCCCCTGTACAGGCAAAACTTAAAAAAGCCATGCTAGGTGGCTAAGTTGTATTGGCGCCTCTGTATAGAGGCGCCGCATGTCTAACGACTACCGCGCACCCTGCCCGATTTCGTTAGGGAAATCGTCAACATCAACAACCCGTTGAGTTGCCTTGTCTGCAGTGACTAGAAGCGTCGCCTCCGCTTCCTCCAATACCGCATCTTTCACGAGTTGTTGAAGCCAGCCCTCATAATCGAGATTGTAAGGTCGCTGTTGACGTGACTGCTTGAGCTTACGCTCTGCATCTTCAGCGGCTAGTACACAGCGCAGTGCATACTCAATGCTACCCGTCACATCCTCTGGGTCGTCACTCACATAGGCCCCAGCGGTTAGCCGGTCTCGCGCCTCTGTGTCGCTGAGCACTATTCTGGCGCAGGCTTGAGTCAGTTTGTCGTTCGGGGTGCGAAAACGACGTCCCAAAGGAAAAACGATACCGCGCAGCACCAGACCAATCGGCGTGTTTGGAAAGTTTCTCAAAATCTGGTCAAGGGCCACCTGAGTTTCGAACAGCGCATGCCGCACCGACCATTCCAGTAGCGGTTGATCCGCTTCTGGACGCCCAGTATCTTCAAACCGCTTGAGCACAGCTGAAGCCATATACATGTGCATCAGGCCATCCGCAAAACGCCCCGAGAGCATCTCTTTGCGTTTGAGACCACCACCGAGAAACAACATAGCGAAGTCAGCAAGAAATGAATAGGCTGCACTCATTCGAGACAGTCGTCGATAGTATTTGGCGTTAGGGCCTTCTATGGGGGAATCGGCAAACGCCCCTTTACTCAAGCCATGAAATAGCGATCGTGCGCCGTTCTGAATGGCATAGCCAATATGCCCCGTGAGCGCTTCATCAAAATTCTCCAGAGCCTCCCGTTTATCAGGCAATGAAGCTGCAGTGATTTCTGCCATGAGCCAAGGATGGCATCTGATAGCACCCTGCCCAAAGATAATTAGGCTACGAGTGAGTATGTTGGCACCTTCAACCGTAATGCCCACGGGTATTGCCTGATAACCACGTCCGAGAAAATTGCTCGGCCCCATGCAAATACCCTTGCCGCCAATGATATCCATGCCATCGTTAATGACCGTGCGCATGCTTTCCGTGTTGTAGTACTTGAGAATAGCCGATACCACTGATGGCTTTTCTCCTTGATCAAGTGCTGCGCAAGTTAGCCTGCGCCCAGCATCCATGGTGTATGTGAGCCCTGCAATCCGACCCAACGCCTCCTCAATGCCTTCGAATTTGCCAATAGGCATGTTGAATTGCTTACGCACCCGCGCATAGGCTCCAACGTATCGGGACACGGTCTTGCCTGATGCTACCCCGTTACTCGGTAATGAGATGCCGCGCCCAACAGACAAAGATTCCATCAGCATTCGCCAGCCCTGACCCACCATAGGCTGTCCACCTATAACCCACTCCATGGGAATAAACACATCATCGCCACTGTTTGGGCCGTTCATAAACGCCTGGTTCAATGGGAAATGACGACGGCCTATTTCCACGCCCGCAGTGTCGGTTGGAATCAGAGCACACGTAATGCCCAAATCCTCGGTATCGCCTAGCAGTTTGTCCGGATCGTAGGCCTTGAACGCTAGTCCAAGAAGTGTGGCTACCGGGCCAAGTGTGATGTAGCGTTTTTCCCAGGTCACGCGCATACCTAGTACCTGCTCACCGTTGTATTCCCCTCTACAGACAATGCCAAAGTCAGGCATGGAACCCGCATCGGAGCCTGCGGATGGCCCTGTCAGTGCAAAACACGGGAGTTCTTCACCCACTGCAAGGCGAGGTAAATAATGATTTTTCTGTTCCTCTGTGCCGTAATGCAACAGGAGTTCAGCTGGCCCAAGAGAGTTGGGAACCATGACGCTTACGGCGCCTGTGACACTTCGGGTACCCAGTTTGGTAACCACTTCAGAGTGAGCCATGGCCGAAAAACCTAAGCCTCCGTATTCTTTTGGGATGACCATGCCCAGAAATCGCTCTTTTTTTATAAAATCCCAAACGTTGTCAGGCAAGTCGTTAAGCTCGTAAGTGATTTGCCAGTCGTCCATGATGGCGCACAGTTGTTCTACTGGGCCATCAACAAATGCCTGCTCTTCAGGTGTCAGAGTGGCTTCCGGGTAGTTGGTGAGTTTTTTCCAGTCTGGCGCGCCACGAAACAATTCAGCTTCCCACCACACAGTGCCAGCATCAATGGCTGCACGCTCTGTATCAGACATCGGAGGAAGCACCGCACGCACGTACCGCAGCACAGGTGCACTGACTATTTTTTGGCGTAAAGCACGGACATTGAAAATAACTGCCGCTATTATCGCCGCTATGGTGAGTAGTCCACCAAAAAAACCGCCTAACATGCCAAATTGCGAGGCAATGAATAGAACTGCAAATCCTGCTAATGTTGCTATTGGTAAACTTAATCTAACTTTCGCAATAACGAATAACGTTAGCGAGACTACTGCCAACCAAAATATAATTCCCATAATATGGTGTCCTAATGCCGCCAAGCGACGCTTGCCGTGAGTAAAAACCGCTAAAAATTTATTCGAGATCATACCCTAACGAGGAGTAGACCTTGATCGTGTGTGGGTTACGATACAACTTCAACAATAGCTTGAACTAATTGCAAAAAAAAATGAAAGACGCGTTCACTCAAATACTGCAGAGCATCGGCGAAGACGTAGAACGCGACGGCTTGCGTGACACTCCCGCCCGCGCTGCCAAAGCGATGGAATTTTTAACGCAGGGTTACTCGCAAACTCTGGAGCAAGTGGTCAACGATGCCATTTTCGAATCAGACAGTGATGAGATGGTCATTGTGCGAGATATCGAGATGTACTCGCTGTGTGAACATCACATGCTGCCTTTTATTGGAAAGTGTCATGTCGCCTACATACCTACCGGAAAAGTCATTGGTTTGTCTAAGGTTGCAAGAATCGTGGACATGTACGCTCGGCGGCTGCAAATTCAAGAATCATTGACCAAACAGATTGCTACAGCCGTACTGGAAGTGACAAACGGGATGGGTGTTGGAGTTATCATAGAGTCGCAGCACATGTGCATGATGATGCGTGGCGTGCAGAAACAAAATTCGTCCATGACCACGTCCGCCATGCTCGGCACCTTCCGCTCAGACATCAACACACGCAACGAGTTTTTACAGCTTATTAAGTAGCGCTCTCGTTACCCAGTTGCATATGCCATAGGTCGCTGTACAAACCGCCACTCAACAGCAGTGAGTCGTGCGTACCACGCTCCACTATCTCGCCTGCATCCAGCACCAAAATCTGATCAGCATCCACGATGGTGGATAAGCGGTGTGCAATAACCAATGAGGTTGCCCGCTCAGCAACCGCATCCATGCCTTCCAGAATGGCCTGCTCGCTACGCGTATCTAAACTCGACGTGGCCTCGTCAAAAACAATAATCGGTGGATTTTTGAGGACCACTCTGGCTATCGCCATGCGCTGCTTTTCACCACCAGATAGTTTCAGGCCGCGCTCGCCCACTATGGTGTCGTACCCTTGTGGTAGTTGAGCGATAAAATTATCCAGATTAGCTCGACGGGCAGCCTCGAAAACACGTTCATCGCTCGCATCAGGATTGGCATACGCTAAGTTGTAACGGATGGTGTCATTGAACATGACCGTATCCTGCGGCACTACACCCAATGTTTCACGCAAGCTTGTTTGAGTGCAATCACGCACATCAACACCATCGATACAAACGCTACCTGCATTGACATCGTAGAACCGAAACAGCAAACGGGACAAGGTGGATTTTCCGGCTCCTGAAGGCCCGACAACCGCCACTTTAGTTCCTGGCTCAACCGTAAAGCTAATGCCTTTAATAATAGGACGCTCTTCAAGGTAGGAAAAATGGACATCCTTGAACTCTATTCTGGCTTCGGTGACAGCTAGCGCCTGTGCCTTGGGTTTGTCTTGTATTTCAGGCTCACGTTCTAATAATTTCAGCACCAAATCCATATCTGCCAGTGCATATTGCAGTCCTCGATACACTACACCCAGTACGTTCAAAGGTACAAACAGCTGCAACATCAGGGCGTTAATCAAGACGATATCGCCGAGCGATATAACACCGCCAGCCACATCTCTTATGGCTAACATCATGACGATGGTTACGCCAACAGCAACAACAGCTGCCTGACCAAAATTCAATGTCGACATGGTGACCTGGCTGCGCACACCCGCATCGCCCCAACCTTCCATGTGCTCGTCGTACGCGCGAATTTCACGCTGCTCATTGTTAAAGTATTTGACGGTTTCGTAGTTCAGCAAACTATCGACAGCACGGCCATTGGAGAGCGAATCGAGGCGATTCATTTCATGCCGAAACTGCATGCGCCATCCCGAGAACTTAAGCGTGAAGAAAATGTAAATACCAACGGTCGCTACCACCACCAAGGTATATTCCCAGCCATAGCCGCCAAGTAAAATACCAGCGACCAATAAGAACTCAGCGGCTGTTGGAACGATATTGAACACCAACAGGTTAACGATAGAACTTAGCGAATTCGTGCCACGCGATAAATCCTTGGTGATGCTGCCCGTGTGCCTGTCTAGATGAAATGATAAGGACAGGTTGTGAAGATGGGTGAGCACCTCTGTCGAGAGCTTGTGCATGGCCCTGTATCGCACTCGTGCAAACAAGGCATCACGCAATTCTTTAAAGGCGGCACTGAGCATACGAAGCAACCCATAGGCCGCGACTAGGCCCAAGCCCACCAGCATGACATCGTTGCCATTGAACGCATCAAATACGGACACGGCAGTGCTGTCTACAGACGCTGCGTCTGTGCCCACTTGGACACCGTTGTCCAGTGCGTTGACAATCTCTTTTAGCAGCAGTGGCACTGCCACAATGGCCAACTTGCTGGCCATAAGGCAGGCCAAGGCAAGCAGAACACGGCCCTTGTATTCCCACAGATACGTCGTGAGCTTTTTTAGATTGTCAAAATCACGCCTATTACTGTGGGGTGCTTCTACGCGACCGTGCATCAAGCAAGCTTCCTTTGTTCGTCATCGTCGGCAGCAATTTGCAAACGCTCAAGCGCACCTTCAACCAGTGTCATTGCATCAGGCACTCTGGAGGCCTGTTCGCTAATGTGTTGTCGCCACAACCTTGCGCCTGGCACCTGCTGGAACAAAGCCACCATGTGTCGGCTCATGGCACTGAGCCTGACGCCTTTTTCATACCACTGCTGCATATAAAGACCATAGTCACGAGCCACACTGCAGAGGAGTTCGTGTGTTTTTGTGTGGTCGAAGCCATTGGGCAACTCGTTGAATATTCTTGCGTCAGCATCAATCAGCATGGTCGGGTGGTAGTACGCCGCGCGACCAATCATCACTCCATCCACCTGCTGCAGGTGCTCCTGCGTGGCGTCGAGGGTTTCAATGCCTCCATTAATGCTGATATGCAAATCCGGGAACTCCTGCTTAAGTCTGTATACAAAGTCGTAACGTAATGGCGGGATGGTACGGTTCTCTTTCGGGCTCAATCCATCGAGCCAGGCTTTTCTGGCATGCACGATGAAATACTGACATCCAGACTCTGATACGGTTTCGACAAACTTATGGAGCGCCTCATAACTGTCTTCTCGATCAATGCCAAGTCGGCATTTAACACTTACCGGAATTGACACGCTGCGCTGCATAGCATCGACTGTGTCACGCACCAGTGCGGGTTCAGCCATCAGGCAAGCGCCAAAGCGACCTGCCTTGACCCTGTCACTTGGGCAGCCTACGTTCATATTGATTTCGCAGTAGCCGTATTGCTCACCTATGCGGGCGGCATCAGCCATTTGTTGTGGATCAGAGCCACCCAACTGCAGCACGACCGGTTCCTCAACGTCGCGCTTACCCAACAGGTAATCACGATCGCCATGCACCACCGCTGCACTGGTTAGCATTTCGGTGTACAGCAAGGTGTGTTTGCTCAACAACCGCGCCAGATATCGGTAATGTCGATCGGTCAGCTCCATCATGGGAGCAACCGCTAACCTACGATGGCCACCCAGTGCATCACTGACCGTTTGGCCTAATTCATTCGTCATTTCGCTCAAGGAATTTCACAAGCTTAAAAGTTTGCTAGTGTACGCCTTAAAATGCCCTTCACGAGTTTTGAGCAAACAGTCTATGAACACCTTATCGTCTTGGAAAAGCTTTGATGGCACCCTCTCGGTACACGAGCACGATAGCCGAAGTTGCCAGTGTCCTATGCAGTTTGCAGTGTATTCCCCACCTCAGGCGCAAAAGGGCAAGGTTCCCGTGATCTGGTATTTATCGGGCCTGACCTGCAACTGGTCAAACGTGATGGAAAAATCAGGTTTGCAGCGCATGGCTGCCAATCTGGGCGTGATGGTGGTTGCGCCAGATACTAGCCCACGCGGAGAGTCCATTCCCAACGATGACGCCTACGATCTAGGCCAAGGCGCTGGTTTTTATCTAAATGCCACGCAAGGTGATTGGACAACAAACTTCCAAATGCAACAGTACATTGTTGAAGAGCTCAATGCCCTGGTGTTCAATCAGTTCCCTGCAGCTGATAAAGAACGTCAAGGCATCATGGGGCATTCAATGGGTGGTCATGGTGCATTGTCGCTGCATTTGAAAAACCCACAAATTTTTCGCAGTGTGTCTGCCCTGTCCCCCATCGTGGCACCAGCGCAAGTTCCTTGGGGCCAAAAAGCATTTACTACCTATTTAGGTACCAACGAATCTGATTGGGCACCTTACGATTCCACACAACTTGTTGTGGCATCGCCCAGTACGGCAAATATACTCGTTGATACGGGTACTGCGGATCCTTTCCTTGATGAGCAACTCACTCCACAGCTATTTATTGATGCGTGTAAAGCCTCTGGCCAGTCACTAAATTACCGAATGCAAGAAGGTTACGATCATTCGTATTGGTTTATTGCCAGTGTTATTGAAGATCACTTGCAACATCACGCCAATGAGTTAGCTAAGAAAGCATGATTGCATTTGACAACAGCTACGCGCAATTGCCAGCGGCACTTTTCGAGCGTACCCGCCCCACGCCTGTAAAGGCACCAACACTCATTACTGTGAACACAGAGCTGGCACTATCACTAGGGCTAGATGCCAAGTGGCTAGCAAGTGATGAAGGGATAGCCATGCTGTCAGGCAATGAAGTGGTTGAAGGTTCAGATCCTTTAGCCATGGCCTACGCTGGCCACCAATTTGGTCAATGGGTGCCACAACTGGGTGACGGGCGTGCAGTGCTGCTAGGTGAAATTGTCGCTGAAAATCAACGCTACGATCTCCAACTCAAAGGCGCTGGTCGTACGCCCTTTTCTCGTGGCGGTGACGGACGAAACTGGGTAGGCCCAGTGTTACGCGAGTATCTAGTGAGCGAAGCGATGGCCTCACTGGGGGTTCCAACCACTCGCGCACTGGCAGCGGTTAGCACTGGCGAATACGTGCTGCGAGAACAAGGCCCCATGCCAGGTGCTATCGTTGCACGCGTTGCCCGTAGTCACATACGCGTGGGTACATTTCAGTATTTTGCAGCACGTAACAATAGTGATGCACTACAAGGCCTGATCCATCATGTGATCGAGCGCCATTACCCACACCTTAGCGATGCAGACAACTCTGCAACAGCTCTGCTTGAAGCTGTTATTAATGCGCAAGCTTCACTGGTTGCACACTGGCAATCACTGGGCTTCATACATGGCGTAATGAACACTGATAACTGTTCGGTCAGTGGGGACACAATTGATTACGGACCCTGTGCATTCATGGACACCTACTCCGCTGACAAGCTGTTTAGCTCAATAGATATGGGCGCACGCTACGCGTATCAGAATCAACCACGTATGGCCCAATGGAATCTAGTTAATCTGGCGCAATGCCTATTACCATTTATAGATGAAGAACCAGAGCGATCGGTAGAGATTGCACAAGCTGCTATAAACCGCTTTGATGAAATATTCATCACTCATTACACACGCCGTATGCGAATGAAGCTTGGATTAAGTGACGAGCAAGATAACGACCTTGAGCTGGCATCTCAGCTACTACAACTTATGGAAACACACCAGTTGGATTTCACGATTAGCTTTACCCAGCTAACCACCGATGAAGCCAACACACCCTTTGCACCAGGCGGTCCTCTTCATGAATGGTTTTGTTCTTGGCAAGAGCGGCTTGGCGGTGGTGCTGAATCTTTGATGGCAGCGCGGGAACTGATGAAGGACGTTAATCCTGTGGTTATTCCTCGCAATCACTTGGTTGAGGAATTTATTGATAGTGCTGTACGCGATGGTGACTACGCCAAATTCAACGATATGCTGGCGGCAGTGACGTCCCCGTTTAAGGATGATCATTTGGGAACACAGTACGCGCAAGCGCCAAAGCCTGAAGAATTAGTGACTCAGACGTTTTGTGGTACTTAGGCTAGCGTTTAGATAACGAGAAAAATAACTGCCTACATTGAAAATAGCAAAGTATTGGGCTCGGAGAACAGGAGCTGCAGAGGATGAGCACGGTAAAACGTATAGGCTGATTTGTTGGTCTGGCTCTAATTCTAGCCTAGCAATAGCGAAGGCTAAAGCTATTGAAAAACTTGCGCTATGGTCAACCAGAGTACGTAGTGGGAACGCTATTGTTGATCCCTACCCCTATGGTCCTGATGAAATTCGAGAGGAGTTAATACAAGAGGTTTCTGATAGGCAAGGATCACTGATTGCGGCTATCACTAGAAATCGCTACGGTGCATTGGTGCTGAACACAGCTAATGTCATGTTTATTGATGTGGATTTACCAGCATCGGCATTAGTGCGGCCAGGTTTATTCTCACGAATTATTTCACTCGTAAAACCACGTATTGCAGAACCAAAAGCCATGGTTACTGCCAGGCAGAAGTTACGCCAGAATTTCAGAGATTTTCACAGCAACAATACCAGTCTTAGTTTACGGGTATATATGACAGCAGCCGGATTCCGTCTCGTTGTTTTAAATAAAACTATTGATCCTATCTCTAATGAAGCCACTCAAATTTTAGATGCTCTTGGCAGCGACAGTCTCTACCGAATACTGTGTAAGAATCAAGAGTGTTTTCGCGCCCGACTAACACCCAAGCCTTGGCGATGCGGGAGTGAAAATCCACAGGGCCGATTCCCACGGGAAGAGCCTAGCCAGCAAGCAGCATTTAGTCAATGGTTGGAATCCTATGAGCGCAAGATAAAAAATTATGCCGTGTGTACAGAAGTTGAAACGCTAGGTAGCCACGACATAGATCCAACGGTTGATCA
>JALZWO010000134.1 GCA_023300375.1 Granulosicoccus sp. | reverse complement strand
ACGGGAATTAGTCACGGGAATTAATCGCACCCTTAAGTAACGCCAGAATGGCTTTGCGTTCGTCGAGTACTGCCGAGGCGATTCCTGTCTCGTCAATCAGCTGCTGCGCCAGATCAATCGCTGTCAAACCTGCACGATTTTTTATGGTGGCACTAGCGTCTGCCTGTACCAGTTGCTCAGCGATGTTCAAATTTGTCGCCGACACCGCATAATGAAGCGCTGAGTTATCCAACTCATCTTGCCAATGCACATTGGCATCTCCATCACGAAGCAGAAGCCGAACCGCACCAGCGTGCGAGTTATCGGTGGCCCTCATCAATGGAGAAAATCCATAAACGTCCGGTGTATTCGCGTCGATACCCTGCTGCAGTAACCAATCGAGTGTGCCATCAAGCCCTTTAGCGGCGGCAATCATAACGCTGGTCCAACCATTGGAACCGCGCGCGTTAATGTCAGCGCCCAGTTCCATAAGCCACGCCGCCATCGGTTGCTGATCGCCCAGAACAGCAAACATAAAGGCGGTGCCATCGGTCTGCGTTTTGGCTTTTATATCTGCGCCGAGCTCCACCAATTGAGTGGCCAACATCGGGTCACCCACTTTGCTGGCAACCATTAAAGCACTCTTACCGTTGCTGGCTGTCACCTCCCATAAAGGCATACGTGTGTTTACGGGGCTTTGAATGGAATCGCTTAGGATGGTTTGTAACAATCCGGTGTTGTCGTTACTGATTGCACTGGCCCATCGTGTATGAATCTCATCAGTATCGGCCTCAGCGGCGTGCGCGTATGGAACACTGGATAACATCAGTGGTGTAAGAGCTAGATAGGTTACGCATCGCAACGCTCGACAAACCATCTGGAATACTGTCATGCAGTGATACCGCGAGCGTCAAATGCGCTGGTAAAAGGAGCCGTGCCGATGAGCTGCTCATCGCGCGAACAAGTCGCGTTTTCAGGCAGCGCAGAAAACCAGGCAGCTTGCCATTCGTTGTGATGGATCTGAACGGGCCTGCGGCTGACCGACAGCGCCTCTGCCAGCTTTTCCTGATGCAGTCTCTGGTCAGGAGCTATTGCGCCGGATTGCAGACCGGATATGATCTGTTCGATAACCATTTCTGCCAATCTTGGCCGACTGATTTTGATTCTCTGCATGCCTTGCATGATTGATCCTGTATGACTGCGTTGTGCTATAAATTTTAACCGCTAGTGTCTTAAAAAAGGCCGTATTCTGTCTGGCTACTTCAGGACTTGGTCTGCTGTGTGGCAGTGCTGCTTCAGCTGCGCTGACACGGTCGCCCAGAAAACCTCGAGAGGTTCAACTCCAGTGACTATTACCAGAATTAATCATTGTTGGATTCCGATGCCCGATGGATCGCGTTTGGGTGCGCGAATTTGGTTGCCCGAAGATGAACAAGCCAATCCAGCAGTGCTCGAATACATCCCGTATCGCAAAGATGATTATTCTGCTGTGCGCGACTCAACCACGATTGGCCACTTTGCCCATCACGGCTATGCCTGCATACGCGTTGATATGCGTGGCTCGGGTAGTTCCGATGGTGTGCTCTATGATGAGTACACTGATCAGGAGGTCGATGATGGTGTGGCAGTCATTGAATGGATTGCGAAACAAACTTGGTGCAATGGCAAGGTTGGCACGATGGGCATTTCCTGGGGTGGGATTACTGGGCTACAACTCGCTCAACGCGCCCCCGAAGCACTCAAAACCGTCATCGTACTGGGGGCTTCTGACCAGCGTTATTACGATGATGCCGGCTATTATATGGGTTGCATGGTTGGGCAAACACTCGGTTGGGGTGCCATTATGTTTGGTTATAATACGCGTCCGCCAGATCCTGAACTTGCCGGAGATAAATGGCGTGACCTATGGTTGGACAGGCTGGATAACTCGCCTCACTACCTGGAGCGCTGGTACGAACATCAGCACAACGACGACTATTGGCAAAACAATTCGGCTGATACCAACTACAAGGCGATAAAAATTCCCGTATACGCCATCAGTGGTCATGCCGATTGTTGGCCCAATACGGTTCCTCGTTTGTTGCAAAAATTAGATGTGCCTGTGCGTGGTTTACAGGGTGCTTGGTGTCACCGCTATCCCCATTTAGGTATCCCGGGACCCACTGTTGATTTCCTATCCGATGCTATACGCTGGTTTGATCATTGGTTGAAGGATACTGATACGGGCATCATGGATGAGGCAAGCTACCAAGTATTTTTACAAGATAGTGTTGAACCTAAAACCTACTACGACAATCGACCGGGTCGTTGGATAGGCTTATCAAGTTATCCATCGGATCAAATAGATGTTGCTCAGTTGTATTTGGGTGAGGGTGAGTTGTCTTTTATTCAAGGTGACAAACTGTCTATGCATGTGTGCTCGCCTCAGACTACCGGGCAACAATCTGGCGAGTATATGCCGTGGTTTTCTTTTGGGCCCGCTGAAGAATTACCGGGTGATCAGCGAACTGAAGATACTGGTTCGTTAATTTTCGACACAGCTTGTTTAAGTGAGGCGATGCCGATCCTGGGTAATCCGGTAGCAGCGCTGCAACTCAGTTGCGATGCCCCACAGGCGCTGGTTGCAGTGAGGTTGTGTGACGTCTTTCCAGACGGATCAAGTACGTTAATTACGCGCGGTATTCTCAATTTAAGTCAACGTGAAAGTAAATCTCATCCCGTAGCTTTGATGCCTGGCGAGGTAGTGAATGTTGAAGTTGAATTGAATAACACAGGGTATGTTGTGCCGGTAGGGCACAGTTTACGTGTGGCTGTGTCTACCAGCTATTGGCCTATGGCGTGGCCTTCTCCAACGACTACTCGGTTAACACTTCAAACAGCACAAAGCGAATTACGTTTGCCTCTGCTTAAAGACAATTTTGTTAATGCAACATTGACCGAGTTTGGCAACACTGTTCTGGGTGAGGCCGATGCCACTACAACGTTAAGGCCCGTTAAGCAAAGTCGAAATGTCAGCTTCGATAGTCAAACCAATCTTAGTACGACGACAATAAAAGCGGACAACGGCAAAACAAGATTTGAACAAAGCGGCATGGAGATGGGATCGACTTCAAGTTATCGATTCAGCATCGCTGAGTCAGATCCTTTATCCGCCAAAGCGGAATACGATTGGCAATGGGAATACGGGCGTGGTGATTGGCAAACGAAAACACACACCTATACGAAATTAACATCAGATGCTGAGTACTTTTATTTGCAGGCGACTTCGGAAGCTTGGGAGGGTGATGAAAAAATATTCCGTAAGGAGTGGGATCGCAAGTTTAAGCGTGATCATTTCTAAGCGACCAAGTATCATTCTAAACAAATTATACTTTACAGCTTAAATACTAGAGTTGCCATGGAGCTGTGCTGAGTAGAAATGAACTCGTCTATTTCTCAAAAAATTGTTGTCATTGGTAAAGGCAGGCTAGGGACCGCGCTCTATAACGCGCTTGTTAATGCTGGGCTTTCGTGCGGTGACGGGCCAATGGGCCGCGGTGAAACTGGGCAGGGCGCGGACGTAGTCATTCTGTGTGTACCCGATAGATCAATACCAGAAGCGTCTGCGGTCGTCATTCCTGGCCCCTTGGTTGTCCATACCAGCGGGGCGTCATCACTTGCTTTCTTGGATAAGCACGATAGGCGTGGCATTATCCATCCCTTACTTTCAGTGCCTGATGGGCTGGTTGGTTTTGATGGAGCCTATGCGGCACTCAGAGCCGCACAGCCATCTGATCATTCTATCTTGCTAGAGATTGTATCGGCCTTAGGTATGCAGCCACTTGATGTTAAAGAGCAAGATCGCGTGATTTACCATACCGCTGCAAGCCTTGCGTCTAATGCGCTCGTTGCGCTTCAAGTGGCGGCATCAGAACTCGCCTCCATGGCGAATGTTCCACCTGTCGCATTGAATAAACTTGCCCAAGCCAGTTTGGATCAAGTAGGTGAACAGGGTGTTGCGGCGTTAACTGGCCCAGCGGCTCGCGGTGATTGGCAAACAGTGGCGGCTCAACGTGATGCTGTTGCTTCCAATGCGCCTCATCTGCTCGCATTGTTTGATGCTTTAACCACTGAATGCGCAAGGCTAGTAGGCCATTCGTGGTCCCCACAACAAGTGGTTGCACCTGGCAGTGTTTCCTCTATGGCTATAGCCCGTACCGCAGAAGAACTTACCGCGTTGGTAGCGGCTGCACGCAGCAACGGCGCTCGTGTGGGGTTTGTTCCCACTATGGGTGGACTACACGAAGGCCATGCGACACTCATCAAAGCTGCCGCCAGTAGCTGCAACTGCGTGATCACTTCACTATTTGTCAATCCAACGCAATTTAACAACGCTGCCGACCTCGCCGCTTACCCAAGTAATGAGGCGGATGACTTAACGATTGCCAAGGAGTCTGGCGCAACCATCGTATTTATCCCATCAGTTGACGTCATCTACCCCAAAGATTTTGCAACATCGATCAATCCAGGCCCCATTGCTGATGTTCTTGAGGGGGAGCACCGGCCAGGTCATTTTGATGGCATGGCGACAGTTGTCGCGCGATTGCTTGGTTTAGCTCAAGCGGACGTGGCTTTTTTTGGCCGTAAAGATGCTCAGCAGTTAGCAATAATCGAACAATTGGTAAGAGACTTGGCGATCCCAACGCGGGTACAAGGTGTTGACACGGTGCGCGAGGCAGATGGATTGGCTATGAGTAGCCGCAATGTTCGTCTATCAAGCAAAAACCGTGTTCGAGCGCTTGCGCTTAGCCGTGGTCTGAATGCTGCACGCGAACTGGCAGCACAGGGTGAACAAACTGCGCTAGAGTTGGAACGAGTAGTGTTGTTAGAGCTTGCGGCAGAAAATCTAAGCGTCGATTATGTGTCGCTAGTAGACGCAGTAGATTTCCGCAATGTCACGACCCTCGACCGGCACTGCATCTTGTTAATCGCCGCAAGTGTCGATGAAGTTCGTTTAATTGACAACATTTGTCTCTATCCGTCATTAGCATAACGTTTGGATTCGTAAAGCCAGTAGCCTGTACAGCGTAATGGCTGCTTGTTCGATTCGACTGTTGTCTTTCACTACGCAATAACCCACTTTGGAGCATTTTAATGAGTAGCCAGGCTGGCAGCAAAGAATCTAGTGCATCAAGGGCTGCGCTTATCACCATACCGAGAATTTTTGAAAAATATCGACTCGGTGAGAAGCTGGTGATGGTTACTGCTTACGACTACCCCAGCGCTCTAGCGGTCGATAATGCAGGTGTTGACATGGTGTTGGTCGGAGATTCGGCGGCGATGACGGTTCTAGGGCATGGCTCGACGACGATGATCACAATCGATGAGATGCTGCTGTTTTGCAAAGCAGTTAGACGAGGGCTCAAGTCTGCATTTATGGTAGGTGATCTGCCCTATGGCTCATATGAAGCAAGTGATGATGAGGCGGTACAAACGGCATTCCGTTTTGTCAAAGAGGCGGGATGTGATGCTGTGAAATTAGAAGGCGGTGGGCCGATGTCTGTCTCTCGAGCTCGCGCCATTGTTCAAGCGGGTATTTCCGTGGTTGGGCATGTGGGCTTAACACCACAAACCGCGACAAGTCTGGGCGGGTTCCGTGTTCAGGCAAAAAAGGCGGAGGCGGCCAAAGTACTCATTGGCAAAGCGTTGGCTCTGCAAAAAGCTGGTTGTTTTTGTCTGGTACTTGAGGCTATACCGTCTGTTGTCGCAGAGGCTGTAGTGGAGCGTCTAGCCGTGCCCACTATTGGTATCGGAGCTGGCCCTTCTACTTCCGGGCAAGTGTTGGTTTTTCACGACTTACTGGGAATACGCGAGGGGAAGGGCGCAAAGTTTGTTCGCCGTTACGCCGACCTGCTAGACGCAATGGAAATCGGTGTTGCAGACTTTGTTAGAGAGGTTAGACAGAAAACATACCCCGCTATTGAACATGAGTACAAAATGGATTCTGAAGAGGCTGATTCGCTTCGCTCTTTACTGAAAAGCGAAGAGTAAAGCTGCTCTAATGCCGCACACTAGCGGCCAAGGAATATACTGTTGTTTTGCCTCTTTTCAACAACATGAATCATCAGCAACACGATTTGGGCCTAAGCACTGATCTCGATGCTATGGATCAATTAGGTATGTCCCAAAATGTGATGAGATCGAATACCACATTGCCGTTCAATACGGTTCATGTGATGAATATGCCGAACGCTACGCAAACAAGTCTTACTTCAGCACGGAAGACAATAAAGAGTGTTGCTTGACAGTGCTAATCGTCTCTTTTGCGCGTTGGCAAGACTGGACATACGGAGATAACTGAAAGGTATGGTTGAACAAAATACAGGCAGAAGAATAGTAGTCCTC
>JALZWO010000133.1 GCA_023300375.1 Granulosicoccus sp. | reverse complement strand
AGGATGATCTCTATCGGTTCATCGGATTTTGTGCACAGAGCACCAAGCACCAAGTGTATTGATTAGCGGATGAGCCGCATCTAACGAATGAAGGTTGGCATGCAGGTTGGCGGACGGCCTTGTTCAGCTGCAGAGTGTGGGCGTTGTCAAGATAGTTGACCGATTTGTCTATGCTGCTTCTTTAAATTCATCGTCTGGCTTTTCTGATTTTATTACAGGGTTTAACCAAACCACGTTAGGTCGTTTCCAGTTTCGTATCTGGCCGCGCCAACGATGCGGGTTGCGCTCTTTGGCTTGCTCATAGATCCGCTGGCGGTTAGCTAGGATCTCAGCATCATGGCCATTGTGGCGCTGTTCAGGTGTAACAAACTTGATAGCACTGTGCCGGTGCTCTGTGTTGTACCAACGAACAAATCCAAAAACCCAAACACGTGCATCTTCATTCGTTTTGAAACCTTCTTTTGGAAAGTCGTGCCGATATTTAGTGGTGCGGAATAGTGGCTCAGAATAAGCATTATCATTAGATACTCTCGGGCGACTGTACGAGGTGCGTTGTCCTAATACATCAAGCTTGGCGCTTAGCGTGCTGGAGCGTTGAGCCGCACCGGTGTCAGCATGAAGAACCACACCTTGCCCACGACAACCTTCTGCCAACACGGTCGGATCAAACAGTTGTGCTGCCAGTTCGCCGGTCTCTGACTCGTACACCTCGCAGCCCACTATCTGGCTAGGAGGAACATCGGCAAATCGAGCCTCATGACATGAGGCCAGAACACAGGCGCGCTCGTTATCAGAAAACCGATTTGATGGCACTGGGCGAATAGCTTCAGGTCTGGCGTCAGCATTCACTTGAGCAACGCCGTCAGTTGCCGTCCATCGACGAAAGGTACGTCGATCAATTCCAGCCGCTATACAGGCTTTTGCAACACCACTGCCAGCTTCTATCGCCTCATTGATGAGCAGCACCGTATGCTAGCGCTGTTTGAGGGATGTCATACGTCCTCGTCCTCCCCGTACAGCGCATTGACTTTCCTCGCAAAACCAGCAAAGCCGCTGTCTCTGCAAGTGCTTTGTCTTTGCGCAACAACTCACGCTCCAATCTCTGGGCTCTTTTGTTTGCCGCTTTAGTAACAGATTTAGTGCAGCCGCCTTGGCTGATATGGCAGGTCGAGGTTAAATAGATCCAATGAAAGCAGTCGCGTAAGCGTAATGTTGTCAAAAAAACACAGCTTCGTACGACGACTGAAAGGTAGTTGTGAGCTTAAAATGCTGAGCACTCTTACAAAATGGCAGTCAATGCGTCAATTTATCGACGGCGAGGTGGCCTTGTATTTACCGCTTTTAGGTTATAGTTAAGCGGTATGGCTACAGAATTTTGTTATCAGAAGGCTCAATAATCTGTCAAACGCGCTATTCTGGCAAGAGTCTTGAGAAGATTCACAGCACGATTGTTCGTGTAGCAGGGCAGCACTGTTTGCTTCTGCGGGAGAAAAATTTGGTGATAAGCGGATCCCCTATTCTGACAATGTTTGCAGGTTTGGTATTACTGGCAATAGCGCTTAAATTGTTCCACTTGTCCAGAGTGAATAATCAGGCGGCAAGAATTCTTGAACAAAACCACGGCCTCGATATTGTGAGAGGCATAGGTGGTAATCAGTCTGGTCGTGTCAATGCCGACAAACGACTGAGCGAGGAGGCCGTTAAGAACTTGTGAACGACACCCTCTATGCCCCGCCTGTTGGCGGTGACAGGGAGACAGCAGAACCAAAGCCCGTTAAGACTGAAGGCTTGGCACCCGAAGACAAAGCAAAAGTTGATCAGTCAACACCACGATATATTGCATGGATTCCTTGCGTTTCAGGCGAGTTGTTTTTCTCTGAAACAGCCCACGGCCTAGGCATTTGCGACAGATACCTTTTTAACACGGCCTTCTATGATGAGGCTGGGCAGTTTGAAAAAAGGCTTGTGGTATCTACTGCGCTGGTCAGTTGGCAGGATACTCAATTCACTGAGCAGCCATTGAAGGGCCTTTACCGGGTTTTCTTCATCGCACAATCAAACAGTCATCAATGGTTGGATGCGACGGTTTTTCTTGTTGAAAAAAACCGACTAGACGGTGTAGCCAGTAATGCCACGTCTACCTTGTTAAATCCCACAGTGTATTTGCCTCGCGCCAATGATGTGCAGGAACTTCAAGCGCTAAAAGTGATAGAAGAATTAGTGGCTAATAAGCTGAGTGCAATCATCAGCGAAGCCTCGCCGTCGCAGCTCACTGGTACAGAGGTGCAGGTTGAAAAAATCACGCAGCACATCAAACAGATTCGAAGCTCTGTTGTGCATCAGTGTCAGCTGCAAATTCATCAGTCAGGAATCTCTGAAGTCAGTTTCGTTGGCACTAAAAAAATAGATGGAAATGACTATGCGCAAAGCCAAGGAGGCGCACGGCTGCTCGCTAATCAGGTGTTCTACTATGCAAAGTATTTGCTGCACAAACACACACATCATTCTTCAGAAAACGACAGCTTAACCACTGCGCATCTGATTAAAGGATCCATGCAAGAAAACGCCGATGTGTTAATTCGAGATCTGAAAAGGGCGCTGGTGTGTGGCCAGCGCTCCACCGGCTCCGGACAAGATCACACCGCTAAAGGTATTGCTCAATATGGTAATGCGCTAATCACCAGTTGCCATACCTTAGGCATGTTTTCAAAACAGCCCACGAATGGCCGCATTGCAGAGTCACTGAACAGCAGCGATCGTAAAGTGAATCGACTCATTCACAACCGTTTCATGGATATTCTGGGCAGCTCCGCGCAAATCACTCAGGATAGACACAAAGCGGCACCAAAATTCAGCGCGATAGCGAATCTCATTACAAACTTCAAAGCCACCGCGTTGTTGCTGTTGGCAATCATTGGCCCGCTGCTTCTGTTTTTGAACATTATGGTGTTCGCCGAATATTCGCAACGCATCAAAGAAGTTGATAATTCAGTAAGAATGCAAGCCAGCTCGTTGGCACCCGTTGGTGGGCAGGCTTATGAATTTGAATTAACGCTTGGCAGTTTCATTGGCACTGATGAGAACGCTGCTAAAAGCTTTGACTCAGTCGGTGTTGATGCTTCTTCTGCACGGCTCATTAACTCTTTGACAACTGTTGAGCAACCCAGCGCTGTTGATCGTCAGTTTCAAAAACTGGAGAACTATTTTTGCCAATGGCCAATGAGCGCAAAGGGTTGCCAGTCTATTGTTGCTACGTTCAAGCAATATGCACAGGCAGATCTTTTTGCTTTGTTAAAAATATTAACCACACTGCTTTTGGTGTCGCTGACTATCGCTGCGGGTATGCTTGAGTGGGGCAAGGTCAACGTGTTAGGCACGCTCAACAAAAAATTGTTTTTGCTTGGTGTGCATGGCAGCACATTTAAGCCAGTCAAGCGCGTCGTTCTTTTGCCTATCACTCTACTAAGCCTTTATATTTCGCAGGCAAGAATAGCTCTTCTGACGCCCAAGAGAAAATCTGGTTTGCTCGTGGTGAGGATTGCAGCAGCGCTCTGTTTGCTCCTTGGTGGCTATCTTTTTGTTACAGGTTTTATGGCGTTTCTTAATACCGATTGGTCATTCTAAAGTTAACCGCAACATGAATCATGTGCTGTACGGTTTGGAACGTTAGGCCGACACACTATTTGCCACAGACGGTACATCTGCGATGTTTTATCCAGCTCGATGAGTCAGTCAGTCGGTGTGTTCCGCCAGAGCTTCTGCGGTGGTTGCCTAGTGGTGGAGTGATTAGGCGTAATTGGATGAAATTATCGAAGATTCATCGAATATAGAGACAGTGTCCGAAACAACATTGTATTCATGGGCCTGAAGGCAAGCAGACTAGTAAGCTTCCTATCCTCTAAATTAAATCTTCGATCACTTTTACTTGACTACTACAAGGCCGATACATAGTGATCTTTGAGCCGGCACCACTGACATTAAAAATCAGCGTTTGAGTGTTATCGAGTACTGGTAACCAGCTGATTATATAGTGTGCTATTCACTGGGTATTGGAGGAGCGGGGCGAAACTAAAGTAGAACTTTGTGGTTTCGCTTCAGGATGGAACAACTGTAGCAAGCGATTACTGTGGATAATTCTGCTTCCGATATTTGCAAGCAATTTGAGAGAGATATCATCTTTACTATGCGCGCTTTTGTGGGTGTCAGTGTGATGCCTTACGCAAAATTCAAGCAAGAACTAGGAAGTTTCCTAGTAGACCTGTCGCAGATTGATTGTCATCATGAGCTATTGGTCAATAGAGTGCTTTTTGATGCTTCCCAATAACGTACTGCAGAATAATACCGCCACTCGCGGGCGGAATCAGCACCAACAGCAAGGCTTGGCCACGAACGGTAATCCACTAACCGATGATAAGGGGCTCTTGTCACCCACCACATCGCTTGAACGTTTATTGAATGATCCGACAGGCCTTGAATTGCTCACAAAAACCTCAATACCTCTCGATCAATGGCGCCTTGAGACGGTAGTAGCCCAACAGGAGCCATTGTTGGTGCTACTACAACCCACAGCCACCAGTTTGATACCGACCGCACCGGATAATTTAAGTCCGGGGGATCTGAGAGGACTATCCGATACCCAGAAGCGGGCTAGTTCGAACATTTCAGACACCTCTGCGCAATTCCAGCAAGAGGCAGTCAGCCAGTCAATGGCAGATTCAGTGCAACAACGTGCACAGGACGATCCCGCGGCATTCCGCGAAGCTCTGCAACAAGCGTTTGGGGGCAAGGCAAGTCCAGCCGCGCTAGATTCGTTGATGGCCAAGGCACTAAGTGGAAATTTACCGTTACCTGCAAACGTCCAGTTTGTGGATGCTGGAACCCTGGGGCCTAATGCTATGGGCGCTTACGATAGCGCTAATGGCGGCACTCTATATTTGGATTCACGTTTACTCAATGACAGCCAGGCCTTAGAGGCCGTGTACACCGAAGAATTGGGACACCATCTTGATGCCGAACTGGGAGGCCAGGACGCCGCCGGTGATGAGGGGGCTATTTTCTCCGATTCTCTGCTGAAGGGTAAGCTTGGCGATAGCGAGTTACGCACATTGAAATCCGAGAACGACAGCGGATTCATCAATGTGGACAATAAACGAATCGCTGTTGAGTTCAATGGCTATTCAGGTCCGGGCTCAAGCTCATATACAGGTGGGTCCAGTGACTCCTCATCGATCCAATCAAACAGATCAACAAATTCAAGATCAAGCACCCGTTCGTCCACACCAACATTTACTGCTGCTCCCTCACTGTATTCAGGCCCTGGCTCAAGCGTAGGAACTGGAGGAATGGCTGAGGCAATCCCGTCTGAAGAAACTGGGAGGAATAATGTCGAACATCAGCAGTCTAATTCTCCAGTGGCTGCAAATATTGGCCGCGCTGCAGCAGTGGGTCGTGAAAGTTTTATCGATACGCAAACTAATCGCGCTTATGACATTGGAGCGAATACACCACTGAGTGACTATAATGGTACGTTACATAGAGCAGTAAAAACAACGCGCCAACAAACGTATGCAAATTTTACCTATAGCGATGTTGGCGGCCGCTACGCTGAGTCAGGGCAAACCGTTCTTTATAATTCTGAAACCGTTAGAGGTGTGCGTGCTGAAGCTGCTCATTACGACGGAATGGCTGATCAGACAATGGTCAGGAGCGACTTCAACGGCACAGTAGTTGATGTTGTAGGTTCAAATCAAATCACTGCGGGAGCATTGAGTGAGCCGTACGGCGGTAGAGATCCGGATACGAATATTGCAGGTCGCGATAGAACTCTCGCATCTCGTATATTGGGTGAAGATCCTTATACCCATCCTAGGTCTTTTGCAAACGGAGCGCGATCGCAAGGTGCCGAGGCGATACGGGTACCTGCTAACAATGGTTCAGTTAATATCAACTTGTTGCCTGAGAACACCCGTTCCATGGCAGGTCAATATAACTATGTGGATCACACGCTCTATAACGCCAGTGGGAATGCGACGCGCACGGTTTTTTCGCCCACGGTTGAACTACCGCCAGCTGGATCTACTCCTGGCTATAATCTATCTGACCCAGCCGAGTTTCCTACTACGGTAAGCGCCGATGCTGCCAACCACAACAGAGCTGGCGGGGCGCGTTATGGTGCGGCGGGCGCTGGTCTGTATTCCACTGTCAATGCGCTTAGTGATGGAAACATCACACTACAAGAAACAGGCTATATAGCCAGAGACACAGCACTGGGTACTGCAACAGCCGTGGGATCGGATGCGTTCGGCAACCGTATTGGTATGGTAAGAGGTGGTGCAGTCGTTGATGGTGTTGTCGCGGTAGGTGCGTCGGTTTTGGCTAATGCTGATGCCGTGGAGAATGGCAATATGTCAGCAGGAGATGCAACCGCAGATGTCGTTGTTGATACAGGAGTAGCGGTAACCGCTGGTTTAACAGGCATGGCTGCAGGCGCAGCTGTTGGTAGCGTGATTCCGATTGCAGGTACAGCCGTTGGTGCGGGCGTTGGTTTTGTTGTTGGCGTAGGCGGTGCGTGGCTTGCAACTAAAACAATAGAAGATTTCACCGGGTTGGGTGACAGAGCTCGCGAAGGGCTGGGCAATGTGCTTGAAAACCATTTGGAAGCTCCACTGAGTGCTGCTTGGGATGGTGTCGCTGACGCCAAAGATGCAACTGGGGAGTTTTTCTCCGGTGTCGGAAATAAGATGTCTGATGCCGGCGGCGCTGTAAAAGGATTTGTCGGTGGATTGTTTCGTCGGTAAGAGTAAGTGGAAACATCAGTTGCTAAATAACGTATGCTTTTCTTATGTTCAAATTCTATAAAAACTGGAAACAGGCACGCCGCAATAAAAAATTACAGCATCCTGTCATCCGTGTAGGTGAATCTGGGCTCGGTGCGAAGCTCTATGCGCGACTTGAGAAAACCGGTATAGAGGATAAATACAGCCGAACAGAAATCTACAAAGACCCAGACTCTGGGCGATACTGGTTAAGTGAATATTTTGAGCAAGGCCAAGGGTCTAGGGATGTATTCACGAGCCTTGATCACGAGACTGCACAAGCAATATTGCAGTTCCCTGAAATGCTCACACAGTATGGTAGAACACACAAATGGGTTAAGCCTAATAATTACCCGTTACAATAGTTGGCTTGACGTTTAATGGATTACCAATGGGTATATTCAATAACGGTTTCTTTAAAAACAATCATTTAAACATCATTGCTAAGAGATCTTTGCAAGATATATAACGTACATGGACAGTTGCAGTAAAATTAGAGCTGCAATTGATCGTGCGTTTTTCTTTCCAGGCACGGCTGCAGGCGCTGCTGTTGGTAGCAGTATCCTGTCAGACAAATCACTGTGTGTACCCGTGATTAATGCCAGCATAAAATGACTACGGGCAAGCGCCATTAGACACAGTTGCCGACGGTGGCTATGCCAGCTAAAACAATGCAGCTCAGGGGCGTGGAATTGGCGTTGATCGCGTGGTCTTCAACAAGCGGTGTGGCCTGGGATTTCACGACATGGGGGGCAAGAAGAAAACACAATACTTACTGTCTCTGGATGCGCACTAATTAGCCCGCAGTCGAAAAAAGTTGCAAAAGGCAGGGTTTTCCCCAATTGTCAGCGGGTTTTCGCAGGCGTAGTATCTTTCGTGAGCCAGTTTTTCCATGGTCTCGAACCATTCCAACGGGGGAACGGTGATCATGCTCGCTACAAACAACACCGCACTAAAGCCGTTGACCCACTCAAGCAGTAGTCCGCTAAGCAGTCAAAAAACAAGTACATCTAGTTCGAGCATTTCAGACACCTCTGCGCAATTCCAGCAAGAGGCAGCCAGCCAGTCAATGGCAGATTCAGTGCAACAACGTGCACAGGACGATCCCGCGGCATTCCGCGAAGCTCTGCAACAAGCGTTTGGCGGCAAGGCAAGTCCAGCCGCGCTAGATGCGTTGATGGCCAAGGCACTAAGTGGAAATTTACCGTTACCTGCAAACGTCCAGTTCGTGGATGCTGGAACCCTGGGGCCTAATGCTATGGGCGCTTACGATAGCGCTAACGGTGGCACTCTATATTTGGATTCACGTTTACTCAATGACAGCCAGGCCTTACTGCGCTCGCGTGGCATTGAGGCACCGCCGCGACCAGGGCGTTATGGCGGCGATGCTTGAGAGCAGGATTACTATGGTGTGGTTGGATGTTCTAACTGTGCTGATACAGTGCAAAAGTGAATCTAACTACAAATGTCAAGGCTACCGCGTTGTTGCAGTTGGCAATCATTGGCCCATTGCTACAATTATTGAGACAGTCCCCAAAAAATAATTGCATTCACGGGCCTTAAGGCAATCAAACTAGTAAGTTTCCTAGTTGCTTTGGCGGTTGATTGCGCATAATCTATTCGGGTGGACAATATATCAAACAACTCGGCACTCGGCGCTAGCCTTAGGCCTCTAGGCGACTCATCTATCGGACAGCAGGTGGGTGGCACTACCTTAGTCGATGGCGTATCACGTTCGAGAAGCCTTGAGGCATGGGTTTCTGCGCCATCTACAGATACGCTGATCACCATTGATCCACCTGCCAGTTACAGATCCATGACGCCTCAGCAGTTAGCTGATGAGGTGCTGAGTCACCTTCAATAGCTGCACGCGACAATGTCGCTATCCTTACATTCAAACCCCGATTGGAAGGGAGCTGCAACCGCTCTGGTCAACGGTTTGTCTTGTTTGCCGCAAGCAGAACAGAGGTTGGATCTTCTGGAAGCAGTGTGCACCAAGTTAGGTACGCAGCTGTACCCAGCTTTTCTCAGCATTTTGTTTCATATAGAGCGCTCAGCGAATGCTGAAACACGGCAACTTCTGGCTAGCGCACTAGTTGATTGCTTAGCGTCTGGCAGATTGCCATCAGGGGAGGCGAACGCCTGGGGTGCCGCGTCAGCGTCTAAGCCCTCAGGGTTTCACTCGGCTAGAAAGCTTGGGCCAATAGAGTATTTGTGTGCCTGGCAAGTACAAGGCGATCAACAGGATCAATTGCCGCCGCAGACCTTTGTTGATGTACTGGGCAGCGTAATAGCACTGACCAATGCGGATAACAAAGCCCGCAT
>JALZWO010000132.1 GCA_023300375.1 Granulosicoccus sp. | reverse complement strand
TTCAATGACAGAATATCACCGCGCTCTATCTTACGGCTGGTGACCGGGTTGTGCGCCCCATCGGTATTGAGGCCTGACTGAAACCACGTCCACGTATCGAGCAACTCGCCTTCGGGCCAACTCTTGGCAATCTCGTTAATCATGGTAGCGGTAGAATGCAGAGCGACTTCTCGTTCAGTCACACCAACGGCGGTTGCCTCCACACACGCCGCTCCACCGATATCGGCGATGCGTGCCATCTCAGTGATGTGAACAATTTCTTCAGTCGATTTAATCATGCGCAACTGCATGGATGGAGCTGCAATATCGACAAACTCAACCCCTGAAAATTCTGACTTCAACAGGTGCAGTAAATCAATATTGACATGGTCAAATTCAATACCGATGCGCTTGGCATTTCCTACTAGGTTCCGAACGGCATGAAAGTAGTTGTCACGGCTCCAATCGGTATAAGTGACATTGTTTCCAAAAGTGCGCCGCCAAGGTTGACCACCGTCAATACCGGCACTGATGCTAGTAGCATTATCTGCTGTGATAACAAAACCGTAACGCCGACCAAATTGGCAATACAAGAAATCTGAGTAGTAGTTCACGCAATGGTAAGAGGTAAACAACACAGCGTCGACGTCGTTGTTGGCCATATGCTGACGAATCGCGTCTTGGCGTCGCTGCATCTCGGCGGCTGAGAACGTCGGCGCAGCCTTGTCGCCATTGTTGGTGTAGTCCTGAAATCGTTCACGTTCCATAGGTATTGCCTCTGCAGATGAATTTCTATTTCCAAAGGCGCACTATCGGCAGTCAGGTGGTTTGGGTCAAAAGATCATTTTTCATGTGTGCTTTAGTTTTATTCATGTGATATCACCAAACGTCTAACCTTGCTTTTTCACTCCATTCACAAAGCCACTTCACGCAAACCCAAAACACGCCTTGCCTGCTGCCAAGTAGCAACAGGTCGCTCATACTTCTCACACAAATCAACCGCTCGACGAACTAAGGCAGCATTAGAAGGTGCCAAAGTTTCACGGTTTAATCGCACATTATCTTCAAACCCCGTTCGAGTGTGACCACCTTTCGAAATCGACCATTCATTGATCGTTAACTGTGAAGCCCCAATTCCTGCTGCACACCACTGCGCATCAGGTGCAAGCCGTTTCAATGTGTCGATATAGAAGTCAAATATGAGCTCATCGGCAGGCATTGCATTCTTTACGCCCATAACAAACTGCACATACAGTGGCCCCTTCAAGCGTCCATCAGCAGCCATGCGCGTAGCTTGAACGATATGACTCAGATCGAATGCTTCAATCTCCGGTTTGATGTCGTAGGTGATCATCTCACTGGCTAGCCAGTCAACTAAGTCGGGGCTGTTCTCGTAAACGCGAACGGGGAAATTATTGGAACCCACAGACAAGGATGCCATATCTGGCGATAACGGCAACATACCACCACGCTCTTTTCCGGCACCTGCACGCCCTCCTGTGGAGAGTTGCACGATCATGCCAGGGCAGTGTTTCTCTAGCCCTTCCTTCAGCCTTGCAAAACGATCGGGGTCAGATGTTGGTTTTGCATCGTCGTCGCGCACATGACAGTGGGCGATAGATGCGCCCATTTCAAAAGCCTCTTGAGTACTGTCTATTTGTTCAGATATCGTTATGGGTACCGCCGGATTGTTTTCCTTGGTTGGAACTGACCCTGTAATAGCGACACAGATAATGCATGGATTCATCATTGATTCGCTCATATGTCGAAGAAAATGGTCTCATTGGGACCTTGCAGATAGATGTCGAATCGGTAGGCACCCTCACCTGTCTTTTTTGCCAGTAGTGTAGGAATACGGCTGGGGAATTCGATGCGGCTCAAGATTGGATCGGCAGCGTTCGCTTGGTCTTCATCGTCGAAGTAAATACGTGTATGCAAACCAATGTTGATACCGCGTGCAACAATCCATGCGGTGATGTGGGGTGCTTGCATCCGCCCATCAGGGTACGGCACCGCACCCGGTTTTACGGTATCGAACATGAACTCGCCTGTCTCCATATTGCCAGGCGCACGGCCCCACCCGGTAAAGTTTGGATCGGGCGTACCCCGAGTCTCATTAGCAGACGGGAACAAGCCCGCTGCATCAGGTTGCCAAATTTCAATCATCACATCGCGTAGTGGCGTGTTCGTACCATCATAAATGACGCCGTTAATCGTGATCTCTTGTCCCTGCACCGCGCCCGTCTTCATCTGCGCACCAAGATCTCCACCATAAATGTCTATGCCTGCAAAGTTCGGCATACATCCAATGTGCACATAAGGACCTGCAGTCTGACTGGGGCTCTCTTGCAGATAATCCAGTTTTTGTATCATGATCAAAGCCCCTCCTTTCGATTTTCAAAGTAGGTCTGGCGCTGACCACGCAGTACGATGTCAAATTTAAATGCACGGCTATCCATGGGTACCGTGCGATGCATGTCCAGCAGAGCGGTTAATGCATCAACAGCTTTCTGGCTTTTAAGTGCATCCACGATAGGGCAAAGCTTGATATGTGGGTCACCTTCAAAATACATCTGAGTGATCAGCCGTTGTGCAAAGCCATGGCCGAAAATTGAAAAGTGAATATGTGCTGGACGCCAATCGTTCATGCCATTGGGCCAAGGGTAAGGGCCAGGCTGAATGGTGCGCAGCTCATACGATCCATCACCAGCAGTGATCGTACGGCCACACCCACCAAAGTTGGGATCAAGCGCCGCTAAGTAGCTTTCTTTCTGATGACGATAACGTCCGCCTGCGTTGGCCTGCCAAAACTCCAGTAGCGCACCTGGCACACCACGCCCCATCTCATCCAGCACGCGCCCATGCACGATGATACGCGGACCAATGGCGCTCTCACCGGTCTGGGCATGGTTCAATATCAGATCGTTGTCGAGCTCACCGATGAGCTTGTGCCCGAAAACAGGGGAGCTCTCTTCACTCAAGGTTGTAGGAAATGACAACAAGGCAGCTTGCGGACTTCGCTTGATGCTGGTTTTGTAAGCCGGTGTTAGCGCATCAGGCTGCCAGTTCCGATCACGTGGAACATATCCGCCGGTCTGTTTGATCAAGCTCATACATCCACCCCCAATTCCTTAAAGGTCGCTTTGGCCAGTTTGATGGCATGGTTTGCTTTGGGTACACCGGCATAGACCGCCACATGCATAAACGCCTGAAGGATTTCATCAGGGCTTGCACCCGTATTGCGACTGGCACGAATATGCATCGGAATCTCTTCAAAATTCCCCGTTGCAGCCAACAATGCAAGCGTTAACAAGGAGCGATCACGTCGTGAGATGGTGTCATCAGCCCACAGCGTACCCCACGCACCCTCTGTAATCATGTTCTGGAATGGGGCATCAAACTCCGACTTATTGGCCTCTGCACGATCAACATGAGCATCACCCAACACTTCACGACGCACAGCCATTCCAGTTTTAAAACGTTCAGGCATTGGCATGTTCCTTTAAAAATGGCGTCAAGATAGCAGCATACTCTTCAGGTTTCTCAATACAGGGGATATGGCCTGCACCGGGAATAATGTGACAAGTTGCTCCATCAATCAACTTGCACGTCGCCTCAATCAGCTCTGGTGGGCTAGCGCCATCCTCAGAGCCTGCGATACCCAGCGTTGGCAACCGAAGCTGGCTAGTCGATGCAGTTAAATCGGCAACAGCCAGTGCCGCGCAACACCCTAAGTACCCCGCCTGCGGCGTGCGAGTGAGCAAAGCGCGCCACGCTGGAACCTGTGGGGATTCAATGAATTCTGAACCAAACCAGCGATCCAGAATCGCATCGGCCAACACCTCTATGCCACCTTTTTTTATCTGTTCTATACGAGCATCCCACATTGATTCGTTACCCATACAGGCAGCTGAATTTGACAGCACCAAGGCTTTGACAAGATCGGGACGCAATGCCGCAAGCCCTTGACCAATCATTCCACCAATCGACAAACCGACAAATATGACAGGGCCTACTTGTAACGTCTCAAGCAGCGCCTCAACATCTGCAACCAGCATATCTATTGAATACGGCCCCTCACTTACTTGGGTTAAACCATGACCACGTACGTCATAGCGCAAATAGCGAAACTCCCCAGGCAGCAAAGGCAGAAGCTGATCCCACATGCGTAGATCGGTGCCAAGAGAATTAGCGAAGATAACGGGAACGCCATCAGGATTTCCATCTTCGCACCAGTGCATCGCGATGCCGTTTGCCGTTAACACTTTCATTTAGTAAGGAAGCCCTATGTAGTTTTCCGCCATCGCTTTCTGCGCAGCCTTGTTTGAACGCAAGAACTCAAGTTCAGCAATTTGTATTTTCAAATCAAACTCAGATTGATCAGGGTAACGGTGCATGAGTGATGAGAACCACCAGGAAAATCGTTCGGCCTTCCACACTCGTCTCAAGGCTTTTTCTGAATAGGTATCGATGCCATCTTCCGAGCCAGTTTCATAAAATTCTCGCAATCCGTTATACAAATAATGTACATCTGAGGCCGCGGTATTCAACCCTTTAGCACCGGTGGGTGGGACAATGTGCGCGGCATCACCACACAAAAATAACCGCCCCCAGCGCATGGGCTCCGTAACAAATGATCGCAACGGCGCAATCGATTTTTCGATAGAAGGCCCGGTTATCAGTTTATCAGCCTGCTCTTTAGGGATACGCCGCTTCAGCTCTTCCCAAAAAGCCTCATCCGTCCAGTCGTTAGGGCTGTCGCTGAGAGAGCACTGAATATAATACCGGCTGAGTTGACTATTGCGCATGGAACACAAAGCAAAGCCACGCTTTGAATTGGCATAGATAAGTTCGTGATTAACCGGTGGTGTCTCACTCAACACACCTAGCCAACCAAAGGGATAAATTTTTTCGTATTCGCGCCGCACATCAAGTGGGATGCTCTGGCGACTCACGCCGTGAAATCCATCGCACCCCGCCACAAATTCGCAATCAAGCCGACGTGCTTCTCCACCAACGGTGTAATAGACATGTGGATGCTCAGTATCCGCGCCACGTATAACAACATCTTCTACTTCAAACTCGATTTTGCCATTCGCTTGTTCACGGGCTTCGTACAAATCGCGTGTGACCTCTGTCTGGCCATAAACCATAACAGGCGTGCCAGTGTGCTCAGCGAAATCGACACGAAAGATCTCGTCGCCGTATGAAATCAGTGTGCCGTCATGGGTGAGGCCTTCGGCGTGCATCCTGTCTGCGCAACCCGCCTCTTCCATCAGCTTAACAAGACCTTGCTCCAGTACGCCAGCGCGAATCCGACCTAGAACGTAGTCCTTTGTCTTGCGCTCCAACAACACGCTATCGATGCCACGGGTATGCAAGAGCTGCGATAGCAGCAAGCCAGCTGGGCCTCCACCAATAATGGCAACTTGTGTTTTCATAGGTCTTTCCAAGACTGATGCGTTTATCTTGATAAACCGTAAACGGCATTCAATGAGAATCGTGGTGTTTAGTTATAGGGTCTTAACGCGAAGATTTAAGTCCGATGTGTTGTACTTGACGAAGAAGATGTTCGGCATTGTTCAAGCTTGCGCCAGTGGCCTCGAACATGGCAGGCAGTGTCATCCATTCAATAGCCCATGCAGCACCTGAACGTTCTTGCTCATGAATCATGCACTGCGCCAATATCCCTTGTTGGCCGGCAACGACACGAGCAACGCTCACTAGCATTTCGGCTCTAATGGGGTTTTGCTTGTGAGGCATTGCAGACGAGCCACCTGCACCATCGAGTGAGATTTCATCAATACCCTGCTGCGCCATTAATGCAATATCTTGACCGACTTTGCCTAACGTTCCTGTGAGCTTGGTCAACCAATGCCCGATATCCAGCATGACAGTGCGGTCAGTGTGCCATACAGAGGACAGTTGTAGCTTAAGCGACTTAGCCACGCAAGCAGCCATTTTCTCGTCTGATTTACCACGAGTTACTCGAAGTCCAACGGGTCCACCCACTTGCACAATACCAACTTCATCAATAAGATTTGATAGTTGATCAGTATGCGCAGCTAACGGAGCTCGCCAGCTCTGAATTCGGTTTCCTGCTGTGATTGGCAATGCGGCCTGCATGCGGGTTCGTCCCATGATTGGGTTATCGGCAAAACGAGCGGTTAGGTCATTTAAACAATCCAGCAATACGTTGGTTCGTTGTTCAAATATCTTTAAAGCCTTGCAGGCTGTTAGAGCCATGCTTGTATCAACAATATCCTGACTGGTGGCCCCTGTATGAATTGCAGCCTGAGCGCTCTCCGGCAGCCCCGATCTGAGTTGGCGCACGAGTTCGGGCACTGGCAGTCCATCCACCTCAGACGCCTTGCCAAGCGCATCAATATCAGGTGTGAATCCATCTATTGCCTGCAACGCGATGTCGGCGTCAGCCTCATCAACCGTACCTGTTGTCTTTAACGCTTCAGTCCACGCACGTTCAAATTGGAGCATGTGAGCAATGAACACCGCTGCTGAAAATTCCTCAGCAATCTGCTGATCCTGTAACAGATTACCCATCAGGGCTGTTCGGGTGAAAGCATTGCTCATCGGTTTAGCTTATCGCTCGTTGTATCGCACTTGCAGAGTGTGTTGATATCACGAATCTCTATAATCGTGTTTAGCTTTTCCACGATAGTGACTAGTCAGCTCTTCTGGTACTTCTGAGCCATCCACCAGAAAAGGCAAAATTCCTTTGCGTAAAGACCGTCCTCTCATAGATTTAATATCATCTTCCGAGCGGGTGACACGCTGAGATAGCCGGCGTCCCCAGATCGCAAGATACTCATAGAGGCGTGTGATCTGTTCTTCATGACCAGGCTGCTTAGCCAGATCATGCAATTCCTCAGGGTCTTGTTGTAGATCAAACAGCATGGGCCTGAAGCCACCCTCTGCATGCATTAACTTATAACGACCATCAAACACCATGAACAATCGAGCATCACGCGGCTCTAGCCCCAGTTTCACAGCAACAGGCGTTACCGAGTAGTCGTATTCGCTGATTACGTAATCTCGCCACACGGGTGACTCACCACGCAACCACGGCAACAAAGAACGCCCTTCGAGAATATGATCAGGAACTTCTCCACCCGCGGATTCTACAAACGTGGATGCTAAATCAATGGATTCAACCAACGCATCACACGTCGTGCCTCGCGTTGTATCAGCACTGGCACGTGGGTCCATCACGATCATGGGAACCTTGACACTGGGTTCGTGAAACAGATCCTTCTCGCCGAGCCAGTGGTCACCTAAATAGTCGCCGTGATCGGAGGTTAGTACGATCATGGTGTTGTCAGCCTTGCCTGTCTCATCCAAGTAGTCCAGCAACACACCTAATTGATCATCGCACTGTTTGATCAAACCCATGTACGCTGGAATCACTTTGTTGCGCGCCTCGTCTTGTTGAAAGGCTTGCGCGATTTTGTTGTTCATGTAAGCACCAAACACGGGGTGTGCATTGTCGCGTTCCACCTCGTCTCGCACCGCCTCTGGCACATGCTCGGGACCGTACATATCATGATAAGGCGCTGGCACGATGTAGGGCCAATGCGGCTTTATATAACTGACATGGGCACACCAAGGGTCACTTGCCTGTTCCATGAATTCAATCGCCTTGCGAGTTAACCAGGGCGTCTCGCTATCAGATTCTGGAATATTGGCAGGCTTATCGGCGTTGGCGAGCATCCAGCCAGAAGCCATGTTCCCCTCATCGTCGATTCCGGCATTGGCAAAATGTGCCCAAGGATTTTCAGACGGGTACCCACAGGATTTCAGGTACTCGTTGTAAGGGGATCGCTTTACATCATATAAACCATCTGGGCCTTCAGCCCACAGTCCATCGTCACGTACCCAGGCATCAAAGCCACATTCGCTTTGCCGTGCACCAATGAGGCTATCAGCGCTAAGGCCTAGGCGGGCCATGCCTTCCTCATCGGCCTTCATGTGTGTCTTGCCAATTAACCAGCAATCCATGCCCAAGCGGCGTAAGTGATCACCTAACGTTTGCTCACCCACTCGTAGAGGAAAACCATTCCATTGGGCACCGTGTGATGAAGCATAACGGCCTGTATAGAAGCTCATTCGAGACGCGCCACACACCGGCGATTGCACATAGGCTTGGCTGAACCTAACGCCGCGTGCAGCGACTCTGTCGAAGTTCGGAGTTTGCAGATGTGGGTGACCTGCACAGGACAGGTAGTCGAAGCGCAACTGGTCGTACATGATGAACAGAATATTCACAACAAACTACCTGGCGCTCCCGCGAT
>JALZWO010000131.1 GCA_023300375.1 Granulosicoccus sp. | reverse complement strand
AGCAGCTGAACAGGCTCGCGCAGCAGAAGCTGCCAAGTTGGCGGCAGAGGCGCAGCTAGCAGCGGAGGCCAAAGCAGCCGAAGAGGCCCGTATTGCTGCCGAGGAGCAAGCAGCTGAGGAGGCTCGCGCAGCAGAAGCTGCCAAGTTGGCGGCAGAGGCGCAGCTAGCAGCGGAGGCCAAAGCAGCCGAAGAGGCCCGTATTGCTGCCGAGGAACAAGCAGCTGAGGAGGCTCGCGCAGCAGAAGCTGCCAAGTTGGCGGCAGAGGCGCAGCTAGCAGCGGAGGCTAAAGCAGCCGAAGAGGCCCGTATTGCTGCTGAGGAGCAAGCAGCTGAGGAGGCTCGCGCAGCAGAAGCTGCCAAGTTGGCGGCAGAGGCGCAGCTAGCCACGGATGAGCAAGTGGCTGGGATCGAAGTTGAGCAAGTGCCTAGTGAGTATGAGCGCCTTCGGGATCAGGAGCTCAGTGTGCTTGCTGGTTTATCTGCACGATTGAGGTTCGAAAACCGAAGTCAAGTGGTGTCGGGTGATGTAGAGGCTTCTCTTGATCGCTTGTTCGAACCTTTGTTTCTGTATCCGGAGATGTCAGTTCGTCTATTTGTGGCCACCAATGAATTTCGTAGTCCTGAGGACGATGTTCGTCTGAGTCAGGAACGTGGGCGATCGATAGTCCGTTACTTGATTGATCGGGGTTTGGAACTCAGCAGGTTTAGCCTGGAGACATTTGATGGTGAAGGATTGCCGTACGGATCACACCGTGTCAGAGTATTGGTTGAGGAACAACAACAATGATTTTCGAGAATCCACAGTTTTTCTTTTTGACACTTGGTCTCCTCACATTGTTGGGCGCTATTATTGGCTATTGCGTCGCTGCGATTAGAGAGCGCCGTATCGCTAGAGGCGTCATCGAGAAATTGAAGTTGATCCTGGTGCAGGAACAGCGCGCTGCAGTGTCAGATTTAGTGGAGGCCAGAAAAAGTATCAAGCGTTTGCATGATATGAGCAAAAAAGTAAATGGAAGCGCAGGTCAAACATCGAGTACAGACAATAAACCGCCACTGGATGCAGCTGTGGGCGGGGCGGCGGTAGCAGCTGATAACTCCGTGACAGCTGGAGTTGGCCCTATCCCGACCCTGGCACGTCGTGTGAATACTGGCTCTGGTAACCACAATGATGAACGCCAAAGCAATTCGCCTGTAGACTCGGTAGCTTCCGGCGAGTCTGTGCCGAGTAACACTACATTAAAAATGTCACTACCCAGCGAGTTGGAGATACCAGAATTGTCGGAATCAGAATTTCCTGAATCATCATTAGATCTCGAGCCAGAATTGAGTGGTGTTGATGGTGAAGAGACGGGTAGGCGTGGGTAGAGCTAATGACAAACCGATGTGGCATCAGCTGTTCAAGCTGGACAATCAGAGTGACCAAAGCCTACAGGCACAGCTGCGTCAAGTTCTAGTAAAGGCCATTCTCGATGGCCGCATTCCAACAGATGTTGCTTTACCCTCCTCCAGAGAACTATCCCGACAATTAAGTGTTGCACGCAATACCGTTGTTCTGGCTTACCAGCATCTTATTGACGAGAACTATTTGTTGTCGCAAGAGCGTCGAGGGTACTTTGTAAATCCTGACATGCTGAGCGGTCGCGTAAACTCGGCCCGCCCTGAGCGGGTAGACGATCATGCACAAGCTGTCCCTGAAAACAAACAGGTGGGTCCTTCTACAGTCATTGATTTGTTGGATCAGCGAAATATCGTTCGGCCCTTAAATTGGAAGCAATATGACTTTCCGTTTATTTACGGCCAAGCAGATGAGTCTTTGTTTCCTGTGAATGATTGGCGTGAAGCCTGCCGTCTGTCATTGCGAGTTGATGCTATCAGTCGGTGGACGCAGGACCGTGTTGATCATGACGATGATTTATTGGTAGAACAAATACATACCCGCGTGTTGCCTCGGAGGGGTGTGTGGGCAGAGCCTGACGAAATCCTGATAACGGCTGGTGCCCAGAATGCGTTATTTTTGATTGGGCAGTTGCTATTAAATAAACAGTCGGTGGTGGGTATTGAAGACCCATGCTACGTCGACGCTCGAAACATATTTAATTTGTTTTCAGATAATCAGGAAAATTTTTCTGTGGGTGAGCAGGGTCTGGAGGTGGACGAAAGGCTTGGTCGTTGTGACATTTTGTACGTCACCCCGAGTCATCAGTGCCCTACAACAACCACTATGCCACTTGATGCGCGAAAGACGTTGCTTGATCAAGCCACAGAGCATGGCGTTACTATTATTGAAGACGACTACGAAAGCGAGTTAAATTTTGTTGGTAATCCTACGCCTGCCCTAAAAAGTCTGGATACCGAACACCGCGTCATTTATGTGGGTAGTTTGTCCAAGACCTTAGCACCCGGTTTGCGTGTAGGTTTTATGGTGGGTCCAAAGAAATTCATTGCTCAAGCTAGGGCACTGCGACGCCTGATGTATCGGCATCCCCCAACTAATAATCAACGCACCGTAGCTCATTTTCTATCGCTCGGGCACCATGACTCAGCGCTTCTGCGCCTGGCGCAGACCTTTAAGCAGCGGTGGCTGGTAATGGATGAGGCTCTGAAATTGCAGCCTGTTTTTTCATCGACTGCACCTAGTTTTGGTGGTTCATCGTTCTGGGTGCGACTATCTGAAGAGGTGAGTGCCAGCGCGCTGGAGAAGCTTGCCGCCGAGCACGGTATCATCATCAATGCAGGTGATCACTATTTTGCTAGCTCCGATGGGCCAACAAATTTTTGCAGGCTGGGCTTTTCATCCATACCTTCGGAGAAAATTGAGGAAGGTATTGAAAAGCTGGCGCAATTGGCGACCTTGTCACAAGTACAGAAAATGTAAGGCTTACTTTGGCCTAAGTTTGTGAGTTGCTCCCATTGACGCCTTGTTCAATGGTCTGGAACATGCCGTTAACGGTTGTTTCCAGAGTCATAACACACGATGTTTAATCGTTATTCTCGCTGTTGTCTAACCATCGCTAGCGTATTGCTTTCTATTCATTTACCAGCGTTAGCTGTTGATGCAGACACTCAATGGCAGCCTTTTGGTAGCAGTCATTCTCTTGATGCAGAGGTTGCACGGCACGAGACTGGCGCGGTGGCTGTGGGTACTGACATCTATCTGATTGGGGGTCGGCGAAATCGCCCCACGCTAAAAATTGATTCCATCTCGGGTGAGTGGACAAATCTGGGCCTCGTTACAGACCCAGCAAATTTTAACCAATCTATCGAATTGCATCATTTTCAGCCCGTAGCCATTGACACGAATATCTATGTGATTGGTTCTTTGTTCGGTGGGGGCTTCCCAGAAGAGGAGAGTGATCCAAATATACGTGTTCTGGACACGTTGACTAATACTTGGAGCATCGCTGGTCAAATACCAACGGCGCGACTTCGAGGCTCTGCAAGTGCTGTGGTGCGAGATAATATTATTTATCTTGTGGGTGGAAATACTAACGGTCATAACGGTGGTGCTGTGCCTTGGATGGATAGCTACAACCCCACGACCCAGGAGTGGGAAATACTGCCAGATGCGCCTAACGCGCGTGATCATTTTTTTGCCGCTATCGTCAACAACAAACTCGTTGCTACGGCCGGTAGGCAATCAGTTATCGGAGACAACAACTTGTTGTTCACCAGTACAGTGGCTGCTACTGATGTGTATGATTTTGAAACTAAAATGTGGTCCAACGGTGCAGATATTATTACTGAGCGTGCTGGGGCCATGGTTGCATCAGTGGGTCAAGAGATATTGGTTGCCGGTGGTGAGTCGGGTGACAGCGAGGTTGCGCTGTCAACTGTTGAAGCCTACGACGTGGTCAATGACAGCTGGCGTGCTTTACAAAATATGAACACAGGGCGCCATAGCGGTGGTGGCGAAGTCATCGGTACAAGATGGCATGTGTTTTCTGGCAGCGTTAGCCGTGGTGGTGGTGTGGCTAATGAAACTAGCTTGCACGAGACATTGGAGCTTGATATACCACCTGACTCAGATAATGATGGCCTCACCGATATTGACGAAACTGATGTGTACGGGACAGATCCTGCTAACTCAGATACTGATGGCGATGATCTGTTTGATGGCCCTGAAGTAAACGTGTACGAAACTGATCCTTTGTCTGCTGACAGTGATGACGATGAGATTGCTGATGGAGAAGAAGTGTTCATCTGGGGGGCAGATCCTAATGACGCTGATACTGACGGTGATCAGTTAGATGACGGTGCAGAGGTTAACGAATGGGGTACTTCACCGACCAACGCTGATACTGATGAAGATAATCTGGATGACTCTGCAGAGATAGTTGCTGGCACAGATCCTCTTGACCCGGACACAGACAACGATGGACTGCGTGACGGAGTAGATCCGTTCCCATTGACAGGCGATTCATCAGAAACAAGCGAAGCTACGCCGACAGTTGGAAACGTCAGCAGTGGCACGACGGCACTATGGTTGCTTTCAATATTGGGACTGATTTTAGTGCCTCGTTCAAGAGTGCTGTCGTCATAATATTGACGAAGTAACACTGGCTAAAGTGTTTTGTTCATGCAAGCTTGCGTTCATTGGCCTACCATTAGGGTGATTTTGTTTTTAATGAGCTAACTTGGGATTCCACAGGAAATTCAAGTTAGTTCTGCACTCACTACAACTGTGGAGCTATTCATCGTGTGCAAATTGACTTTGCCTCTTATTGGCATTTTCGCTAGCGGATTTTCGGCCTTACCAGCTACTGCTCAACAGATCGACAACACGCTTAATTTGCCAGAGGCACAACCGGGTGAGTGCTACGCAAAAGCTATTACGCCCCCCGTGTTCGAACTGAAAACTGAAGAGGTTGTTCTTCAGGAAGAGTCAGAGCGAATAGAAACTATTGAGGCTGAATACGAGACTGTCGAGCGGGTGCTGATAGTCAAAGAGGCCAGTGAAATACTCACCGTGCGGAAAGCAACATACGCGACTGCTGTGGTAGAGCTGGAGATTAGTGAGGCTGAACAGCGTTGGACGAGTACGGTGAACGGCAAGGTTATACCGGCTAGCCCAGACATGCTTGAGCATATTGCTACTTCGGGTGTGAACCTAGATTCAGCAGCTCCAGGCGCTTGTTTCACCGAGTACTTCATTGAGGCGCAATATGAGTTTCAAGATCAGACAGTGCTGGTAAAACCTAGCGAAGAGAAAATCACAATCGTACCTGCTGTGTTTGAAACGGTAGAAGAACAAATTGAGATCAAGCAAGCGTCTGTTGAGATTGTTGATGTGCCTGCTGTGTATCGCACAGAGTCTGAATCTGTTTTGGTGGAACCTGCCCGTAGCATATGGGAACGTTGTGGGTTAGTGGGGAGTTTGGATAGTTCGACTGGTGAAATCATGTGTTTGAACCAAGTGCCTGAGCGCTATGAAACGCTAACTAAAACAGTGCTCGACACGCCTGCAACAACACAGACTGTTAATGTTCCGGCGGAGTATCAAACAGTTCAAGTACAGCGACTGGTTAAGCCATCTGAAGAAACTAGAGAAACTGTGCCTGCACAATACGAAAGCATCAGTAAGCGTGTGAAGACTCAGGAGCCTCAGTTTTTCTGGTTGGCGAAAGATGCTGAGGTTGAAGATACAGCTACACCGACAGGACGTGTTGTTTGCCTAGATGTTCTGCCTGCGCAGTTCACCAGTATTGAGCGTTTAGAGATCAACGAACTTGCTAGTACCGTCACGGAAGAGATTCCTGCAGAATACGAATCAATAGCTGCACAGCAACTTATTACTCCAGCGTCTGAGCGTCGCATTATTATTCCAGCTCGTACTCGCACTGTGAGTAGCCGTGAACAAATTGCACCTAGCAGATTGGAATGGCGTCAGGTGCTTTGTGAAATTAACATGACGCCGGATATGATTTCTTCAATTCAGAGAGCGTTGCAGCGTGAAGGTTTTAACCCAGGTCTTGCTGATGGAATCGCCGGTCGAAACACGTTTGATGCTATTGAAAAATTCCAAACAGAAAATGGATTAGGTCTTGGTGGTATTACGTTCGAAGCACTCGAAAAGCTGCAAGTAAAAACAGCAGCTTTGTAACAACAATTGTTGTTTAAACTAAAAAGGGCAGCTAGCGATAGCTGCCCTTTTTGGTTACGGTCATCTGCTTTTATGGTCATGTAAATCACCAGTGCTGCTGATTGACCTTGCGCACGTATGTGGATCTTTTATTTTCATAGCCATGTAGGTATAAGAGCAGGACGCCACTCCAGGTAACGCTGGTTCATTTGCTGTAATGCATCTTCATAAGGTGGACACCAGAACCACGCTACTAACGTAATGAAAATTATGAAACAACTAGCAGGCAACTGCTGCGTGTCCAATGGTTTCAGTGCGCTACCAAACGATCGTCGAATACGCACTCCAGTAAAGTCCACGCTATAGAGTTCATCCAGAACCAAATGAGTCAGAACGCCAACAAACACTGAGGCGCCAAGCAGCCAGCTTTGCAAAGCACTGGTTTGCACATGCTGCCATGCGATGGCACAAGTGACTACTGAAAACATAATAGCGGCAATCAATGAATGCATGGCGCCGCGATGTGTTGTTAGCTTGTGGAACATAAAGCCTAATGGAAAGCGCACGAGTAGATACACCAATACCGTACCTAGCCAGAGCTCTAGCCCCGTTAGGTTCTGCAGGTTGGCAAACAGCCAAATCAGACCAGCAAGCAGCCCCAGAATCGAAAACAGTGCTTTAGACGGTTCGGATTTTCGCAAATCAATATCTGGCAAAACCCCACCAACTGTACCCGCTATCATTAATGCGACGCCCTCTGGCATGCTTAAGTCGAAAAGTTTGGTGGCGCAGGCTGCACCTAGGCTCACTACTGTAGCCGCGCCAAAAATGTGTGTGTTAAAGTCTGCCAAAATCAAAGCCTCTATTGAAGATCATCATGCTCGTTACCTTTACAAGCAATTCGTATTCTGACATTACTATGTTCGGTACAGCCGCCGTTGCCTTGCTCAAGCTTATGGGCCAAAGCGGAAACGTACCTGGAGCCATCATGGCAGAGGATGTGCCCGCTGCGCTGGCAAAGCTCCAGGAAGAACTGGAAAAATTGAGTGTGCAGAACACAGATCAATCGCCGGCTACCGACAATGCATCAAATTTTGATGATGATGATGAGGAGAGAGAGGCGCCTATAGGCCTTGATAAGAGGGCAGGGCCTCTTATCAGCTTGCTAGAAGCTGCAGCGACCGCCAAACAGAACGTTCTTTGGGAAGGTCAATAAACCTCTGGGAGCTGGTGACATTCAGTTCTCACGGGCTCCCAGATTTTTAAGGCATTACCAGTCGTTTAAACAGTGTCTGCCTATCTGGTTCGAACTAGCCAGCCACTCCCGACTAGGCTCGACGTATTAGGCCCGCATAAAACCGAGATCTGTTTCGGTAAAATTCCGTAAGTCAGGCAATGCGTTCGCAAGATCAGCGTCTGATACGCCCATCCAGCGAGATAAAGTAGCAGCGTATTGGTTAACGGATATTTTCGGAATAATACGACCGGCAAAACTACCGTCAGCTTCACCAGCATCATCTTCGTTATTCGTTGATGCGTAGTTTGGTGTGTCGCCTACGATACGACCACCATCCACAGCACCGCCAAAAACGAAGCTGTGTCCGCCCCAGCCGTGATCGGTGCCGTTGCCATTACTGCTCAGTGTTCGGCCAAAATCTGAAGCTGTGAATGAGGTAACGCTGCTTGCCAGGTTAAGCCCGTCGATGGCCTGCTGATAAGTGCTGATGGCCTCATTGAAGCCGTCGAACAGATCTGGTTGACGCTCTAGTTGATCTGAGTGTGTATCCCAACCGCCCATTTGCACGAAAAACACCTGCTTTTGCATGCCTAACTGTTCCCGTGACGCAATAAGACGTGCGACTAGGTGAAGCTGTTTTGCTAACTTGTTACTGCTGTTGAAGGCTATGTTACTGAGGGTATTGGCTGCCAGCGCTGAATGAAGCTCAGTGGTGGCGTCAGAGGCGCGACCCACTGAATTGGCGATAGCGCGGCTCATTAGAGTATTACCGCTGGCTTGCCCTTGTGCTATCAACGACTCAAGACTGGGTCCTACTCGCGAAAGACGGCTGGTGGGAATCCAGTCGCTGATGTTATTGAAGCCACTCATGCGCTCAACGGCTATGTCGGCATTCAGACTGACATAGTTGGAGTTGGCTGATTCTAGCCAATCGGTAGTGCCACCCATCGAGAATGCAGGTGCTACCGGCGTGTTGCCGTTACAGGTTTGAGCGTGATCGCTGACCGCTCCACCCCAACCGAATGACGTACTGCCAGTAACAATACCAGCGCCGGTCTGCCATAGCTTTTGTTGCGTGTTATGCGCAAAAAGCGCCTGTGGCAAGGCGACTGTTCCGAGGAAGTCTGATTTTGTCGTTGGCTGTATCAGGGTACCCGTGTTGCTAACAACGGCTAGCCGTTGTTCATCGTAGAGGGATTTTAGAGTTGGTAGGCGCGAATGGAATCCGAAACTTCCTTGTTGTGCATCGCTAACTTCCAAGATCTCCGACTCGGGCACGGCTAATTCATTTCGTGAGTTGCGGTAATCATTGTATCGACTGCCGCCGGGTACAAAGATATTGAATGAATCCGCTCCACCAGCCATAAAAATGCAGACTAGCGATCTACTGGTATCGCACGATTCGGCCAGAGCACGTCCGCTGCCCGCGACCATGGAAACTCCGGAGGCTAGAGGAAGTATCGAAAGGGCCTTGAGAAGACGGCGTTTTTCTTTGTCTACAGGATTGCGCATGTGTTTATCTCTTGCTAAAGCGGTATATCGAGTGGCAGGTATGCCGTATTTAGCGCTGTAAATGAATTTGTGGGGCGGTTAGCACCATGAACAGGGAGTCTTGGACCTTCGCATAGCGACCTGCGTCGTCGCTGGGCAGGGTGTTCATGTAGTCAAATAACGTTTGGCGCATGTCATCTGGCATGCCACCTGCGAAAAAGATCAGGTTGTACCAGTCTAGAAGGCTGTCGGGATCCGTTGCTAGCTCTACGAGTGGTTCCAGATTGACCAGAGTGACTCTCGTGTTGTCATTGTTTGAGGCAATATCTGAGCGTGTTGTAAAGCGATATATTTGATCGTGGTAGTTGTTATGCGTAGAGGCAAGATTTGACTCCGTCATGATTTCCAATTCTGGTGATTTGAGTACTCCACCAGTGACCACTGTGCTATCAGGTTTAAAGAAATTAAATACCGATGGCGAACTCATTACCGCCTGACTGCTCATCTCGTCAATTCGATGTAAAGTAAAGTCGGACGTGTTGTGCACGCCCAGCGATTCGGTTCCCGGTACCGCATCCAGTGCGCGCCAGACGTGAGCGAGTCTTACTACGGGCTCTTTGATTTTTCCAAAATCAGGGTTTGTTAAATGGCCCTCGCGTGCTTCTGGATCAAGCAGCACGGCTTTGACCAAGGCGCCTAAATCGCCGCGAACACCACCGCCGTTGTCATTAAACACGGCAGTCATACGTTCAATGTATTCGCCGGACGGGTTGCTGGTCACCAACTGCTGAATAAAATGGCGTGATATCAAAACACCTACATTGTTGTGTTGGAAAATGTTGTCCAACGCAAATTCCATGTCTTGCCTTGTGCTCAGACCAGCTGGCGCAACTGCACCGTTCAAAAGATTTTTTGATCCAGTATCGTGAAATTCTTCAACGGGTATCATTGGCTGCGTGAAAGTGCCTTCAAAACCTAGATTGTTAGTCTCCCAAGAAGGCACTGCACTGAAGTTCCAACCGGTGAATACGCGAGCGAACTCTTCCACCTGAGTTTGCGTGTATGCCGGCACTGGGTTGTTTAGAGGGAGTGCTTCGCCACGATTATTTAATTGAAACAACCCTAGAGAGAACAACTGCAAAACTTCACGCGCATAGTTTTCATCAGGCCGAATATTATTTACCAGATCGGCTTGCTCGTTTCTGACCATACTCAGGTACACACCCATTATCGGATGCAAGGTGACTGCTTCAAGCAGCTCACGATAGTTGCCAAAGGCATTGATGCTGAGCGTGTCGTAGTAGTTAGACATGCCGTATTGGTTGTTAGCGAGCAGGAAATCCTGATCGGATGTCACAAATAGCTGGCTGAGCGCAAAAGCGACTCTCTGGCGAAGTTGATCTGGCTGATCTAGAGTGTTGTTCCACCAGATTTCGTGTCTCTCTACCGTACTGCTGTTGTTGCTGTTGGCTCGCGTGTATGGCTCTGTAAGCGATACTGGCAGAGCCATTTGGTTGTCAATCCAGTCGGCGAAGCTGCCAGCGTTATTTAGCTCAGCAATGGTTCGAGGCGTCGCGCCGAACGTGGCCTGGGCTAGAAATCGAGATGCCTCAACATCGTCAGCGTTCAGATTGGAAACGCTGGTAGTCGATGGTGTGCCCCCGGTTGAGCCATCCGGGTTCGTGTTTTCCGTTGGTTGCTCTCCCCCTAGGCCGCCGCCTCCTCCTGATCCACCAGAAGCTCCTACTTGATCAATTACCACACCTGTGTCGCCGCAGGCCTGAACAAGCAGGCTTGCAAGCACTATCGTTGGCAGACTCAGTGAGGAGAAAATTTTCATCATCAATTGTTTTCCAAAAGGCAGATTTGCCTAGAAACTGTATCGGCTGGCAACGTACCAAATCATCGATTTATTGTGCGTTTTCTTCGCAAAGTGTGATGCTTGTGTACCAATACCGATACAGGTAAATTTGTGCTTGAGAGTCAATTCACAAGCTATGGTTCAATTATCAGCACTTACATGAGTAGCTGCAACATGAAATCTGTGAAGTATTTAAAATTTTGCTTCACTCAGGGAGATCAACAGCCTCAGCGACTTGAGGCGAACAGTAGGTAATACGTCCGATCGACTGTTTTGGAAATACAAAACGTTGCAGATGGCTTATCGAGCGTTCAAGCAAACCAACTGAGTGCCCTCCTCGTCAAGACAAAATATTGACATGTCGACAAGATCGTTCCATTTGTCATAGGCTGCTTCTTATCGACAACGAAGTGATGGTAATGAAAAAATATCAAAAGGCCGGTGGTGATACTGCCAGCGAGAAAATAACGGGTGCAGAGGATTAGTCGATGAATGACTGTGCAAAACCCTCGCGCATTCGTCTAGGCATGGTGGGTGGTGGACGTGATGCTTTTATTGGTGCCGTACACAGAATAGCCTCTCGAATCGATGACCATTATGTTTTACTTGCAGGTGCGTTTTCATCCACAGCAGAGAAATCTAAACAATCAGCAGCTGATATGGGGGTCGCTGCTGATCGAGCCTACACCAGCTTTACCGACATGGCGAAGGCTGAAGCTGCGCGAGACGATGGCATTGAAGCGGTCAGTATAGTGACGCCCAACCACTTGCATTTTGATGTTGCCAAAGCGTTTCTGGAGCAAGGTATTCACGTTATCTGCGATAAGCCTTTAACATCGAGTCTTGACGATGCCAAGGCTCTGGTCAAGTGCGCACAAGAATCAGATGCGCTATTTGTACTCACACATAATTACACGGGCTATCCCATGATCAGGCAAGCGCGCTCAATGGTTCAAGGCGGTGAACTTGGTGACGTGCGCATTGTACAAGTGGAATACCCTCAAGAGTGGCTGTCGACAAGGCTAGAGGAAAGCAGACAAAAGCAGGCCGACTGGCGTACCGATCCAAAACGCTCAGGATTAGGGGGTTGTATTGGTGATATAGGCACGCACGCATTCAATTTAGCGGCATTTGTGACTACCTTAACGCTAGATACTTTGTGTGCCGACATTCAGAGCTTTGTTGAGGGGCGCGCTTTAGATGATAACGCGCACGTGTTAATGCGATTCAAAGGCGGCGCCCGCGGCATGTTGTGGTCAAGTCAGGTGGCACTTGGCAATGAGAACGCACTTAAACTGCGCGTGTATGGGAGTCAAGGCGGCATAGAGTGGAGTCAGGAGGATCCTAACTATCTATGGTTTACGCCATTAGGTGAGCCCAAACGCTTGCTAACCCGAGGCGGCAGTGGTGCCAATGATGCAGCCAATGCGGTTACACGTATTCCGGGTGGACATCCTGAGGGCTATCTTGAAGGGTTTGCCAATTTGTACAGCGACGCGGCGCGTGTGATGATGGCAAAGCGCGATGGGGGTTCTCCGCCAGAGAACAGTTTAGTGCCCACCGTGCACGATGGGCTTTTAGGTGTTGCATTCGTCAATGCTGTAGTCAGTTCATCAAACGAAGGCGGAGTTTGGAAGACGCTCGATATTTGCTGATAAGAGTTTACCGTGTGCTTTCGCCTGCGCGTAACCATTCAAACATCAAGCCTTTGGCAGAGCGATCTGGAAAGCCTGCCCAGTAAGTATGGTCGTCGGCAAACGATCCGTCATCGTTAGTGGAAAATACACCATCGTTGGAGTCGTTTATCAAGCTCAGGTAGGTGTCTCTAGAGGCATCTTCTTTCAGATAGCGATCAAGCCAAACGGTTGAAAAATGCTGCGCGATGTTGTTCATTCTCACGGTGTCCCAAACAGCATCTGCGTAATGGTCAAACGTGGCACGTCCTAGATTTTCGCTGACCTCAAAGCTTTCTGCAGGTGCAGGAAAGGGCGCTGCTGCATTGTGATTGGCGTTTACCAGTGTCAACAAAGCACGGTCTACATTAACAGCCTCATCCCAGATAGCACGCACGCCATCTTCGTACAACGACACATCATCTTCAGAGCCCGCTACAAACAACATAGGGATCTGAATGCCCGCATTGCTGGAAGCATCAAAAAATCCAAAATTTCGGCCCCATGGTGCAAAGGCAATCGCTGTTTTGATTCGTGGGTCTGGCAGCGCGTTGTGCGTATCACTACCGCTTTCATGAATACCCAACGTGCCAAACGGCGGGCTGAAACCAAAGCCGACAGATGCTGCGGTAACACCACCGCCTGCGGTTATAACAGCACCGTAGCCGCCCATGGAATAACCGACGATGGCAGTATTATCTGTGTCTATTAAACCGTTCAGGAAGCTGGTTGTATCGTTGTTAAGACGAGCCATTTCATCGAGAACAAATAGTTGATCTAGTGAGCGATTACGCAGCGTCGATCCAAAGGCTGCCTGCGTGCGATACGTTGAATCAGTGTGATCAATGGAGGCAACGATATAGCCTTTCGAGGCAATATTTTCTGCCAGATGCGAGAGCAAAAACCGATTGCCTGGATAACCGTGGGATACGATGACCAACGGGAATGGTCCAGCACCAACAACAGGTGCTGCCCATTTGGTAGCTTGCCCGAACATCTCTATTTCTGTTACGCCATCGCGTAAGAATACTTTTAGATCCTTACGGCCGTCGGCACCTGGAAAGGCTGGGTACCACAACTGAATTTCGAGAGGCCTGTCGTAGGTAGGCAGTTCAGCAGGTTGTTCTGTTGATGGGTCAAGCGCCAAGACATCGATTTGTCCTGGGTTGGTTAGAGTCATAGGGCGGGTGCCGATTTCAAACTCACCATAAGCTGATAGCTCGGGTGCATCGGGGCGTTGGGTATCAATACGGTTTTGTGCTTGCACGCTGGTTATCCATGATGCACAAAGCAGGGCCGTACTAATGGCTGCAGCTGTGGTAACTGAAGTTCTCATCTACGTTCTCGCAAGTGAAAGGTTCAAAGGCGGATTGAATCATCTTTGCTTATCAGCTTTGGCGTGTAGCAATTGATCTATTGCTACACGTCTTCATACTGTGCACTCTTTAAGCTTCACTTGAAGGTACCACAGGATTGTGACGAAGTTCACATATTATGAGTTAGGCGTTTTACTGCAATTCGATACATTCACCGCAGATTACGTACGCATGATTAGGATCATTCAGATGGTTTAGAAAACCAAGCTTGTTTTTGATCATGCCGGTCACTTGAGCAATGGGGGTAGCTGCTGTTTTCGGTAGCAAGCCTACCGTGCTCTTCATCAGTGCGCGCAGAATAGTTTCCTCTGCTGATCGTTCGGGTTTTACATGCCACGCAGAGTAGTTTTCGATGTTTGCCAGTTGTGCTGCGGCACTGATCGCTTGATCAAGATCTCCAAGTTTATCCACCAGCCCCAGCTCTTGAGCTTTTTCACCTGTCCAAATTCGCCCTTGGGCTATCTCGTGCACTGACTCTACAGTCATATCTCGTCCGTCGGCTACAGTACTCAGGAATTGTTGGTAGCCTGCTTCAATAATCGTTTGCAGGACCTCGCCGTAGACCGGTGTAATTCCTCTCATAACACTGGCTCCTCCAGCGATGGGAGTGGTGGTCACGCCATCACTATAAATGCCGTAGCGGGCTAGTGTTTTCTCAAAAGTGGGAATTAATCCAAAGATACCAATAGAGCCAGTTATTGTAGTAGGTGATGCCCATATCTGATCACTAGAGGCGGCTATCCAGTAACCACCAGAAGCTGCAAAGGATCCCATCGAAGCGACCACAGGAATACCTGAGGCTTGTGCAGCTGCCAGTTCGCTACGGATAACTTCCGAGGCTGTTTTGCTGCCGCCACCAGAATCTATGCGTAAGACAATGGCCGCAACAGTGTCATTGGACGTGGCTTTCCTGATCAGCTTGGTCAATGATCGACTGCCGATTTCACCGGTTGGCGCATCACCATCTAAAATATTGCCGACGGCTGTGATGACGGCTACTTTGTTTGGCTTTGGTTTTTCTGGTAAACGAGCAGCATAAAGATATTTTTTGTAGCTTATACCTCGATAGTTCTTCGTGTCGGTATCCTCACCGACAAGTTCGATGAGATACCGACGTCGCTCTGATGCCGTAACTAAGCGATCTACAAGGCCCTTTTGCAACGACAGTTGCGCGATGTTTCCGTCCACCAATTGAAGTTGCTCTGGTGCATTCTGAAGCATCTCGTCTATGCTGCCAGCGCTCATGCCACGCGCCGTTTCAATCGTGGCCGTATAAGACGTCCACCATGCATCTAAAATGAGCGTACGTGCCTCCCTATCTTCAGGTGAGATGCTATCGCGAGTAAACGGGTCAGCAGCTGACTTATATTTTCCGACTTTGAATAAATTAACGGTGACATCGTGTTTATCAAGGAGAGATTTAAAGTACGGGTTGTACATGGCAAAGCCTTCTGGTATCGCCATGCCCTCTGGATTCAATAGCACTTCATCGGCTTGGGCCGCTAAGTACAACGCCGATTGACTGTAGTTGTCGGAAACAGCGATGACCTGCTTACCGCTGGTTTTAAATTCGACTATCGCCCTTGCGACTCTTTCCAGTTTGGGTAACAGCCCTCTTTGTAGTTTGTCCAGTTCAAGTACGACAAGTGCAATTCGGTCGTCGTCTTTGGCTAATGCCAATGCGTCAGTAATATCGTTGACCAAGACCTCTCGCGGTAGGTCGTCGCCTTGTAGTAGGGAAGCTGTGCCCACGAAGCTTTCTTGCTCCACTAAAGAGCCTGTCGGATTTAGCACCAGCGCAGCACCACTGGGTATTGCAGGGCCTTGTTGGTTGAAAACTAAAAACAATATACCCGCTAATAGAGATAGAAATATCAAGCTAAACACAAGCGTGTTAAACACTTTGATTGATCGCCACAGTAAACGAAAGAATCTTCTGAAGAGGCCGGGTTTCTTGCGGGATGAGGTACGCATTGTGAATCCATTGCTAGCAGGATCTAGCACCAGTTAGTGAAGAGAGAAAACGTGTAAGTGGATATAGCGGAAGAGATAATAGGTTTACGGCAAAATACGCGTAATGGAACATTTCATGGAACTTTTTTGGCTCAGAGCAATGTGTCCTTGGTGAAAGATCAAGACTACACATCTTGCGCAGCGCTTGCAGCGTTTCACCGCACATGGAAATACTCATGAATGTACATTGTCTAATGTACGCGTAGCAAAGAAACGCATTACGTAGTAGATTCAACGTAAACCGATACGACGAGTCTTCTAAAAATTATGTCAAATTTAAAAAGCCAGACAATGCCCATGCGTTTCATTAAATCCCTGTTGGCTTTTATGCTGTTGGCTTATTCTTTTACTGCTAACGCCCAAGATTTTGCGGATCTTTATGAGGACACTAGCCCGTCAGTGGTCACTATTCATACCGCAACAGTGAGCTCCAGTGGACAGAACGTTACGCCATCTGGGTTAGGCTCAGGCGTGCTGATAGAGGAGGGTTTAGTTATCACAGCTGCACATGTTATTCAAAGTGCTGATCGTATCGTCGTGAAGTTCAAAGATGGATACACCACGCCTGCCGAGGTCGTCTCCTCGATTGTCAGTAGCGACGTTGCCGTGCTGCAACTCGTCAATCCTCCTGAAGATGCAGTAGCTGCGACCATGGGTGATTCTGACACTGTGAGAATCGGTGAGCCGGTATACGTTATAGGTGCGCCTTTTGGTATCGAGCAGACTCTATCGGTGGGCACACTGTCTGGCCGATTAAATCGCGGTTTGATAGCAGGCGGGGAGTTGATCGAATTTTTGCAAACAGACACCTCCATCAACACTGGTAATTCTGGTGGGCCAATGTTCAACAAAGAAGGTGAGGTTATCGGCATTGTCAGTTTTATACTCTCCAAAAGCGGTGGATTTGACGGCATCGGCTTCGCTGTTTCAATAAACGGTGTTGAGGAGGCACTGATGAACAGTTCAGCGTTCTGGACCGGGTTTGAAGGTGTATTCCTTGAGCCACATATTGCTGCGGCGTTAAATGTTCCGCAAACCACAGGGTTGCTGGTACAGCGCGTTGTGAGTGGTTCGATCGCTGATGTAGCGGGTATGCAAGGTGGAAAAATTTCTGCTCGAATAGAAGGGGTTGAGTTAGATCTTGGAGGCGATATCGTTCTGTCAATTCAGGGCATCGTATGCGATGGACCTCATAACTTTAACGCAATCAAAGAACAAATTGCCTCATTGACCCCGGGTGACAGTTTTGTTGTAAAGGTGTTGCGCGATGGTGAAGTTATAGAGCTGCTGGCTTTGGCCGAGTTGTGAGTTTGATTGCGCTAATCCCTTTTACAATCATCCCTACTCCGTATCCCCTGGCAACTTAACGCCTGTTTGCTGCGCATACACTTTTGCAACAGCAGAGTCATCTTCAGGTCCGTGCCCCATGCCAGAGGCTGCGATAAATTGTTGCAACGCTGTTGCGGCAATGGGTGCAGCGAAGCGTGATTGGCGGGCTATGTCGCTGACAATACCCAGATCCTTGACAAAGATCTCTACAGAGGAGTGGGGGGTGTAATCGCCTTGTGCAATGTGTGGCCCGCGATTCTCGAACATCCACGAGGTGCCTGCGCATTGTGATATCACCTCCACACACTGGCTAGCATCGATTCCTTGGCTTATACCAAAGGTGATGGCTTCTGCAGCTACGGCTATATGCACGCCTGCTAATAGTTGATTGACGACTTTCATTGCGGAGCCTGCACCCGCTTCGTTGCCGAGTTCAAATACCTTGCCTGCCATCGCATCCAGCGCAGGTTTTGCCCCAGCGAAGGCTTCGGGTGTGCCGCTGGCCATGATGGTCAGATCACCGTTGGCAGCCTTGACCGAGCCACCAGAGATGGGTGCGTCGAGGTAGTTCACCTCTGCCTCAGCACAACGCGCAGCCATGGTGCGTGCAAACTCCGGTGGCACTGTTGCACATGATACGACCGTTGCGCCAGGGGCTAACCATTGGACGATACCTGTGTCGCCGAAGAGCACAGACTCTGTTTGCAGAGCATTGACAACAACCAATACAACGATATCAAGCTTCGCGGCAACACTTTGCATCTCCGCTGAGCGTCCACCAGAGCGGGTAAATGCCTCTACAGCCGGCGGATGTGGGTCAAAACCGTAAACGTCCAGGTTCGCGCTAAGCAGTGATGTGGCCATGCCAGAGCCCATCGATCCTAGGCCGAAGACGCCTGCTTTAAGGTGTGCTTGCTGAGTATTGTTCATAGAGTGTTGGATCGATGTTTGACTGTGCAAAAAAGGAGTTTGTTTTACGCGTAGCGCTGTGTCAATAGCTATTGAGCAGAGCATGACTATGGTGTTGCAATGAATGAATCTGGCACCAGCTAAACTAGCGTGTTCAAACTTGGAGCAGCTTGTTGATTAACCAACGTCAACTATCCAGGTATTACTTTTGAGTTTGTTTTCGATTAGTCTGGTCGCACACCCTCGAGTGAAACAGCCTACATGTCTACCAAGAGCTTGCGCCGCCGAAGCGTTTGTCCACACGATTGCCCTAGTACCTGTGCGCTAGAGGTGGAGGTGTTGGACGCTGCGACAATCGGTAAGGTTTACGGTGCCAAGGATCACTCTTATACACAAGGGGTTATCTGCGCCAAGGTGTCTCGCTATGCCGAACGCGTGCATCATCCTGATCGGCTTATGCACCCTTTGTTACGCAAGAACGGCAACTTTGAGCGAATTTCATGGGACGAAGCACTCGATACGGTGTGTGAAAAATTCTCTGCTATCAAATCACGTAGTGGAGGTGAGGCCATCTGGCCTTTTCACTATGCCGGCACCATGGGCTTGGTACAACGCGATGGGCTGGAACGGTTCAGGCGCGAGTACGCAACCTCACGGCAGCACTCCACATTTTGTGTCGCACTCTCTGATGCTGGTTTCAAAGCAGGGACAGGCATTAAAAATGGTAGTGATGTTCGTTTGATGCACCAGAGCGAGCTAGTGGTTGTTTGGGGCGGTAACCCGGTTAGCACTCAGGTGAACGTGATGCACCACATAGCGCAGGCGCGGCGTAACAGTCAGACAAAGCTTGTGGTTGTTGATCCGTACAGAACCAAAACAGCCGACAAGGCAGATTTGCACTTGATGCTCAAGCCCGGTACAGATGGAGCTTTAGCGTGCGCTGTGATGCATGTGATGCTCGAAGAAGGTCTAGCAGACGATGCGTATCTTGCCAGTCATACCGACATGAACGACGATGTGCGCGCACACTTCAAACAACATACACCACAGTGGGCTGCACAGATTACCGGTTTAAGTTGTGATCAGATTGTGCAGTTTGCCAGATTGTATGGCAAAACTAACAAAAGCTTTATACGCATTGGTTATGGGCTCTCACGTTCTCGCAACGGCGCTGTGAATATGCATGCAGTGAGTTGTTTACCTGCGATAAGTGGTGCGTGGCAGTTTGAGGGAGGCGGTGCGTTATATGGAAATGGCGAAATCTACACATTAGATAAAACACAAATTGAAGGTTTGGACATTGCCTGTAATACCCGAGTGATTGATCAATCACGCATTGGTGAAGCGTTGCTGGGAAACCCTGTTGATCTTCAGGGAGGTCCACCTGTTGAAGCATTGTTTGTGCAAAACACCAATCCTGCTGTCGTGGCACCCGATACGCTCAAGGTATTGAAAGGCCTGGCGCGCGACGATCTATTCACTGTTGTGCACGAACAGTTCATGACGGAGACTGCCCAAATGGCAGATATAGTATTACCCGCTACTATGTTTCTCGAGCACGATGACATATACACAGCCGGTGGACATACGCATTTGCAAGTAGGCCCCAAGCTCATAGATGTGCCTGGAGAATGTCGTAGTAATCATCAACTGCTACAGGCATTAGCACAACGTCTTGGGCTTGAACATGAAGGGTTCAAGTGTGATGAACGGCAATTGGTCGACACGATGTTGCAGGTGTCAGGCTTGCCCGACTTTGACGCATTGCTAGCCAGTGGAGGACATGATTGCAGGCCCGTGGAGCAATTTGATAATGCTAACTTCAGGCAAGGCTTTGGCACACCCGACAAGCGCTTTCACTTTAAACCTGACTGGAGCCGCGTGGGTCCTAACACGCAAGGTATGCCACGCTATCCTGACCATTGGGATGTGATTGACAATGTGAGTGAAGAACACCCGTTGAGACTTGTTGCGGCCCCTGCCAGGCAGTTTTTGAATACGAGTTTTACTGAAACAGCGTCTAGTCGTCGTATGGAAAAAGAACCGAAAGTCCTTGTTCATCCACAGGATATGGATGTGTATGGTCTAACTGATGGGGAGGCCGTCACTTTAGGCAACAAGCAAGGCTGTGTGTCGCTCAAAGCGATGGTGTTTGATGGTGTGCAGCCAGGCACGGTGGTTGTGGAGAGCCTCTGGCCGAATGCGGATTTTATCGATGGTGTGGGTGTTAATGCGCTTATTAGTAGCTCGCCGGGTCAGCCCAATGGTGGTGC